>CAINDJ010000381.1 GCA_903847325.1 uncultured beta proteobacterium | reverse complement strand
TAGCGATCATCATTGTGGGAGACAGTACGAATAGACTCGGCTCATTAAGCCTGAATCCGCGCGTCTGCAACAAATCCAGTAACGCAAGGGTTTGATCATCATGACAATAATCTGACAAAACGAAAATTCCAGCGGTTCCGTCATCAAATACGACCGGGCATATCCGACTGCTCAGTGCGACGACATCCAGTTCGCGACACAGGGAACGACGAAAAGCAGGCCTGATCGCTAACAATTCATCGGGGGAATGAATCACACGATGCGCACGGACCTTCCAGGGCTTTATGACGGGAGAGCGTTCATTGAAGGTCAGTTTCATGGCGCACGCGATTCAAGACATACGATCTCTTTGGACTGGTCTTTTGTTAAATAGACACACGGTGGTGCAATACGCTCAAGCCCGTAGCCATGCGCTACACCCGAAGCAGGTTGCTTACCGGCAACGTGATAAATCACGGTGCGTCCCGCGATCAGGAGCTCAGCCGAAAGATTGCGCCCTGTCCCGTATATCGCGATCAGCACCGGCAGATCATTTGATGCCGCAGCCACTGTCGCGCCGGGTGCAGTTCCAAAGACCTGCCTGCGCGCGGCCTCAAGGGCAGCACGGGCGTCAAGGCGCAACAGCTCTTCAACGGTGGTAGTCCCTGTCATGGGTATTTCGGACTTTTGTTCACCTGCAAAGGCCTGAACAGGTTGCAACAAAAAAGCCACCAGCATGAACGTGCAGAGTGATTCATACTGCGACTGATTATTGAGCTTTGGATTCAAACATATCTCCTATGAGTTCAAAAGTAAGTACGCTGCGATTGATTGCCTGAGGTGCCTGCCGGTCAACATTCAGAGTGACTCTGCGCCAGCGCACCGGCATGTAAAAGCCTTCCAGACTGTCAAAAGACCGCAAGGGGCCTTTGAAAATAAGGGTTCGTTGCGTCCAGTCAGGAAAAACAGTCGGTTTTGGCAGGGGGTGGCCCTGGTTATCCGTTGGGGCTTTAATGGGGCTCAACACCGTCTGACCAATCTGGATGTGTTCATAGGCCACCCCGACTCGTTGTAAATAACTCATCCAGTCCATGCGCACCCAGGGCCGATCCAGATCGAGCTTCACCACACCCGCCTCAACGCGCCATACAAAGGCGGCGTCCTCCAGCGGACTAAAGTCGACATGCCAGCCCGTGGGTTTGATTTGTTCCAGATGACTATTCGTGGCCAGACGATGCTGCCTGGCAAAACGTGCCGAACAATTCCACACAAGCCCAGCCGGTTCGCACTGGACTTTTGTCAGACGCCACCCCATGGGTAACAAAGGAATATTCATCCAGCTGTCAACCACCGCCTTTAGTTGTGCGTAGGCGTGCCAGACAGTCTGCGCCGATTGTTCACGAAGCGCTTGCCGCCATACATGCTCCGTATTGACCGGTATTTCTGAATTGCTCTTGTCGCTGTTATATACAAAGTGATAGCCTGTAGCAGCACCTGATACTGAAAATAAAAGTATTAAGCAGAGCCATTTACGCGCCCCCAGGCGTGAATACCGGATTTGCTTTAAAACCGACTCCTCTGTCAGCGCTGCATTGAGCCAGGCAGGCCAGATCAAGTCATCGCGCATGACCTCGCGATGCAGCTGCAGAGCTGGAAATCTCTGGCGAATGGGTTCGATGGCTTCAAGCGCTTGCGACTCATCGGCATACCATCGGTCCGTGTAAGAAAGCACAGCGCCTGCATGGCAAACCAGCATCCAGCATGCGCCTTCTTTCATTCTCATCAGGCAAGCTTGCGCGCCATGGGGAAACTTTTTCGAAAAAATTGCCGCGGCAGAATGGAGCGGCGCACTAGCGCTTTTGATGGATTCTTTAATGCGCACGATCCCTAGCGCGCAGCCGTGGGAGCTCCCCGCAAGGACGTAATGCGTTGCATCCATCATGCGTGCACGCTGCTGACCTAACCGCTCAGGATTGCCGCCAATCAAAGGAGACCAGTCCAGACCAAAAATAATCTGTACACCAGACACATGTTCGTGGGTAAAGTGCATGATTTCAGAATCCGTCTTCGATCTGTGCCGTCACAATGAGCAGTGTCGCCGTGCGCGACTCCCCTACCCGATCGGCACCTCCAGCAATTAGTGGCGCGTCTGGCGCGAGCCTGGTGCGCGAGGACTCTTCGTGCTTTCGGTCAAATCCCGCAATCAACATTGCCTGACCGGCTTTGAGTGCCACCTGTTGCACCGTGCCATTGCCATCAATGGTGACCTGTTGAATCTGGACGCGCTGTCCCTGCTCACCAAAGGCGATTGTTTTAAGTGGTTGCGCGACGGTGTTGTCATAGGCAATAGAAAGCAGTATTTGTCCATCCTCCTGAGCATCTGGCATCAGCGTCAGAAATGTGCCGACCGTCTCTTCTTTCTGGCTCACAGAGGAAGACATCGCACCGTGGCCTGGCATCAGGCTGCCAGCTGAGGAGGCTGTTTTAATTTGATCGATGTATGAAAATGTTGTCCTGACCGCGTGGGTAACGGGCCTGCGATTCAGCGTCAAAACAGGGATGCTGGTATGTCGCAAGACCGTGCCATGTTTTGACAAAGCATTCAGTATGAGCTGGCTAGAACGGACGTCGCGCGTGCCAGCCTGAATTGAAGCCCTAGCCGCGTCAACGCCCACCCCCAAGGCCGGGGTAACCAGACTGGCTGCAAGATTGGCCTGACTGAGCACCGTATCCCAATCGAGTCCAAACTCCAGATTTTGATTGGTAGCGATCGTGATTTCCTCGAAAATCAATCTGACCCGACGCGTCATTACACGATTTTCTTTTTCGATAAATCCAGCGATTGCATCCAATGCATCGGGTGTATCGGTCACCACCACAGTCGTGGAGGCACCAGGCTGCGCCGCAATGATCCCTGCCCGCGTCATAAAGGGTTCGATGCGCAGTCTGACCGCATCAAGCGGATGCTGTTCTGGTGCGTGCAAAGAAGTGCGCGAAGTATGATCAAAACCGCCAGCCTTATTACCCGGAGAACGGCCCAATTGCGCATCCGCCTGTGATGCGAGGGACAACACTCTCACATCAAAGGAGCGTGTTTGCGTTCGAAACAATTCAATCGCGTCCTGGTGGTACCGCCAGTGCAGCGCGAGTCGACGTGCGATCGCGTCAAGCACTTTAGGTAATGGTTGCGAGCCGCGTCCCAGATCCGTCTGATGCGGCATCGCCACAACCGGCGTGAGGGAATTTAAAGCCAGACGAGGCATGAAACTTTCCGCAGGTAGTAGCGCCTCAGGTTTGATACGCACAGGGATTCCAGTTGCTTGCGTAATCCGCTCGGCTAAGGTCACCAGATCAGCCTTACCTCCCCGATACATAATCGTGGTGTCGACATTTTTCCTTAAAGCAGCGGGCAAGCTCACCTCACGCGAAAGTGGAACAGACTTGCCCACCAGCCAGGGACGATTGACGCGCTGGGCATTGGCTCGCGCCTCGCGACTCGTGGTGGATTGCCGAAAACTTTCCTGCTGTGCAAGCGTGTGTTCTTGAGCTTGTTTGACGGAGGAAACGTGCTCACTGAGTTTCTCTACCAGCGAGCAGCCGGATAAAACAAAGCTCGCCAGGAGTACCGGCCCCCATTTAAAGATGCGCGTCATACAGGCGCTCCGGGTACATTGGTGCGATCGCACGACTCTGCGTAAGGCACCACGCGTAAAACCTGATTACTGTAAAAGCATGGCTGCAGCGGGCGATCTGACAGCTCGGTCGATAAAAGCAATGCCTGTACTGAAGCCACAAAATCGTCTGAAAAACTCGCTCCCGCAGAAAGAGGAATATCCACATCCACCCCCCAATGCTCTGGCTGAAAGTGCCATCCACTAATCCCTGACCAACGAACAAGGGCTTGCCGCAAATGCTGATCCTCAGGCGTGACCACAAATGTGCGTGTAGAGGCCGCGACAGTTGGCGCGGGCATTGTGTCTGCCTGGTTAACCGGCACCTGCTTAGCGGGCACGTGCTTAGCGGGCATCTGCGTAACGGGTTCCTGCACAGGCGCAATCGTTGCGGCATCAATTTGAGGTTGCACACGTCGTGCATGTGCCTGCTGGCGGCCTGCGCGAAAAGATAGCCTGGACCATTGACCTTCAAGGATCGTATAGGGGGCCTGGCGTGTGTAGTTCAAGACCTGCTCTTGGCCCGCGTGATGTGCGAGGATCGCCGGAATAGTCTGATTGGGGTGCCAGTGCAACCATGTGTGACGATTGTCAGAGAACACCTGGAGCGGGGCGACGGCGCGATCACCGGATAATTTCCAGGCGAAATCTAACCGTCCATCTGGTACGAGCGAAGGAGTGTGCAACGCACCGGAATGTATCTGCCCGGTATGCATTGTGCAGCCGTGGGTCATCCAGGCAAAACAAAGCATGCAGCATACGTGATTGAAATTCATCTGCGATCAGCCGTTTATCAAACAGCTGATAGCTTGACGCACAGGCCTGACACTCACAATTGTGCTGCGCACGAATGGATCAAACGAGCGCACAAAAAAACGGAGCCACAAAGGGCTCCGTTCTAATTCACAGCATCAAAAAAATTATTTTTTCTTTGACGTAGTCTGTGGCTTTGCAGGGACGGCTGGATCCTGCATCAGTGGCTTAGATTCGCTGATCGCGATATTCAGTGCTTGCACAGGTGGCGTCGTCCCACTAAGTGCGGCATCGAATTCGCGGCTCATGATGGCCTCGACACGCTGGTAGTTTTTAATGCGGAAACCACGGCTGTTCTTTTGGTTGCCATTTTTCATGCTGGCAATCACATTGCGTGCGCCGGGGACCTTGTCGTAAAACGCAACATCGGCGGTACGGAATGCCGCATCTGTCATAGGCAAAAAGCCTGTTTTCTGGTGCCATGCCGCAGCAACGACGGGTTTAGACAAATAAGCCAGGAAAGACATCGTGGCTTTGTTTTCGTCCTTAGAGTGTCCTGATGTGGCCCACAATGCCGAGCCACCAATAAACGGTGTGCCGGGCTTTTCGGATACCTGTTGGTAGTATGGCAAAGGTGCTACGCCAAATTTTAAACCGCGTGTATCAAGAAACTGACCCAGAACACCTGAACCCGTTGTGACCACTGCGCATTTGTTCTTGGCAAACATCTCGTCGGCTTCGTCGCCGTTTGTGTGCTGGGTAAACAAATCAGAACGTTTCCAGCTCACCATGATCGAGAGGTGACGCATGAATACTGAGTCGAAATTCAGCTCTGGCTGTTGTTTAGCGGCATCAAGACCGTTGTTAGGTGTCACGAACAAGACATCGTTGATCGGTGCGAGGTTTTCCAGATGGATGTTGACCTGCTGGCTGGTACCGTAAGGACAGGTGTAATCCGCTTTGTCGCGCAGCTCAATCAGATGGCCTTGCAGCTCGATCCAGGTTGCGGGTGGTTTGTTCGCATCCAGACCTGATTTTTTGTAGCCATCGATGTTGTAGAACATCAAAGGGATTTCGGCCATGAACGGGAAGGCAAGCAATTGCTGTTTGCTGTTGCGCATAAAACCCGTTGTTTGTGGCAAGAACCAGCTCAGATCGGCAATCGGGTACTGTTTGAGCAATTCATGCAGTGGCGTGATTTCTTTGTGCAGCGCTGTCAGTTCTGGCGAGCGGTCGTCTTCGATCTGAACGAGATTAGGTTTGCGATTTTCAGCAATGGCTTTTTGTCCGGCCGCGCGCAACGCTGCACGATTAGGGAAGCCTTTAACGATCACTTTCGTGTCGCTTTGCTCGTTATTGAATTGCTTGGCAAGCTTTTCAAATTCGTTCTGGTTGTAGGGGCTTAATGTCAGCCAGACCTCAACTTCAACGGGAGCGGCTTGCGCTGTACATGCGGCAAACAATGCCGCGCCCAGAAATGTGGAAATACGTTTGATATAAAACAAGCTGGTAGTCCTCTTTAAAAAATGATCAGGTAATGACTGACTGGCCTAAAAACGGAAATTCTGGCTCTGGGCGCGATCCACTCATCAAATCCGCAAGCGCCCTGCCAGAGCCCACACCCATCGTCCACCCCAGGGTTCCATGACCACTGTTGATATAGACATTGGATACGCGCGTGACACCAATCAGCGGGACATTTGAAGGGGTCGAAGGACGCAAACCCGACCAGTATTGCACATGATCGTAATCAAGTGCGTCTGGAAACAACTCTTGCGCCTGTGTGAGCATAGCCTGGCAACGCGTAGGATTCAGGTCTCTTGAGTATCCTGAGAGCTCCGCGGTGCCAGCCATCCTTAGTGTATTACCTAGTCTGGTGTACACAACCTTGTGACTGCTATCGGTCAGGCTGACTGAAGGTGCGGCATCGGCATTCAGGATAGGGAATGAGGCCGAATAGCCTTTTGTCGGGTAAATCGGACAATGTACCCCGAGTGGATGGAGTAACTGGGGGGTAAAACTGCCCATCGCGACCACAAAGGCATCGGCGTTGAGACTTTCGTACTGACCATGCGCGTCGATGACTTCGACACCATGCGCGCGTCCACCGTCAGTCATGAGCCGTGTGACGGTTGTTGAAAAGCGGAATTGCACGCCAGCAAGTTGGGCGCGCTTAGCAAGCTCGACCGTAAAAAGGTATGCGTCACCGCTCTCATCATCAACGGTGAAATCGCCACCAACAATCGCAGCGCGATGCGCTGCGAGGGCGGGTTCGATTGCGACGACCTCATCGGCCGAGACCACGCGTCGATCCACACCGTAATCGCGCATCACATCGGCTGCGAGCTGCGAGGCTTCGAATTCGGCGTGGTCGCGATAAAAATTGAGAATACCGTTAGTTTGCTGATGATATTGGATGCCGAGATCCGCGCGCATGTGCTTGAGGGTATCGCGGCTGTATTGAGCCATGCTGACCATGGCACGGATATTCAGTGCCAGACGACCAGGCAGGCACTCGCGCAGAAATAAAGCGCCCCATGCCCACTGTCGCCAATCAAGCTGTGGACGAAACAATAATGGCGCGTCGTCTCTGAACATCCATTTGAAAAGCTTCAGCGGTGCCTGCGGGTTCGCCCAGGGCTCGGCATAGGAAACGGAAATCTGCCCACCATTGGCAAAGCTTGTTTCTTGTGCGGGGCCTGCACAACGATCGACAACGATCACTTCGTGCCCAGCCTGACTCAGCCACCAGGCAGTTGAAACCCCGATGATGCCACCACCCAGTACGATAATTTTCATATCCGTTGTGCCTCAGGTGAACAAATCAACAAGCATCACTATCATAAGCGTGGCTTACAGACCTTTAGCGGCCGCAGTGTCTGCCTCTGAAGTAAAGGAATCTGCGAAGAAAGCGTCCTCGGGAAGATTGCACGTCGACTTGAATTCCTTTTGTGCTGAATTCACAACAATCGGCGCACCACAAGCATAGACCTGATAGCCACGCATGTCAGGAAAATCTTCCATGACAGCACGATGCACAAAACCTGTGCGTCCAGTCCAGTGGTCTTCTGGAACGGCATCCGAAATCACCGGAACGTACGTAAAGTCAGGAATGCTTTCGGCCCAGCTTTGTGCGAGCTCGTTCATATAAAGGTCGGCCGGTCTGCGTCCGCCCCAGTAAAGTGTCACGGGACGACGAATCTCCTGGTGCGCCATGTGCTCAACCATCGCCTTGATCGGTGCAAAACCTGTACCACTGGCGAGCATAATGATTGGGAGCGTGCTGTCTTCACGCAAAAAGAATGAGCCGTAGGGACCTTCGAGACGCAAGATTTCACGCTCTTTCATTTGCGTGGCGCCTGCACCAAACACATGATCGGTAAACAAGCCGCCAGGCAAATGCCTGATATGTAACTCAATCGCTGCGGCAGAATGTGGAGGATTAGCCATAGAGTAGCTGCGACGTTTACCGTCTTTAAGCAGCACCTCAATGTACTGTCCGGCATTAAAGCGGAAGGTGTCGGCCGCAGGCAATTGCAACTGCAAGACCTCGACATCCGGGGCCATGCGCTGCATGGAAGTCACGCGTGAGGGCAGCTTGCGAATCTGAATGTCACTCGCGAGCCTGACCTCGCGGGACTCAATCACCAGATCCGAGCTGGCATGGGCCTGGCACAGGAGGGTGAAACCCGCCTCACGCTCTTCGGGGGAGAGAATCTGAGTCGGTGTGACACCCTCCTCTATCGTGCCTGAAATGACTTTGGCCTTGCAGGTCGAGCAGGCACCGCTTTTGCAGCTATAGGGCAAGACAATACCTGCGGCTAGAGCTGCATCAAGCACCGACTGATCCGCTGCTGCGGGAAAGTGATGCTGACTAGGAAGAACGGTGACCTGAAAAGACATAAAAGACAGCCTAAAAATATGTAAAAAAATATAACTCAGAGATAAAACTCAGTTACATCACGCAAGCCAAAGCGTAGGCTAATAAAGCGAATTTTATCAAAGCACTGGGGATAAAACGGGCTCTTTAGAGCGAACATCCAGTAACTTGCCTTTACGGGCGCGTTTGGACAGGTAAGGATGAATGGCGGGGCCAGACAAAATATCCTCGACTTGCTTGTTGCGATATGTCCCTGTCACACGCATGCCCTTAGCCGATAAGGGAATGGTTTGTGCCAGCGTATCTGGCGCATCAAGCCCCATCAAAATCGTTCCACGTCCACCACCCGTCATGCTCTTGACCTCTTCGAGAGCGATCACTAGCAAACGCGCACGGCTGGAGAACAAGGCGACATAGATCGAATCCTGGAAAACCGGCACGGGTCTGAGTAAGGCGTCCTTGTCTTCGAGCGTGACAAATTGCTTACCTGCGCGCTGACGACTGGTCATATCCGAGATGCGTGTCGCAAAACCGAAGCCCTGGCGGGTCGTGAGCAACCAGCGGGTATCTGGTGCAGAGGCCACAACATGCTCGATCCTTGAACCTGGATCGAGATCAATCATTGAGGTCACCGGTGCTCCATCGCCGCGCGCGGAGGGCAAACTTGAGACCGCGACAGAGTAGACGCGGCCATTGTCACCAAAAGCAATCAGGGTGTCTGTACTGCGGCACTCAAAGACGCCATAGCAATCATCGCCCGCTTTAAAGGTAAATTGCGCCGCGTCATGGCCATGGCCCTGGCGCGAACGTAACCAGCCTTTTTCCGACACGATGACCGTGACGGGTTCATCCAGTACGCGGACTTCCATCACGGCACGTTCGGCCACTTTGATCAGGGTACGACGATCGTCACCGTAGAGTTTGACGTCCGCTTCGATCTCACGCACCACCAGGCGTTTGAGGCTCGCGGGCTGATCAATCAACTCCTGTAGTTTTTCCTGTTCGGTCTTTTTCTCAGCAAGCTCTTGTTCAATTTTGAAACCTTCGAGCTTTGCCAGCTGACGCAGACGCATATCCAGAATGTCGTCAGCCTGACGCTCACTCAGATTAAAACGCTTCATCAGCGCCGGGCGAGGCTCGTCCGAATCGCGAATGGTCTGGATGACCTCATCGACATTCAGATAGACCAGCATGCGGCCTTCAAGTACATGGATGCGGTCTGAAATTTTGTCAAAGCGATGACGGGTGCGACGCAAAACAGTATTGGTTCTAAAACCAATCCATTCAAGCAACACGTCGCGCAGACCTTTCTGGCGCGGACGGCTATCTGTGCCGATGCAAACCAGATTCATCGCAACGCTTGTTTCCATGCTGGTTTGTGCGAGCAAGGTATTGACGAACTCGTCACGATCGATCTTGGAGGTTTTAGGCTCAAACACCAGACGTACAGCGGCGTCTTTACCGGACTCATCGCGCACAGCATCCAGCAAGCCAAGCATTTGCGCTTTGGTCTGCTGTTGCTCGGGTGTGAGCGTTTTTTTACCGGTTTTGACTTTAGGATTGGTCAGATCTTCGATTTCTTCGAGTACTTTCTGGCATGAGGCACCAGGGGGTAACTCGTGCACGACGAGCTGCCACTGACCACGCGCCATTTCTTCAAACTGCCAACGGGCGCGTGCCTTGATCGAGCCACGTCCTGTCTGATAGATCTGCGCGATATCAGACTGCGCGGTGATGATTTGTCCGCCGCCAGCAAAGTCCGGCCCAGGTACCATTTCGAACAGCGCCTCATCGGTGAGGTTTGGCTGTTTAATTAATGCCACAACGGCTTGCGCGACTTCGCGCAAATTATGCGAAGGGATCTCCGTGGCCATCCCGACCGCAATGCCAGAGGCGCCATTGAGTAGCATGACTGGCAAACGTGCGGGTAGCATCTGAGGTTCTTGATGGCTGCCGTCGTAGTTAGGAATAAAGTCGACGGTGCCTTCGTCCAATTCGTCGAGTAACAACCGGGCAAAAGGCGTCAGACGCGCTTCGGTATAGCGCATCGCTGCGGCGTTATCACCATCACGCGAACCAAAATTACCCTGACCATCGATCAAGGGATAGCGCAAGGTGAATTTTTGCGCCATGCGCACCAAGGCGTCGTAGGCGGCCTGGTCGCCGTGCGGATGGTATTTACCCAGGACGTCACCGACTACGCGTGCAGACTTAACGGGTTTGGCGCCTGACTGCAGGCCCATGGCTTGCATGGCATACAAAATCCTGCGCTGGACCGGTTTTTGGCCATCACCGACATCGGGTAAAGCACGACCGCGCACGACGGAGACGGCGTAATCCAGGTAGGCTTGCTCTGCGTACAGACCGAGTGTGAGTGACGCATCGCCATCACCAGAGTCGAACAAGCCGGGTTGAGAACTATCAGACATATGCTTTCACTTTGTAAATCAATTTTTTCAGGAAAATCAGGGCATCGGATGCGAGTTATTTTGCAAACGCTTTAAATACTCAGCTATTAAATGTCCACCTCAGCGAGGTTGCCTTTTTCTTCGAGCCAGGTGCGACGTTGAGCGGATTCGCTTTTACCCATCAGCATGTCAAACATATTGGTGGTCGCTGTCGGATCAAGTTCTCCATAGCCGACCGGCAACATGCGGCGGGTATCCGGATTCATGGTGGTTTCCCACAACTGGATCGGGCTCATTTCACCCAGACCTTTAAAACGACTGATATCCCAGGAACCCTCGCGCACACCTTCTTTGCGCAATTTGTCCTGAACGGCTTCGAGCTCTCCCACATCAAGACAATAGATTTTGCGCGCGGGACGTTTGCCAAGCGCGGGCACATCAACGCGGAACAGCGGTGGACGCGCCACGTGAATGTGGCCGAGTTCGACCAGTTTTGGAAAGTGTTTATAGAACAATGTCAGCAACAGAACCTGAATGTGCGAGCCATCCACGTCCGCATCAGAGAGGATGCAGATGCGACCATAACGCAAGCCTGACAAATCAGGGGTGTCGTTCGGACTGTGCGGATCAACACCAATCGCCACGGCGATGTCGTGAATTTCATTATTTGCAAACAGCCGGTCGCGATCGACTTCCCAGGCGTTCAGAACCTTGCCGCGCAGTGGCAAGACCGCCTGAAACTCTTTATCGCGCCCCATTTTGGCCGAGCCACCCGCGGAGTCTCCCTCGACTAAGAAAACCTCTGTGCGTGAGACGTCGCTGGACTCGCAGTCTGTCAGCTTGCCAGGCAAGACGGCCACACCTGAGCTTTTACGTTTTTCGACTTTTTGAGCGGAACGCGCACGTGCCTGCGCCTGTCGGATCGCGAGTTCGGCAAGTTTTTTGCCGTATTCGACGTTGGAATTCAGCCACAGGTCCAGGGAGGTTTTAACAAAGCCCCCTACCAGACGCACCGCGTCACGGCTATTGAGTCGCTCTTTGATCTGCCCCTGAAATTGGGGATCCAGGACCTTAGCCGACAGCACAAAACTGGTGCGCGCGAACACGTCTTCGGGCAATAGTTTGACGCCCTTAGGCAACAAGCTATGCATTTCCGAAAAGCCTTTTACCGCTGCAAACAGACCTTCGCGCAAACCAGATTCATGCGTGCCGCCTGCAGGAGTAGGAATCAGGTTGACGTAGGATTCACGGACAACAGTGCCCTCGTCCGCCCAGGCCACAACCCACTGGGCACCCTCGCCTTCGGCGAAGTTTTCGTGATCCTTTCCCGCAAACTGCTCGCCCTCAAACAATGGGACGCGCAATTCAACACCTTGCAGAGCCTCGGACAGGTAGCCAGAGAGGCCTTCCTGGTATTGCCAGGTTCGGGTATCGCCTGTTTTTTCGTTAACAAGAGAAACCTTCACGCCCGCCATCAGAACAGCTTTACTGCGCAGCAAATGCGTCAGTTCCCCCAGCGGTATGACAGGGGAGTCAAAGAATGAGTTATCCGGCCAGACTCGCACACGTGTGCCAGATTTTTTGCGTGCAAGCTCAGGTGCTGCGGCCAGCGGCTCAATCACGTCGCCGTTGGCAAACGCCATGCGATGGCTGCCTTCGCGCCACACCACAAGCTCCAGCCGTTTAGACAGTGCGTTGGTGACGGACACGCCCACTCCGTGCAGACCGCCCGAGAAGGCATAGGCACCGCCGCCTTTCTTGTCGAACTTTCCACCGGCATGCAGGCGAGTAAAGACCAACTCTGCAACCGGAGCTTTCTCTTCGGGATGCATACCAACGGGAATGCCGCGACCGTCATCCTCAACGGTGATGCTGCCATCGGCATGGAGCGTGACCTGAATGTGTTTGCCATGCCCGGCGAGTGCTTCGTCGGCCGCGTTATCAATCACCTCTTGCACAATATGCAAAGGATTTTCGGTGCGGGTATACATGCCAGGGCGCTGGCGGACAGGTTCGAGTCCTTTGAGGACCCGGATAGACGATTCGTTATAAGACTGATTACTCAAGTTATCCCCAACTGCTGTGGAAAAGGCAGGTCATTTTACGTAAAATGCCAACACCGGCATGACGATAAGCTAGATTGCGCAAAAAATGCGCACATATCGATATGTTAAAAAGTGCACCGCAAGTATTGATGTTATGCTTTAATCATGACAAGTAGTCCCGCCCAAGGGCCGGATACACCAATTACCGAGAAAAAAATGAGCGAACACATTAAAACCGTGAGCGATGATAGCTTTGACGCGGACGTACTGAAATCTTCTCAGCCTGTACTGGTTGATTACTGGGCCGCATGGTGCGGTCCTTGTAAACAGATCGCCCCCATGCTCGAAGAAGTCGCTGCAGAATACGCTGGAAAAGTCACCGTTGCAAAACTCAACGTCGACGAAAACCAGAAAACAGCGACTGATTTTGGTATCCGTGGCATCCCTACCCTGATGTTATTCAAGGACGGTAAGGTCGCAGCCACTAAGGTCGGCGCCTTGTCGAAATCACAATTGACCGAATTCCTGAACAGCGCGATCTAATTCGCATCCACGCGCGGGCCCGTCCGAGGCCCGCCACTGGTTCCCTCTGACGCATGCTGCTCGTCGCTTTTTATAAACAAAACCATAAAAACGCCTCTTCTCTTTTGAAGTTAATTTCTTACATTTAAATACATAAATCAATGCACCTTAATGAACTGAAGGCGCAGCATGTTTCGCAGCTGCTAGAGCTGGCCGCAGGCCTCGAGATCGAAAATGCTAACCGCTTACGCAAACAGGAACTGATGTTTGCGATTATGAAAAAGCGCGCCAAGCAAGGCGAACAAATTTTTGGTGATGGTGTGCTGGAAGTCCTGCCTGACGGCTTTGGTTTCCTGCGCTCACCCGATACGTCTTATCTGGCAAGTACGGACGATATTTACATCTCGCCCTCGCAAATCCGACGTTTCAACTTGCACACCGGCGACTCGATCGAAGGCGAAGTACGCACACCTAAAGATGGTGAGCGTTATTTTGCGCTGGTCAAAGTCGATAAGGTCAATGGTTTTGCACCTGAGGCGATCAAACATCGCATCATGTTTGAAAACCTGACGCCTCTGCACCCTGATAAAGTCATGCCTCTTGAGCGTGACATCAAGAGTGAAGAAAACCTCACCGGTCGTATTCTGGATATCTTTGCGCCAATCGGTAAAGGTCAGCGCGGTTTGATTGTCGCCAGCCCCAAATCGGGTAAGACAGTGATGATGCAGCATATCGCGCATGCCATTACTGCAAACTTCCCCGATGCTGTCATGATTGTCATGCTGGTCGATGAGCGCCCCGAAGAAGTCACAGAAATGCAGCGTACCGTTCGCGGCGAAGTGGTTGCTTCGACCTTCGACGAACCCGCCACACGTCACGTCCAGGTTGCCGAAATGGTGATCGAGCGTGCCAAGCGTCTGGTGGAAATGAAAAAAGACGTCGTGATTCTGCTTGATTCGATCACCCGACTGGCTCGCGCTTACAACACGGTCGTTCCTGCCTCAGGCAAAGTGCTGACAGGCGGTGTGGATGCGAATGCCCTGCAACGTCCCAAGCGCTTCTTTGGCGCAGCACGTAATCTCGAAGAAGGTGGCTCGCTAACCATTATCGGTACTGCCCTGATCGAAACAGGCAGCCGTATGGATGAGGTGATCTACGAAGAATTCAAAGGCACCGGCAACTCGGAAATCCATCTGGAACGCCGCCTGGCCGAAAAACGCGTCTATCCTGCGATCAATCTCAACAAATCCGGCACGCGCCGTGAAGAGTTGCTGATCAAACCCGATGTCCTGCAAAAGGTCTGGGTATTGCGTAAATTCATCCATGACATGGATGAAGTGGAATCCATGGAATTCATTCTGGACAAGATGCGCGCCACGAAAAACAACAATGAATTTTTCGACATGATGAAGAAATAATTCATTCGAGATTCACGCTTGTTTGAACGCCATAAAAAATGCCGCAGATTGCGGCATTTTTTTTAATTACCCGGATTATTGGTCAAACCCTCAGACCTGGGGGCTGGTACATCAATCGGTATCAGAGTTGGATCATCCCAGGGACCTCTTACATGATATTTGGCTGTCATCGCACGCTCAATTGGGTTACGCAACAAAAATTGCGTCACAAGCGCACTCACACCGATTAGCGGGTTCACTAAAAAGCCTGTCGCAACTGCCGAGCCACTCATATCAAATCTGGGCTTTACATCTGCATTCATATTCCAGGTCTTTCTGGACAAGTCAGAGTCTCCCGCCAACAAAATACTGGCAACAGGACTCGCAATTGTCAGATCGTCTGTTTTGGCAACGCCCTGATTGATCACAAATTTACCCGAAATGGATTGCCAC
>CAINDJ010000380.1 GCA_903847325.1 uncultured beta proteobacterium | reverse complement strand
GTGCTATGGACGCTGCATTTACTTCGTCGACCAGCTTTATTTCTTTCAAACTCGAAGAAATCGCCAAATCTTTTACCAGCGCGCAAAAGAAATCTTACTGGTTCATGCTTGAACCACTATTAATGTCAAAGAAAATTTTTGATGCGCTGCCAAAAGAAAAGCAAGATATCCTGATGGCGGTAGGTGCCGATCTCGAAGCCTTTGGAACTGCGGCTGCTATTGCAGACGACAAAGAAGCCGCGACCATTTATGCGCAAGCAGGTGCCAAAGTCTACGAACTCGACGATGCAACGATTGCCAAATGGAAAGATATCGCCAGTAAAACAGCCTGGAAGGATTTTGCTGACCGCAACGCAACGTGCGCAGCCATGATGAAAGCTGCTGAAAGCCTGACCTGATCATTATGAATATTCTGCACTCTTTAAACCGTTTGGTTTCCTCGATTAACCGCATCATGGTCTGGTGTGGTTCGATCGCACTGGTTGCAGCCTCCCTGGTATTGAGTTACAGCGTCCTCTCCCGAGGTCTGTTTAACGCACCCACTGACTGGCAAGATGAGGCAGCGGTGTTCTGTCTGGTTGGCGTGACGTTCTTGTGCGCAGCCTATGTTCAGGAATTTCGTCACCACGTTGGTATTTCTGCGATCTCGAGTTTGTTGCCTAAAGCGATTGAATCCGTTCGCCTTTTTATCATTGATGCGCTGTCCTTTGCCTTCTGTCTTTTCTTTACCTGGAAATCGTGGA
The DNA here is from genome assembly GCA_903847325.1 of uncultured beta proteobacterium. Lineage (GTDB taxonomy): Bacteria > Pseudomonadota > Gammaproteobacteria > Burkholderiales > Burkholderiaceae_B > Zwartia. Next base: position 1,237 of record CAINDJ010000380.1, on the reverse strand, counting down.
CACTTTTTTACGAGGCATGGGACGAGGGCTATGCGACATCATCTTCGTGGGCACCACCGCTCTCCATTCCTTACGGTCTGATGGCCGCTGGAATGACCTTATTAACTGTGCAACTGCTGTTGCAGACTCTGCAACACCTTGTTGCCCATCCTAATAAAGGAGCCTGAACATGTCCATCATGATGCTCGGACTTCTGTTTATCGCTGTCACCCTAATCATTATGTTTTCCGGCATGCCCATTGCCTTTTCACTGGGAACGGTTGCGATCATTTTCATGATCTTTTTTATGCCGGCTTCGTCACTTGATACCGTTACACAAAATGTTTACGAAGAAATGGCCAGCATTACGCTGCTATCCATCCCGCTGTTTATTTTGAAAGGTGCCGCAATCGGGCGCTCGCGTGCGGGTCAAGATCTTTACGGTGCACTTCACGTCTGGCTTGGAAAAGTACCTGGTGGATTAGGTGTGGCCAACGTTCTGGCCTGTGCGCTGTTTGCCGCCATGGCAGGTTCTAGTCCTGCAACCTGTTCAGCCATTGGCAGCGCTGGCATCCCTGAGATGCGTAAACGTGGCTATTCGCCCGGCTTTGCGGCTGGCATTATTGCCGCTGGCGGCACGCTCGGCATTTTGCTGCCCCCCTCAATCACAATGATTCTGTATGCAGTTGCATCTGAGCAGTCACTGGGCCGTTTATTTCTAGCCGGCATTGGTCCTGGCATCATGCTGGTGGCACTCTTTTCGCTGTACACCGTCTCGCAGTTTCGTAAGCAATACCAGCAAGCCGTCGTTGCTATGGAGCAGGGCGCGTCACCCTCACCTATTCTGGGTACCGACACCTACTCTATGCAGGAAAAGCTCAGCTACCTACCCCGTGTGTTGCCTTTTCTGCTGCTTCTGACGGGTGTTATGGTTGCGCTCTATGGTGGATATGCCACGCCTTCCGAGACAGCCGGCCTGGGCGCTGTACTCGCCTTTGTGCTGATTGCCGCGATCTACAAGATGTGGCGTGCGCGTGACCTGGCACCTTTGCTTGAGGCGACCATTAAAGAATCGACCATGCTGATGTTTATCATCGGTATGTCGCTTTTGTTTTCCAACGTGATGAGTCACCTGCACCTGAGTCAGTCTGCCGCTCAGTGGATTGTTGATCTGCATATGTCGCGCTGGGCGCTGCTTGCTGCGATTTTGCTACTCGTGATTGTGCTGGGATTTTTCCTGCCACCTGTTTCGATCCTG
>CAINDJ010000379.1 GCA_903847325.1 uncultured beta proteobacterium | reverse complement strand
CTCGCTGATCTCACTCACGATCGTGTTTATTCCGCCGATTGCACGGGTCTCAGAAAGTGTCACGACACAGATTCGTAGCCGGGATTTTGTCGATGCGGCACGTGCCTCGGGTGCCAATGCATTCACGATTGTCCGTGTCCACGTTTTAGGTAATGTGCTCGGTCCGATCTTTGTCTATGCAACCAGCCTGATTGCGGTATCGATGATCCTGGCCTCAGGTCTGTCTTTCCTTGGCCTGGGTGTCAAACCTCCCGAACCAGAGTGGGGCTTGATGCTCAACACTCTGCGTACTGCCATTTATGTTCAGCCATGGATTGCCGCCCTGCCCGGCGTGATGATCTTTGTGACCTCGATTGCTTTCAATTTGCTCTCGGATGGTCTGCGCACTGCGATGGAAATCAAGAACTGATGAATACGACAAACAACGATTACGCAGACGTCGGTGGTCCAACGCAGCCGCTGCTGATGGTCCAGAATCTGGTCAAACATTTTGCGCTCAACAAAGACATGCTGGGACGTGGCGGCGGAGTAGTCCGCGCTGTCGATGGCATTGACTTTGCTGTTCGCAAAGGCGAAACACTCGGTGTCGTGGGTGAATCAGGCTGTGGCAAGTCCACGACGGCTCGCTTGCTCATGAACCTCACGGTACCTGACAACGGCGACATCATTTTTGATGGTCAGTCGGTTGGCTCCAAAGAATTAAGTCTGAAAGAATTCCGCCGTCAGGCGCAGATGGTGTTTCAGGATAGCTATGCTTCCCTCAATCCTCGTCTAACGATCGAAGACTCGGTGGCCTTTGCTCCACAAGTCCATGGCGTACCGAAACAGGAGTCGATTGACCGTGCGCGCGATCTGCTACAACGCGTGGGCCTGGATCCCCGCCGCTTTGCCGAGCGCTACCCGCACGAGCTCTCGGGTGGTCAGCGCCAGCGTGTCAATATCGCCCGTGCACTCGCCCTGCAACCTCGCCTGATCATTCTGGACGAGGCCGTGTCGGCGCTGGATAAATCGGTCGAAGCACAAGTTTTAAACCTACTGCAGGATCTGAAGGATGACTTTGGTCTGACCTATGTATTTATCAGTCACGATCTGAATGTGGTGCGCTACATCTCTGATCGCGTGATGGTGATGTATCTCGGTCAAGTCGTTGAAATCGGTGATTGTGAGACATTGTTTGAGTCACCCAAGCACCCGTACACCCGTGCATTGTTGTCTTCGGTTCCCTCCATGGATCCGGATAACCGTACTGAAGAACCTCCATTATCTGGTGACCCGCCAAATCCGATCAATCCGCCCTCGGGTTGTCGGTTTCATACGCGCTGCGTGCATGCGCAAGCTGTGTGCTCGCAGATTGAGCCAAAGCTTGTTACGAATCAAGCTGGAGAGGGTGTTGCCTGTCTGATGCATGTGGTCGGCAGTGGTCATACTGAGGCTCCACTTGTCGCGCAGGAGGCCGCATGAGCAGCACTGAAATAATCCAAGAAACCTATGTGGATATCCGCGACCTGACCGTAACCTTTACGGGTGGGCGCAAACCCGTCAAAGCTGTCTCAGGTGTAAACCTGAAAGTAAAACGTGGTGAGGTTGTCGCACTGATCGGTGAATCAGGCTCTGGCAAGAGCGTCACATTGCGCTCTATTTTGAGACTCCACAACCCCACACGCTCGCAAATCGGCGGACAGGTATTGGTAGGTGGTGAAGATGTCGTAGCGATGTCTGAGAGCAAGCTTTCTGATTTCCGTGGCAAAGTCGCCTCAATGATTTTTCAGGAACCATTACTAGCACTGGATCCAGTCTACACGGTGGGTGAGCAAATCATCGAAGCCGTCCTGCGTCACGAAAACATCAGCAAAGCCGAGGCACGTCAACGCGCGCTCTCGCTCTTTGAGCGTGTGCGAATCCCGAGCCCTGAGCGTCGTCTGGATGCCTATCCGCATGAGATGTCTGGAGGTATGCGCCAACGTGCGATGATTTCTTTGGCTTTAGCGAGTCATCCACAACTACTGCTGGCTGATGAGCCAACCACAGCGCTCGATGCCACGGTACAAATCCAGATTTTGTTGCTGTTACGTGAATTGCAGCGCGAGTTGGGCTTATCGGTCATTTTTGTGACCCATGATCTTGGCGCAGCTGTGGAAGTCGCCGACCGTATTGCTGTCATGTATGCAGGTCGCATTGTTGAACAAGGCACGACCCGTACACTCTTGCGCGCGCCACGCCATCCCTACACCCGCGCGCTGCTTAAGAGTCTGGCACATGGTTCGGTTGCCAAGGGTACGCGCCTGGAGACGATCCCAGGCTCGCCTCCTGATCTGAGTAACCTCCCCGCAGGCTGCTCTTTTGCGGATCGCTGTTCACTGGCGCAGGATGGTTGTAGAGTATCGGTGCCTGAGATCACAGAGATCAGTCCCGATCACAGCGCAAGGTGTTTCAGACTGGATCAGACGCTGACCTCCATCTAGGTACCCATTGACGCCATCCGAGCCACACCCTGACAAACGGTTACCGCGCATAGAGCGGTCACCGTCGCAATCCATGTCGGATGTAAATCGTACAGCCTTGGGTGTTTTATTGTTCTGCACGGTAGTCAGTGCTATCTCGCGCGGCGTCAGTGAGAGTTTCGCGGTTTTTTTATTACCCATTGCACAAGAGTTCAACGCAGATCGCGCCGCAACGACCACCAGCTATTCCATTTATATGGTGGCACTGGGTCTCATGTCGCCGATTGCCGGCACAATTTTTGACAGATTAGGCGCCAGACTCTGCTATAGCATAGGGCTACTGGTGATGGGTTCGGCCTATTTGATCGCCTCGCAGTCCGGTGCACTGTGGCATCTATATTTTTCGACAGGACTGGGCGGTGCAATCGGCGTCTCGATGATTGGGATGCTCCCTGCGTCCAGTCTGGTGAGTCGGTGGTTTCAGAGAAAATTAACCACCGCGATGGGAGTCATATCTGCCTCATTGGGGACTGGCCTGATCATCTTTGCACCAGTGATCCAAGCACTGATTGAAAAATACGGCTGGCGTACAACCTTTCAAGTTCTCGGTTTTCTGCTGCTGAGCATCATGATTGTGATTCAGTTTTTGCCCTGGTTGAAAATCACCCGTGGTGCACCTGAGATTGCTGCAGCACAAGCATTACGCGCGAGTCAAAGTGTGAGCTGGACCTTGCGTCAGGCGGCAAGGACGCGCGTTTTCTGGGCCTTGTTCTGGGTCATGTTTTTTACTTCTGTCTCGACCTATGCCGTCACAGTTCAGTTAGTGGCTTATCTGGTTGATTGCGGGCTTTCACCGATCCACGCTGCGACGGTCTATGGAGTCGCGGGCATGGCCTCCATTGCGGGGATTATTGTGTCCAGCATGCTTGCTGAAAAAATGGGCGAGCTGAGGGTTGCGGTCATATCTTATGGTTTAACCATCGCTGGCTTAGTTGCTCTGGCTCTCGTATCACAAACACCCTCACTCGCAGTGATCGCCGTATTCGTCCTGCTGTTCGGAACGATGCAGGGATCGCGCGGACCGCTTGTGGCGGTACTCTCCACACGAAACTTTGCGGGTGGACGTCAAACTGGAATTTATGGCGCGGTACTTGTTGGCATGGGTATGGGTGGAGCACTCGGTAGCTGGGGCAGTAGCTTTCTCTATGACCTGACAGGTGGCTATCTTGCGAGTTTTATATTTTCGGCCAGTGGTGCGATCTGTGGATTATTGATTTTTGTGACGGTACCGGCGTTGGGTGGTGGGGTTAAGCGAAAGGTATAGGTCCCGCATCACTGCTTTATTTTGAAATTTAGCGACCCCGGGATGAATCCAATCACCAATACAAAAATTATTTTTTTTACCTAACAAACTAAAATAGCCAGTACGGTAATAAAAATGGAAAATACTCTACTAGCCATGGCGGGCCTTCTGCATAGTATTTCAAAGCAGTAGGACTAACTGCTATAGAAGATCCAAACATAGGTGCAGGAAATTCAATCTTGGCGCTGTCGTTTCTATAGGGGTTTTGTCTAATCATTTCAGCTGCGGTCATCAGTATGCCGAGCTGCAAGCCAGGCGCTAAATTTTTTCTAACGACCAGCAGTGTAGTGGTTGCCAACAATTTGATATCTTTTTCTGGCATTGTCCCATTTACGTCCATCGATCCAGCTGGCAACGTAACAGCAATAAAATCTGATTTTGTTGTGTAGTTATTCGCGTTAGGTACTTCAAAAAGATTAGCGCCAGCATAAAAACTCTTTTTTATTACTTCTCCAGAGAATGGACCATCAAAAATCATCACGCTCGCCTCGCCCGATAAAAAAGAATCAAGACGTTCATCAAGAGGCAAAGGAGTAAAATTGGAATTTCCTTCAATATCAATTCCATTCAAACCAAATAATTTTTTTGTTAAGAAATAAGAATCACTCTCTTTTGTTCCTATTACCACCTTCTGCTTAGCTATATCCTCAAGGCTTAATAGTTCGCCCACTACCCTATCATTATAAAAAATCCAAATGGGATCATAGCTAACGCTGCCTAGGGAATAAAGATTTACAGCTTGTTCTTGCGTCAATAAACCGTTAAACACAAACGCAGTATTTAATTTAGATTTTGGATCGCTCAAGAGCGTTGCCACTTCGTTTGGATCATTTGTATTTACAAGCTTAGCTTGCATGCCATATTTTTTTAAAAATTCTGTAGCTCTTTCAAAATCATAAGCCCATATATTTTTTTTAATAGCGCCGGCAATATAAATTATATTTTGCTGAGAAGATTTAGCCAAAAATAGGGCTGCGAGGGCAAAGACCAAAGCTATGAAAATAATTGGTAATGTGTAGATAAGTTTTATTTTTTTCACAATGAATCTCTTTTATTAAGTAAGGCGATTTCAAGTACGAACTGCAATACGGTCAAGACCTAATAATAAATAAGCATGCATACAGACTCAAAAATGGTCCAAAGGGTATCGGGTTTTGACACGATAAGACTTTCATTCTGATCACGGTCAGCCCCACGACAAGGCCTGATATTGCGGCAAAGAAAAGTATTGGAAAAATTGCTTGCCAGCCTAAGATAGCGCCAATCGCAGCGAGTAATTTGGCATCGCCCTGACCGATTCCGTGTTGTTTTTTATATTTAAAATAGAGCGCATCGACGAGGCGGATCAAACCGTATCCGATCAAGATACCAAGTAACGAATCAAGCGTTGAACACAATGGATTAACAGTCCACGTATTGAATATCAAGCCGCTCAACATCATTGGCAAGGTAATCCAGTCAGGAAGGATGAACGACTTGAAATCTATCCATGATGCCACTGCAAACAATAATATCCAGCAACTTATCCAGATATACATGGGATTCATTATTTTGGATTTTTATTTGTTTTGGAGCTCATCAAGATCTGATATGACTTGCCTTGATACACAATATCAACACTATCTTTATTGATGCTTTTTAAGAAATACCCCTTACCAAAGGTTTCACCAATTGCGATAGCGCCAGAAGTTTTGCCGTCCACCTCAAAAATAGCAAATCCAGTAGCTCCACCACTTGCCATAAACCCCGTCAATCGTATTTTTGATAAATCAATATCTTTTTGCCCAAATAACTTTTCAGATTTCCGGACATCCT
>CAINDJ010000378.1 GCA_903847325.1 uncultured beta proteobacterium | reverse complement strand
TTTCGTGCGGTCACCAACGGCGTATTGGTTGAAATTGCTGTCGCGCTCAATGATATGGTTTTGCCAGGCGACACTGTAGCGGTTATCGAATCGATGAAAATGCAGCACCTTGTGACGGCTGACGTTGCTGGGCAGATTACTGAACTACGCGGCAAAGTTGGAGACGTAGTGAGCCTGGGTCGTATTCTTGGTGTGTTCAAGCCAGTCGATGTCTCGCAAGATCAAAACGCGGTGATTGCACAGGTGCAAGATCCAAACGCCATTCGTGAGGATTTGCAAAAGGTTATAGATCGACATGCGTATTTGTGGGATGAAAATCGGCCCGACGCCGTTGCTCGCAGGCGTTCGCGTCAGCAAAGAACTGCGCGAGAAAACGTTGCTGATTTATGTGATCCAGGTACCTTTAATGAATATGGTGGTTTGGCTTTGGCCGCACAAGCGACACGTCGAACCAGAGACGATTTAATCGTTAATACACCCGCCGATGGTCTTGTGACTGGAGTAGGGGAGATTAACGGCGCTTTAGTTGGCAAAGAGCGAGCACAGAGCGCTGTGATGGCCTATGACGCAACTGTACTTGCAGGGACGCAGGGCAAGCGTAACCATGTCAAGACTGATCGCATCGTCGAGGTCGCCTTGCGTAATAAGCATCCCTTCATATTGTTTGCCGAAGGCGGTGGAGGGCGTCCAGGAGATGTGGATGTGCCTTCCATATCGGGATTGCATCAGCCATCGTTTGCCGCGTTTGCCGATCTGAGCGGAGAAGTGCCTGTTGTGGGCATTGTTTCTGGACGTTGTTTTGCAGGTAACGCAGCATTTTTAGGCTGTTGCGACGTGATCATTGCAGACCGCTCGGCCAATATCGGTATGGCAGGTCCCGCCATGATCGAGGGAGGTGGTCTGGGCGTGTATCGTCCGGAAGATGTCGGTCCTGCAAGTGTTCAGTTTGCCAATGGCGTGATTGACGTGTTGGTTGAAAATGAGACCGAGGCAGTCCGCGTGGCCAAGCACTATCTTTCCATGTTTCAAGGTCCGATTGCACAATGGAGCGAACATGATGCACGTCTTGTACGCAATGTTGTTCCTGAAAACAGACTGCTTGCGTATGACACTCGTCAAGCGATTCAAGGCATAGCAGATATCGGGAGTGTGCTGGAATTACGTGCAGGTTTTGGCATAGGTATCCACACCGCTTTAGCCAGAGTAGAAGGGCGTCCCGTTGGCATCATGGCCAACAATCCTAAACATCTAGGTGGCGCGATTGATGCTGATGCGGGAGACAAAGCCGCCCGATTCATGCAGTTATGTAACGCGCATGGTTTACCCATTATTTCTTTGATCGATACGCCGGGATTTATGGTGGGGCCAGAGGTTGAGGCGCAAGCGCAAGTCAGGCATGTTTCACGTATGTTCCTGATCGGAGCAAAGTTGCGTGTTCCTTTGCTCGCCATTGCGTTGCGCAAGGCCTACGGTCTGGGTGCGATGGCCATGGCGGGAGGAGGCTTTCGCAGTGCTGACTTTACGATTTCCTGGCCGACCGGTGAGTTTGGTCCAATGGGTCTTGAGGGCGCGATCAGGCTAGGTTTTAAAAAGGAACTCGAGGCAGTAGCTGAAGGGCCTGAGCGTCGCGCACTTTACGACAAGCTTGTGGCCCAGATGTATGAGCGTGGTCATGCCTTGAATGTCGCGACTGCGGTGGAAATTGATGCAGTGATTGACCCTGCGCATACCCGACACTGGATTGCAAAGGGAATCGCTTCTGCCGACAATCGCGCCAGTCAACCTCGTCGCGGTTTTGTAGATGCCTGGTGATTGATACATGCTCAACGATCCTCAATTAGATAGTCTCGCTCTCAGAGGCTTACGTGTTCTGGAATTGGGCGAGGGCCCAGGCATTGCCTATGCAGGTAAGCTGTTTGCTGATTTTGGTGCCGAGGTCATCAAAGTCGAGCCGCTAACAGGCGATCCATGGCGAAAAATGCCTCCGCTTGTTAAACCGGCTCCAGATGTAGAGCCTGAGAGTGCTTTGTTTGCCTGGATGAATACGAATAAATTCAGTGTCTCTGCAGATGTCCTCGATCCGCAGGCGCTCTTGTGGCTAGGTGATCTTGCAAAGACCTGTGAAGTAATACTTGATGCTCGTGCTCTCACGCAAGGCGTTGCTGTGCTTGATCATCCGATATGGAGCGAAGGTACTAACAAAGAATCTTTTCACAGACCCATTGCAGTTGATTTAACCTGGTTTGGTGCGTCCGGGCCATACCGTGATTTTGTCGGTGCAGAAGCTGTATGCAGAGCGATGGCAGGGGCTGTGCATGGGAGTGGTCCCGTAATGGGTCCTCCGCATATGCCCCATGATGTGCAGACAGGCATTGCGGTTGGGTTGGCCACGTTTTCAGTGGCTCTCGCCGCCTGGTTCGGTCGCAGTGATGGCAGTCGCCGATACGTCCTCAGCGTTCACGAAACGATTTTCAGCGTCGTGGAAATGGAGGCTGGAATGGTGCAGGACAAGCGCCATACCCCCCGATTGGGTGTAAATAGATTTGGTAGTACTCATCCAGCCAGTATTTACGCAACCCAGGATGGATGGATCGGAATTTTTACCAATACACTGGCTCAATGGGTGGGTTTGTGCCAAGCGATCGGACGTCCTGAGCTCGGGGCCGATCAGCGATTTTCAAATGGCCCAGATCGCATGAAACATGCAGATCTGATTGATGAAATCCTGGTTGCCGCGTTTGTTGAGCGCCCGACACAAGAATGGTTTGAGTTGTTGACCGGGCAAAAGCATCCGGCAGTTATCGTGCCCACGATGGCACAACTTTTAAAGCAAACCGTACACAGAGAGCGTCAGGCATTTGTGCCTGTGTATTTCGGACAAGTGCAATTTGAGGCTCCGATTTTGCCTCAGCGCCTGGAAGAGGCAGGTCCATTGCTTGGTGGACGAGCCCCATTACTGGGAGCCGATACCGAGCGCTATCAAAAGCAAAGCCTACAAAAACTTTCTGGTGTTCAAGCGATTGCCGCAGAGAATGAAAAGCGACCTTTAGAGGGACTAAGAGTTTTGGATCTCTCGATGGGGTGGGCCGGTCCATTTGCGGCCCGCAAATTAGCCGATCTGGGTGCCGAAGTCATCAAGATTGAAAGTCCCACCTATCCGGACTGGTGGCGCGGGACGAACTATACCGAACAGTTTTATCAGGAAAAATTGTATGAAAAAAATTCAAACTTCAATCTGATGAATCGCAATAAGTACGGTATCGCCGTTGATTTAACAAAACCGGAAGGTAAAAATATATTCCTTGAACTTGTCAAACACGCTGATGCCGTCATTGAAAATTACTCCGCTGAAGTGTTACCGAAACTTGGCTTGACCTACGACGTACTCACTCAAGTAAATCCTGGACTGTTGATGCTATCAATGCCTGCTTTTGGGCTAGGAAACGCCTGGAGTAATACGCGGGCTTACGGTGGGACACTTGAGCAAGCTAGCGGTTTGCCCTTGTATACCGGACATCCGGATGGGCCGCCCGCGATGACCTCTTACGCGTACGGTGATCCGAACGGAGGACTCAATGCCTCTGCAGCCATGATGTTAGGGTTTCTGGTACAGCGCTCAACAGGTAGTGGGCGCCATATCAATATGTCACAGGTCGAAGGGATGCTGACGTTGACGGCTCCTTTCATGATTGAGCAGTCCGCATTAGGCACAGATACAAAGCGCATAGGTAATCACCATGCGATGTACGCGCCGCATGGTTGTTATCCCTGCCTGGCTGAAGACACGTGGGTGGTCATCAGTGTTACGAATGATTTGCAATGGGCGTCTTTATGCAGGTTGATCGGGAAAGAGGATTGGTTAGTTGATCCGGCATTTGCGACTGCACAGGCAAGATTACTGAGACAGAACGATATTGATACTGCGATTAATTGTTGGACAGGGCAATCTAGGGTTGCGGAGATAATATCGCTATTGCAGCGATCTGGAATCGCTGCAGGGCCTGTGCAGACACTTACACAAGTGCTGGGGGATGCGCATTTGCTTGAACGTGATTTCTGGCAAACCCTCGCGCGTGAACACGTAGGGCACTACATCTCTAGTTCGACTTATTTCCGAGAGAATGGGAAACCCATGCCAATCGATCGTCCGGCGCCTACCTTAGGCCAGCATACAAATAAAATTTTAAAGAACTTGTTATCTTTTTCAGAAACTGAATTACAGACGCTAGAAAACAATGGGATCATTGGTACAGAAGCACGACCTAAAAAAATGATTTAAAAAATCATCATAATCAAGGAGACAAAAAATGAAATTTATTATGCGTGGTCTCACCTGCATTTTGATAAGCGGTCTGATCGGAGCGACCGCTGCTTACGCGCAGGATTCTACAAAGCCCTGGCCAAATAAGCATATTCGTATGGTTGTTGGCTTTCCTGCAGGCTCTGTGACGGATACCGTCGCAAGACTGATTGCTGAGCAATTATCCAAGTCGCTGGGTCAACCCGTCGTTGTAGAAAATAAACCAGGTGCAAACGGTGCGATTGGCGTGGGAGAAGTTGCGCGCGCCGCACCTGACGGCTATACGCTGTTAGTGACGAACTCCAGCAGTATCACCATTAATCCTCAGTTGTATAAACAGATTAATTACAAAGCTTCAGATTTCGCACCGATATCAATGATTCTGGATGCGCCCTTTATTCTTACGGTGAATCCGGATTGGGCTAAAAAGAACAACGTTGCAAATGCTAAAGACGTTATTAGCTATGCAAATCGCCAGCCTGATAAATTGAGCTATGGTTCTGCCGGTCAGGGAAATATCGCGCATTTGAGTTTTGTTTCATGGAGCAACCGCACGAATGTGAAGATGACGCACGTTCCATACAAGAGCGCTTCTCAGGCAGAGCTTGCTGTCATCAGTGGGGATCTTGATACGATTTTTGATACGCTGAGCGCCATGCCGCATATTCAGTCTGGCAAACTTAAAGCCCTAGCTGTGACGGCATCCAAACGTATCGCGCAATTACCAGATGTGCCGACGATGGCTGAGGCTGGGTATGAAAACTTTGAAGTCACGTTCTGGATGGGCTTGCTCGCACCGGCTGGCACACCAGCACCGATCATTCAAAAAATTTATGAAGCAGCCAAGCAAATCAACAACGATGCCAAAGCGTTAGCTGCCTTAAAAAATAACGGAGAAGTCGTCATGTTGGATCCCACAAGTTTTTCGCAACGGATTAAAACTGAAGTGCCATTGTGGGGAGAGGTGATTCGCCGGGAAGGCTTGGTGCTTGAGTAACATATAGTCGCTCTCTTTGCGGCGAAGGTTCAAAGCAAGAAAATGTCAATCGCTGCGACTCACTTATATCTGCAGCTGATGTCGGCTATGCGTGTTTTAACTGAGACGGGATTGTTACCCGTCAATGATTGATTTCACTATAACTTTTTTAACTTAAATATAAAAAGAGACAAGCGTTATGCCTTCAAACCATAATAAAAACTTTCTGTTGAAGTTGTTTGCAGCAATCAGAAATTTCAA
>CAINDJ010000377.1 GCA_903847325.1 uncultured beta proteobacterium | reverse complement strand
TCGACTTCCCGCGCTGCACTTTATATTTGTCTGAGGAGCTTCAAATGTCCGTGAATATGAAAAAAAATATATATTTTTGAGCACCTGTGGTTAGAATGGTTTCAAGAAAAAAGAATCATTTGCAACAAGATTCAAGATAAAAGTTATCCGTGGAGACAACATGTTTAGTCGTAATGTCATGAATGTATTGCACATCATTGCCCTGTGTCTGCTCAGCTTGTCCGCGAGCACGGCCTCGGCGCAGCAGGAATGGCCTAACAAGGCCGTTCACCTCGTGGTGGGGTTTGCACCAGGTGGGGGCACCGATATCGTGGCGCGTGCGCTTGCAGCCCGTATGACAGAAAACCTCGGGCAGTCAGTGATCGTTGAAAATAAAGCGGGGGCTGCGGGCACTATCGCTGCGGATATGATCTCCAAAGCGGCACCGGATGGCTATAACTTGTTGATGGGACATTCCAATTCGAACGCCATCTCGCCATTCGTATTGAAAAATGTTCCCTACAATCCGGCCACTGATTTCACCCCCATCACTTATCTGGGCTATGTGCCTAACGTATTGGTCGTGAATGCGTCTTTGCCTGTGAACTCTGTCGCGGAGTTGATCGCGCTGGCTAAATCCAAACCGGGTGAGCTCACCTATGGATCGTCAGGCATTGGTAGCACACAGCATCTGGCGGGCGCTTTATTCGCACAAAAAGCCGGTGTGACGCTCAATCATGTACCTTATAAAGGCAGTGGACAGGCGATTGTTGATTTGCTCGCAGGACAGATCACGATGAATTTTGATACCTTGCCGCCCGTGCTCGAGCAGATCAAGTCAGGCAAACTCCGTGCACTGGCGATCTCGACACCCAAGCGTTTGCCTCAGTTACCGAATATCCCGACCTTTACTGAAGTCGGTATCACGGGTTTTGATGTGACGAACTGGTATGCCGTGATGGGGCCTAAAGGAATGTCGCCGCAACTGGTCGCCAGGATAGACAAAGCGGTCAAAACCGCGATGACGGATCCGAATACTAAAAAGACGCTGGATTCGCAGGGGCTGCAAACGGAGGGAGCAGATACTCCCGCAGCGTTTGCTGAATTTATTACCACTGAAATCGCAAAGTACCGCCAGTTGGTGAAGACTTTGAATATCAAGTCTGACTGATTTTATTTCAGCTCAATTTATTTCAGCGCAAAACCCAGTTTGTTCAGTGCCGCGACCATGCCATCGCGACCGGCCATCGCCTCAGGACCGCGGACACGATTGAGCGAATGCAAATCCCATGCGCCCAGAGGCTTCATTTTTTGCGCTTCGTAGAACGCGTCCATTGTGTCGTTGTAGCCAGGTACGACCTGATCATGCACACCGACGTTGTATTGCTCTTTATGCAAGACCGAGGCTTGGGGCAAGCGGGGCTTGATGGCGCTCAGCTGGGCGGGATCCGGATGTCCAACACACATACCAAAGGTCGCAAAGGCGCGGGGTGGCAGGCCGAGCTCTTTGGCCACGCCTTCGAGATTGTTGCGAATCGCCCCGATATAGACTGTGCCCAGTCCCAGTGACTCGGCAGCGATGGCTGCATTTTGAGCGGCCAGTGCGGAGTCGATGGTTGCGACCAGCATCATTTCGAGATAATCCAGGCTGCCGTAGGGTTTCTCGCGCTTATCGCCCATCGATTGCATGCGTGCGAGATCGGCAATCCAGACCAGAAAGAGCGGGGCGCTATTGATAAAGGCTTGTTTGCCAGCCAGATCTGAGAGTCTTTGTTTGCGCGCGGGATCTTCGACTGCGATCACGCTCCAGGTTTGCAGATTGGAGGAGGTTGAGGCCGATTGGGCGGCCGCGATCAGCAATTCAAGTGTGTTGGGGGCGAGAGGCTGGTCAGTGAAGGCTCTAACCGAGCGGTGTTGCATCAGCGTGTCGATGGTGTCGTTCATCGAATCAAGTGTCTGCGGACCCTTGCCGTAACGTGCATCGAGCAATTCTTTGAGAGCGTGTGGAGTATGGTTGTTCATTTGAGGGATTCCTGATTTTCTTGTGATGCAGAGGTTACCTGAATCGAGGACTGAATGAGTGGTTTTTGTAGCCAGGAGAGTACCGCGCTGACCAACAAAATCACCGCCGACAGCACAAACCCTCTGGACAGACCGCCTGAGCCATCCGACACCCAGCCAATCAGCGTCGGTCCCACCACCTGACCAACGGCAAAAAGACTTGTGAATACAGCAATACCCGCTACCCATTGTGATTGAGGCAGGTTGTGCCGCACAAACACAGTAGTCGTTGCGACCGCGGCCAGCACGCCCGATCCAAATACCATGCCTGAGAGATAAATCGCTGAGGTTGTCATCCAGCCTGGCTCGCCGGATATGGTTTGGGTAAACATCGCAATCAAGGCAGGGATGAGGCAGGCAAAACCCATCAGCAGGGTGATGATGGCTAGGGTCTCGCCACCTTTGAATCGATCCAGCGCGCGTGCCCAAATCCGTGAGGATGCAAGCACGCCCACGCCGAGTAAAGCGTAAAAAATATTCAGTCTTGTACCTGACAGCCCAAGTTGCATCAGCAGCGCGATCACAAAGGTCATGTAGCCGATGTACCCCATGCCAAACAAGACATAGGCACTGACCATATACCCATAGCGACGAACAGAGGTTTTACCTGAAGCGGTGGTTCTGGGGGGGACTGCAGGAATGTTGTGCGCAGGAAACCACATGAGCGCCAAACACAGGCAACACACGGCTGCAATCGCATACCAGGCGAGTTGCCAGGGATGGGTCCAACCTAAGCTCTGACCGGTTTGCACCATCTCCGGAACTAAAAAACTCGGAATGATGATCCCGAGCCCACCGCCGCCGTAATAGATACCCATCAGCCAGCCCGCTTGTTTGGGGTGGAGGTTGGTGAGTTGAGCTGCCAGTACACTGCCGCCAGCAAAGACAAACGTGTTGGCGACACCAATCAGTAAGCGACACACAAAAAAGGCTGTTGGATCTGTAAAAAATCCCGAAAGCGCCATAAACAGATTGCCAGTCAAACCTCCGACAACAAATACTTGTGCTGCTGAAAAACGTTTGATCAGCCACGCCATGCTGAGCGCACCGATCAGATAACCGATCGCATTGCCGGTATTCATCAAACCCGCGATGAAATAGCTCCAATGCAGATCCTCGCGCATCATTGGCAGGAACAATGCGTAAGAAAACCGCCCCAGACCAATCGAAAGCGCAGGGCCCATGGAAAGTCCAAGAGCCGTCAATAGTGGGTATTCCAAATAAAAAGGCTGTGCAGAGGCCTCGCTATGCCTGTTTGGCTTCATTGTCCCTACGCCTGATTATGTTTGGCATTGTTGTCATCTTTGTTGTCGTAATATTAGATGACATTTAATCAGGAGCTGTCATGTCTATTTCTATGTATAAAGCCTCAATCCCCCAATTTAAAAAAATGTTGAACAATTTACTCAATATTTTGAATAAGGCGGACGCTCACGCAACGACAAAAAAAATTACGCCTAGTGCATTGCTTGAGGCGCGACTCTTTCCGGATATGTTTCACCTGATCAAACAGATTCAGATCGTGACCGATCAGGTTCGTCTAGGGTGTGGACGGATTGCTGGAATCGAATTACTGAGAATGGAAGACAACGAAACGACTTTTGCAGAGCTTGCCACGCGTATCGAAAAGACGATTCAATATCTGGATCAGATCAAGCCCGAGCAGATGGATGGTCAGGAAGCAAAAGAGATTAAGTTCAATATTGGCGAGTGGAAGTTTGAATTTACGGCTGAGCAGTATCTGATCACCTGGATCATCCCGAATTTTTATTTCCACGTGACGACAGCCTATAACCTGTTGCGTCATGGCGGCATTGAAATCGGCAAGAGCGATTTTCTGGGTAACCGGGACTGAGGCCATGCATACCGAGAATTTTTCTGACTGGCTGCATGACCACGTTTTCGATTCAAGCAGTCATGCAGCAGAGAAAAGCACCCGTATCGTGATGTGGATCACCTTCGCGATGATGATCGTCGAAATATCCACGGGCTGGTGGTACAACTCCATGGCCTTGCTGGCCGATGGCTGGCATATGAGCTCGCACGCGGTTGCGATCGGACTCAGTGCCTTTGCCTATTCCGCCGCCCGACGTTATGCGCGTGATCCGAGGTTCGCTTTTGGGACCTGGAAAATTGAAATTCTCGGCGGTTTTGCAAGCGCGGTGTTCTTGCTCGGCGTTGCGGCAGTCATGATTTTCAGTTCGGTTGAACGTATTTTCGATCCTCAACCGATTCACTACAAAGAAGCCGTGATCGTTGCGGTCATCGGACTGGTCGTGAATATCGTTTGCGCAATGATTTTGGGGCGTGTGCATCACGATCACGGCCATGGTCATGATCATCATGAACATGGTCATGATCACCACGGACATCAGCATGAGGCTGCCCATCACCATGACCTGAATCTCAAGTCTGCGTATATTCACGTGATCGCGGATGCCGCGACGTCAGTGCTTGCCATCGTTGCACTGATCGGTGGCTGGATATGGGGCTGGTCCTGGCTTGATCCGCTGATGGGAATTTTTGGCGGTGCATTAGTTGCCGTCTGGGCTAAAGGACTGATCGCAGAAACCGGCAAGATACTGCTGGATAGGGAGATGGATCACCCCGTCGTTGAGGAGCTGCGGGAGGTGGTTGAGGCGGCCTCTGTGCGTGGCGCTACAAAGGTGACGGATTTACACGTTTGGCGCGTCGGGAAAAAAGTATATTCCTGCGCCTTGACGGTTGTGACACACGATCCGGATTTAACTCCAACAATGATTCGACAAGCCATGGCGGTGCACGAAGAAATCGTACATGCCACCATCGAAATCCATGTGTGTCCCGATCCGCACTAGACTGCCGCCATACAACTCAGCCAATGTCGCGTGCAAGGGCCTGGCCACTCAGCCAGGCGCCTTCAACCCGGCCTCCATTTAGCCAGTCTCCACAGATACCGATTCCGGTCTCCGCATCCCAGACTGATCCTTGTGTAATGCTCGGGTCTGAGCTTGCGTAGCGCCAGCGATGTGCCGACCATGTCGCTGGCTGCGGGCCACCGAGAGACTGGAAGGCCTCAATTACTAGCGTACCGATTTCTTCGGGCTTACGCTCGAGGTGCGCCTGCGTCCAGACTGGCGTGGCATGCATGACCCAGGACTCCAGTCCTTTTCTGAATGGCTTGCTGCTGTTGCGCGCAACCCAGCTAAGCGGACCTGTATTGATAAACGCGGCATCGAACGGCATGTCGATCGGAGCATCAAATTGCATCATGACTGTCCAGCAAGGTTGCATGAGAACGCTATCCGTGACGGCAGATATTTTTTTGGAATGTGTACCGAGAATGGTTGCAACCTGAATCGGAGGGATCGCGAAAACAATTTTCGAATAATAGCTGGGTAATAAACCATGCTCAGTGCTGGTCAGTCGCCAGCCTTCGCTGGTGTGCGACATGGACTGAATTGTGGTCGAGGTCTGCACGGAAAGGGGCTGCGCCATCGCGCGTGCTGGCGCCGACATGCCAGGTATGCCGACAAAGCGTTTCAAGGTGCCCTGAGGACTACTCCACTGACCAGCCTGATAAACTTGCAGCACAGGCTCCCAGATGGCAACGACCCCCGTCTCGATCCATTGTTCTGTTTGTAATATAAAGTCTGGGTCGCGTGCCGTGAAATATTGTGCGCCGTGGTCACATTGCCAGAGATCATTGCGTCGTGTGGACAGACGGCCGCCAATCCCGCGTCCTTTATCAAACAGGTCGACCGTATGGCCCGCAATCTGCAATACTGTGGCGCAACGCAAACCAGCGATACCTGCGCCGATGACGGCGATATGTTGTTTAATCATTTGTATGTTTTACCGGGATAGTGTGATGCGTGTTCAGTTAAATGAGGTCGAGCGTTCGAGAGTCATTGAGATGGCCTGGGAAGATCGCACGCCTTTCGAAGCCATTGCACGCCTGTTTGGCTTGCGCGAACCCGATGTGATTGACTTGATGCGTTTGCATTTAAAACCTTCCTCTTTCAGACTGTGGCGCAAGCGCGTCACCGGTCGGGTCACAAAGCATGCATCGCTGCGCAGTGTAGAGGTGATGCGCGCGTATTGTCCAACACAATACAAGCAATCACACGGTACTAAAAGGTAATCCTATGCAATCCTTGATTTCAGGCTATCGGGCACTGGTGATTGGTGCGACCGGCTCAATTGGCTCTGCCTGTGTTCGCGTGCTGCGGACCGATCCGAACTGTTCGGGTGTCAGTGAGCTTTCCAGGCACTCTGATTCGCCTGTATTGCTGGAAAACGAGGCAAGCATCGCCGAGGCTGCTGAGTCTGTGCGTGCGTCGGGTCCTTTTCAACTGTTGATTGATGCAACGGGGGCGTTGACGATTGACGGGCATGGACCTGAAAAAAGCTTGTCCGCACTAGATGCGGAACGATTGATGCGCAGTTTTCAGATCAATGCCATCGGACCCGCGCTGGTGATGAAACATTTCATCCCTTTGCTTGATGGCAAGCACCGCGCCATCTATGCAAAGCTCTCTGCGCGGGTCGGGAGTATTGCAGACAACAAGAAAGGCGGTTGGTATGGATATCGCTCAGCCAAGGCCGCGCTAAATATGATGCTGCAGACGGCTGCGATCGAGACGCTGCGTAAAAAACCAGAGGCGATTTTTGTGGCCTTACAACCCGGCACCGTTGCGTCAAGACTGACGACGCCTTTTGTCAGACAGGCAGAATGTTTAGCGCCTGATACCTCTGCGACAGGTATGCTCAATGCGATGGATGTACTGCCGGTTAGCGCAGGCGCGCAATTTATTGATTACGCGGGCAACAAGATTGCGTGGTGAGTCTCTTCGGAAATGAATTTCAATACTCAAAATGCATACGCACAGAATAAACATTCACAGGGCCGCGATCCGCGTTATAGCAAGGATTGTTGATGCGCTGAAAATCAGCCGTCGCCCATAAGACTTTGTTGATTTTTACGCTGTAATACATCTCAAGGATGCCCTCGCGTTGATAGTTGATATTGCCATCGCCGCAGAAAAAATTTGACCCGCCAGCTTTCAAATAATCGATGTTCGGATTGGATATCCCGTTTGATGCGTAGGCCAGGCCAAGCACGTCATCGGGACGATTCCACTTATTGCCCTTGACTGACACGCCTATCAGGGCCGAGTTATTGACCTCGGTAAAAGAGTAGGCTTCGGTCTGACCGTTGTTCCAGCTATATCTCGCAAACACACCAATATCTTCGGTGATATTTTGTTCAAGGTTCAAACCAAAACCGTATTTACTCTGTTGCTTGCGCACATTGGCCAGATCGGGTGTGCCACCGTTTTGATTGGCGTAGGCGATGGCATCATTAAAATTACCGAAGTTTGCCTGGTTACGAAAATATAGCGCACGCAGTTTTCCGGGTTGCCCGAAAATCTCGTGGGCTTTTTCGATTTCAAAGTTGTCGCTGTAGGAGCCAGAAAAATCGCCATTCAGTTGTAAACCATTTGATTCGACAGGCAGCAGATTGCGTCCTGCTCTGAAAGCCCAGTCATCATGGTAATACTCAATGGCGATACCGCGCGTGTAGCCGCGCGCATCTGCCGGGGTGTCCCAGGCTGCGTAATCCATCATGGCCCAATTTAAGAACTGGGTTTTGGGATCGTGCGAAAAGCTGTTCTGGTCAAAGATATCGGTGATCGCGTAGACTCCGCCTGTCAACACGAGTCGGCGTTTATCCACACTACCCGCAAACTGATTGAAACCGGCTTCTTGTTCAACCGTGCCGCCGCCGAAACCAACCGTCTGACGTAAAAAAGCCCGACCCCAGTACGTGACGGCGTCTGTGCTGCCGGCCTTCTGCGCCTCGCCATTGGTGATCCCGCCAAAGCCTCTTAATCCAGAAAAAGGAACGCCCTGTGCGACCTCGGGATCGATAAAAATCTCAGTCCCTTTCCAGGGGCGTGCACCTAAAAATGCCGTGCCAGTGAGCGTGTGACTGACCTCACCATCGCTAGACAGGCTGCTGATTCCTGAATAGGGCGCATTAAAAGAGGGGTGCTTTTGCCAGACCCATGTGCTCTGAATTTTTGCGGTGAAATACTGAAAACCTTCTACTTCTTGTTCTGCATGAACGACACGCACGCACGAACCCGCAGCAATCATAAGGATTGCTGACAGAAACAACTTTCGTGTGAAGTTAAAGAAAATGTTAAGAGGCATCAGCTGGGGGAGACATACGTAAGACTTACCGAGGTATCCCTGGGTAAGTCCAAATCGAAATGAATTGTAAGTTACACATTCTAAATGAGAATGCGTGTCATTTAAAATGAAATCCTACGTTCATTACATTTTGAAGGCTGATTGTGACAAGCGTATGTATTCAGACAAATGAATGCTTATTTCAGCGTTAGCAGCTCAGCCAGATGGCTTGCGCTCGGCAGCTGATCCATCCCAAGCACTGCATCGCGCAGAGCATGCACTTGCGAAAGGGGGAGGGCATGCACCCCGGCCGGTAATCTGTGCGTCGTGATAGACCTCGACTTTCTCAGCTAAGGCCATCCTTGCTGGGTCGGCCACAATGCTGTCATGGAATTGCTCGACAAAGCAATCACCCTCGATCAGATAGGTCGCGACACAGAAGGGCAGATTGAGCTGTGCCGAGGTCAGGCCTTGTGGCTGATATTTCCAGCGAACGTGATCCATGATGACTTGAGATCCGTGCACTTTGATGCGTTCGACATCGTTCACGCCGAAAGGTGTTTGTTCTTGTAGCTCGCGGATGGCATCCAGCGTGGTGTGATTACTGCCGACACAGGAATAGAATTTCAATGCGATCGCCATGGTTTGCCAGACTTCGCCAAAACCAGCGGTGAGCTCGGACAGATTGAATCGATCAGTCGAGCGCGAAAACGTTGTACAAAATCCGACGTACTCTGATTCCAGTACATTGACGATGCGGGCAAGACAACAGCACCCACGTGCAATACACCTGCTCGGTGCACATCATCAAGCTCGAAGCCTTGCACTTCAGTGCCATTTACGAGCGTGGCATGCGGTGCGGATAAACGATGTTTAGTGCCCCACACGGCGCAGTCACGGGTCTGATCGACACGTGTCAGGGTGTCCTGAAGAATCCGGCACCACTCCAAGTGCGAACCATACAAGGCACAACCCAGTGAGTCCAGAATCCGTAGTTTGATGCTTCGCTCACACAGCTTGCTTTATTCCATCTGGATTCGACCGTCGCGAATCACGATTTTCATTCTTTCAAATTCGGATTGAATATGCGCCGCAAAAGCGGCCGAGGATCCGCCTATCGGCTCCGCGCCTTCACTTGAGAGTTGCTTGCGTACGGACTCAAGCGCCAGTATCTCTATCGTTGCGTCGTGTACTTTTTTTACGATTTCCTGAGGCGTACCTGCGGGGGCAAGCAGTCCATACCATGAGCCCGTTTGATAACCCTTTAGTCCGGATTCATCAAGTGTCGGGACCTCTGGCAATAATGCGGATCTATGTGTGCCTGTGACAGCCAGAGCGCGCAGTTTTCCTGCTTGAATCTGGGGCAGTATGGCGACCATGCTGTTGAACATCAGGTCGATGCGGCCGACCAACAGGTCATTGAGCGCAGGAGCCAGTCCTTTGTAAGGAACATGGACCATATCAATCCCGGCCATGCTGGTGAACATGACAGCAGCGAGGTGGGCGGAGCTGCCATTTCCGTTCGAGGCGTAGTTGAATTTCCCTGGTTCTTTTTTTGCTAATGTGATGAGTTGCTGAACATTTTCAGGAGCGAAGTCCGGGAACACAACAAGTACCGAGGGTGCTGAGGCAATCAGTACGATAGGCTCAAAATCTTTGATTGCATCGTAGGGTAATTTTGTGATGAGATTCGGATTCACCGCCAGGCTGCCCACGCCACCTAAAAATAACGTGTATCCATCGGGCGCCGCACGGGCAGCAGATTCTGCGCCGACAGCGCCTCCCGCACCCGGGCGGTTTTCAACAACAACCGTTTGTTTCAGATGCGTGGTCAGTTGTTGCGCAATCACACGCGCCACTGCGTCGTTACCCCCGCCTGCGGAAAAAGGTACGATTAACCGGATAGGTTTGGTTGGAAAATCCTGGGCCCAGCCTTCAAGGCTGAACAGGCATAGCGCGATAAGAATAAACCGTTGCACAATCATACCGGGGCCGACCTTTGTCAAAACAAGCCAATGCACATGCTGTATATATAATTCGTTGGCATATTAGCGCTTAAACAACTCAGAACAAGTACTGCTGGATACGTCATGCAAATTAATCAATTACCGCCTCATATCGACAACCCCGCCGCATGGCTGGGGCCGAAAATCAGCGTAAATTCTGATTGGCAATTTACGTTGCATGACGCTGAAATCCGTGAGTTGGAAAACGCTGCTAAACATTGTCTGGAGTTAAGTTCGGATATCAGTTCTATCAATCGTGTCAATTTTTTATTGCCAACACTCAGTCAAAGATTACGTGTGATACATGAGCGCCTGATTCATGGCGCGGGATTTGCGCTGATTCGCAGGGTTCCCGTTCAGGAGTGGTCGCGGGAATTAAGCGCTGCGGTTTTTTATGGCCTGGGTTCGCATTTGGGCAATGCTCGTCCGCAAAACGCCAAAGGCCACTTGCTCGGGCATGTGATTGATATGGGTTTGAGAGCCGATGATCCGAACGTCAGGGTATATCAGACCCACGAACGTCAGACTTATCATACGGACTCAAGTGATATCGTTGGATTGCTTTGTTTACAGCAGGCTAAATCAGGAGGTGACTCCGCGCTGGTTTCATCGAATACGATTTACAACGAGATGCGACGAGACTATCCCGAGCTTGCGCGCGTGCTCTTTGATCCGATCGCCACGGATCGTCGAGGCGAAGTCCCCGAAGGCCATCAGCCGTATTTTGAAATTCCTGTCTTCAACTGGCATCATGGTTTGATGTCAACGATTTATCAACGTCAATATATTGATTCGGCTCAGCGCTTTGAACAAGCCATGCGCTTGACTGCGATGCACGTCGAGGCACTCGATTGTTTTGATCAATTAGCCAACGATCCACGACTTAATTTTTTGATGCGACTTGAGCCGGGTGATATGCAATTTGTGCATAACCATAATTTGCTCCATGACCGCACGGCATTCGAAGACTGGAGCGATCCGGTAAAAAAACGCCACCTCCTGCGGTTGTGGTTGTCATCGCCTGAGGCGCGAGCGCTACCGCCTGTCTTTGCGCAACGCTATGGCTCGGTTGAGCCGGGCGCGCGTGGTGGCGTGATGCATACCGATGCGGTCTTGAATACGCCTTTGCATCCAGGTTGATTAAAAGCCCTCGCCGCTACTGACCGGCATAGATCTGATTTTAGAGATCAGCGCATTGAGCATCGAATAGAGCGCGGCCGCAGAGATTGAAGCAGAAAAAATTCCACCGATCGAGATGATGATTGGCAAAATGCGCCACTGCGGCGCGACAGCGAATTGGCCGAACCCGAGCGTTGTGTACATTTCGCCGACGAAATAAAATGCATCCATGGGCTCCTTGATTGCGCCTATAAACAGAGTGGTATAAGTCCATATAAGCAGATCGGCAAAATGACTGATAAAGATCAGATTGATCGCAATAAAATATAAAAATCCAGCCAGGAACACACTTTTGGGTTTCAGGTATTTTTCGACTAATCCATGAAAACTGATTGTCAAAAACAGCACAAACATGCCATGCAGGGTGAGCATCAGCATGAGCATAATGGTCAATCCGTTCGGCATATCGTGGTTCAGGCTGACAGCACTGACGATTTCACGAAGGAAATGCCAAAAATTCGGGAGATTATCTAAGCGTTGCATGTTTTCTTTTGAATCAGAGTTCTTTGTTAGCAGGCGTAAGGTCAGGTAGGAACCACGCGACCAGACCGATTGCCGGCAGGTAGGAGCAGAGCATATAGATATACGCAATGCCATGCGTGTCAGCTATATATCCCATCAACGCCGCACCTAGTCCACCTAGACCGAATGAGAGTCCAAAGAATATGCCGGATACGAGTCCAACTCGGCCGGGGATTAATTCGTGGGCAAACACCAGGATCGCTGGAAACGCCGACGCCATCAGCAACCCGATAATAATCGTCAATACTCCTGTCCAGAACAGATCAGCGAAGGGCAGAGCGAGTGTAAAAGGCAGTGTGCCCAGGATCGAGATCCAGATCATGGGACGCCGACCAATCCGGTCGGTCAGCGCGCCGCCTAATAAAGTGCCGACGGCAATAGAGGCCATAAAAATGAAAAGTTGCACCTGAGCGGCTTGTATCGGCAAATTAAAGCGCTCGATTAGGTAAAACGTAAAAAATGAAGTCAGGCTTGAGCTATAGACGTTTTTAGAGAATAGCAACAACATCAGGATACTGATCAAAAATAATACGCGTCCCTGTGAGAGACCGTGTGTATTGATGCGTGACTTTGCGGCAGTAGCCTGACTGGGTCGTGAGCGCTCGCGGTACCACAGACCAATGCGGGTCAGGATCGACATGCCGACTAATGCTGCAAGAGAGACCCAGGCGATCGCACCCTGACCGCGTGGCAGTACGATGAAGGCAGCCAAGAGAGGGCCGAAAGCCTGACCTAAGTTGCCGCCCACCTGAAAGAAAGCCTGCGCGGTGCCGTAACGCCCGCCCGATGCCATGCGTGCGACACGCGAGGCCTCTGGGTGAAAAATCGCCGAACCTGTGCCGACCAGTGACGCAGCAAATAGAATCGCCACATAATTGTGCGCGACAGACAAAAGCAGCAAGCCGATCAGTGTTGAGCACATGCCGAAAGCAAGTGAGAAAGGCTGAGGTTTTTTGTCCGTGTAGAAGCCAACCGTTGGTTGCAACAACGACGCTGTCATTTGAAAGGCGAGAGTAATAATGCCGATCTGCGCGAAATCCAGATCGAATTCTTGTTTGAATAAGGGATAAAGGGCAGGGATCAGCGACTGGATCAGATCGTTGAGCAGGTGACAAAAGCTCAGGGAAACCAGAATCGGGATTGCCGCTGATTGCGCAGTCATGCCAGACGTGCTGTTAGTTGAGGAAGCAGTATTATTCATGGGGAGAGTATCTTTTTTTCTTAATCGCACTATAAGTGAATGTCTGATGTGCTGTATAGCAATGATTGAAAATCAGCTCGCTTGATCGCGTTTATGTCGTCTAACAGGAAATATTGCCATGAGTAATCCGGAAATTCGTCTGACCTCCCTGGCCCACGGTGGTGGTTGTGGCTGCAAGATTGCACCGGGCGTGCTCAGTGATATTCTCAAAGCATCGCCGATTCGAAATCTGCCCGCCGCGCTGTTGGCGGGTAGCGAGAACAACGAAGACGCAGCGGTCTTTCAGCTCAATGATCATCAGGCCGTCATCGCTACCACTGATTTTTTCACTCCCATTGTTGATGATCCGTTCGATTTCGGACGGATTGCAGCGACCAATGCGATCTCTGACATATACGCCATGGGTGGGCAGCCGATTTTCGCCTTAGCGTTATTGGGTATGCCGATCAATGTCCTGCCCCTGGAGGTGATTCAAAAGATTACTTCTGGCGGTGAGGCTGTCTGCGCTGAGGCAGGCATCATGATCGCGGGTGGTCACTCAATTGATACAGTTGAGCCGATCTATGGATTGGTGGTGATTGGTGTTGTTCACCCCGACAAGCTTAAACGCAACAGCGGCGCACGCGTGGGTGACAAACTGATTCTTGGTAAACCGCTTGGTGTTGGCGTGTTGAGCGCAGCACTCAAGCAGCAAAAGCTATCTGCCGAAGGCTACGCAGCGATGCTGCGCTACACCACTAAGCTAAACACGCCTGGGGTGGCATTGGCTGAAATGTCTGGCGTGCATGCGCTGACCGATGTGACAGGGTTTGGCCTGGCGGGACATTTACTCGAAATGTGTCGCGGCGCGCATGTCCGGGCCCAGCTTGAGTTTAAAAATATTCCCTTGATTCCCGAGGCAATTGATTTTGCCAAAGATAACGTCGTGACAGGCGCGTCTGGCAGAAACTGGACAGGCTATGGTGCAGAAGTGGAATTGGATGCTCGCATCGAGAGCTGGCAAAAGAACTTGTTAACTGATCCACAGACCAGTGGCGGGTTGTTGCTGGCTTGCTCGCCTGAGTCAGAACAAGAAGTGCTTGCCTTGTTCAAGCAGCATGGTTTTGATGGTGCGCGTACGATCGGCACGGTGGTTCAGGGGCAAGGCATTGCGGTGCGCTAACACCGCAATGCCTGAGGCCTGAGTTTGTAATTTTTTACTCGGCTTTGACGTTTGCGGTCTTAATCACCTGGCCCCATTTCTGGATTTCGTCTTTTAAGAATGCAGTAGCCTCAGCGGAGCTGCTGCCAACAGGAATGATCCCAAGCTCAATAAAGCGTGCTTTGAGTTCGGGTGACTCAACAACCTCATGTACGGCCTGGGAGAGTTTATTGACAATGTCAGGCGGTGTATTTCCTGGTGCGAGGAACATCACCCAGCTTGAGGCTTCGATTGCCGGGCCGCCTGACTCTGGCAGCGTTGGCACATCTTTCGCCGCGGGGAGGCGATCTTTTGCGAACATGCCAATACCGTTGATTTTTCCGCTGTTGACATGCGGCATCATTGAGCTCGGTACATCCACAAGCATCTGGATATTGTTGGCGACAAGGTCTGCCAGAGCCGGCGCAGTACCCTTGTATGGGATATGAACCATCTCAATG
>CAINDJ010000376.1 GCA_903847325.1 uncultured beta proteobacterium | reverse complement strand
CCTTTTCCGCTTAAGCAGAGAATTACAAACCGCAGGTAGTTATGCTAGTCAGGCAAGACATACTGAAAATTAATGGATCAGAAGAATAGAATAGACTTTACTATTCAATCTTCAATCTTTTACAAGACTGGTGTCAATTTCGTTTTTCCCCCCTTTTGCAAGGTTGACAGGAGATTAGGGCAATACTTTTACAAGATGCCTCCTTTGCAGGAAATTAAGATTATACCAGATTGGATCAACTCATTATATTTTAATGGAAAATCTTTCGGGTAGGTGGGTGGGGAGCGCACTGAGTAGTAGCGCTCAAGCAGAGAAAATGATGCCGCCTCTGGAATTGCTCGAAACCCATTGGTCGGCTGATTTCATCTGGGAAATCACTAAACCCATTGGTCGGCTGATATATTCGCTCGAAGCCCATTGGCTAGCCTCCAGCAAAAGAGGTTTATCAAAGATGAACCCAGATTTTGTTGATAACGACTATCCGCTCCACGAGCTAACTGCAACATGATACCCAAGTATGCTCAAAGCACCCTTTATAAACTGAATTACAGTATTACTACTGAAACTTCACTGTCTGTTTCTTCACTCTAGTTGATGCTCTCACAGCAACCGCCGGCTCCTCTGCTGTTATCGCAATTGGTACAGCAGATGAAATTTTTGGCGCCGCCGGGACGGGTGATTTACCAATCGTCTTTTGGGGAGAAACCAACACCTTTGATTGTGACGTTGGTAACGGTTGTTTTACAAACGTTGGCATCACGAGATCCGTACCCATCCATGCAAAACAACGATGTGCCGCTTCCGAAGGAGGATTGAACTCTCGTTGGTCGATATACGTTGCCATTGAACTCTCGTTTGACCATCCACCCCACGCGTGAACCCTGACAGCAGGTACGTTGATGGAAGTTAGAGCAACAGCTGCACCGCGACGAAGTGCATGCGCTGCCTGTTGGTGGTCTACCAGAGCCACACTAACAGGCAAATCCAGTAACACTCGAACCTTGCTCAATTGTGAGTCGACACTTGCAGAATCACTAGCTGCCGGCCACAACGAAGTGAACAATGGGCAATCTGGATCCGGAATGGCGCCGATGTACTTGATCAGTCCGCGAGTCGGTTCACAGGGACCAAGTGGAATGCTCAAGCTCCTTAGCTCGGGCTCGCCCTTAGCCTTCCTCTGACGCTCAATAAACGTCAGCGTCGAGCGAGTGATTGACAAATCGCTTCTTCGTATAGCACACAGTGTGGTTGCTCTTGAGGCATAAAGAAAACCAAAAATAGAGGTTGCTAGGGCCTGAGCAACCCGAATATCTGGATTAGCAGTTGACATCACCTCTAGCAGGAGACAGTCTGACTGTAAGACCCACTCTGAAAGCCAAATAGGTTTCAATGCAGTCGGGCCCACAGCAGTTGCACGCAAATTTGCGTGTCCTTGGATTGCCATCTTTACCAAAGAACCCCGATCTCCATATCCCATGCGCACATCCACATTACGAATAGCCGAGAGATACTGACGAATTGTGTCCTTCTTGAGCGT
>CAINDJ010000375.1 GCA_903847325.1 uncultured beta proteobacterium | reverse complement strand
TTGAAATTCAAAAATGGATCTTTTGAGATTGCCGGACCAAACTGCGCTGAAAAAACAGTTTTATCTTTTACTGTTGCAACCAAAGTAGTAATGTGCCAGGCAGGTACCAACGCACCCGCGGCATCCTTTCTCAAGCCTGACTCCATGTCATGTTTCATTAAAATTTTCACATCTATCTCACCGTCTTTTTCAGCGGCGCGGATGCGCATTGGATCTGCCATGTTTTTCCCCTTCGTTTAAACTTATTCGGATTTAAAAATTCAAATTAACCGCCGCAACCACCAAGGGTGACTTTAATTTCTTTGACGGCACTAAACCATTTTCCATCGGCTTTTACAAGCGCATAAACATTTGATGTTTGACCCATCTTGACACGCGTTGTGACAAACGCATCGGTACCTGTGGGTATATCAAAAACTGCCGCTAAAGCACTTGGATTTTTTTCAACCAAAATTGCCATATTGGTTGCTTTAAGCGTCGTTGAAATTCCAACTGGTACAACCGC
Organism: uncultured beta proteobacterium; assembly: GCA_903847325.1. Classification (GTDB taxonomy): domain Bacteria; phylum Pseudomonadota; class Gammaproteobacteria; order Burkholderiales; family Burkholderiaceae_B; genus Zwartia. The sequence goes on along the minus strand of CAINDJ010000375.1, from coordinate 2,082 downwards.
ACCGTTTTCTGCAATATCAGGCGCCTTGATGGTTACAGCGTCTGAAGCAACAGGCTTGCTGCCATTCATGGCTTTGATCACATCATCAAGTGATTTTGCTTCAAATGCAGCCTTATTCCATTCTGCTGCCTCGACATTGGTGATTAAACCGGAGCTAACCATCAATCCAATCAATGCCGTAAATTTCAGCGTATTTCTTCTTTGCAAGTTCATAGTGACTCCTTTAAAAACTCAATAATATTTTGATAAAAAAATCAGGAACCTTTCAACATCCATTGAACAATGATCCTGATATCACTTTCGGGTATCTGTGGATGAGGCGGCATAGGGATTGAGCCCCACGCACCTGAACCACCCTTTTGCACTTTCATCACTAACTTTGAAAGAATGTCGGGCTGATCTTTGTACTTAGCTGATATCTCAGCGATAGATGGACCTACCAACTTACTCGTGGCAGCGTGGCATGCATTGCAATTATTCTTATTAAAAACATCTAATGCATTAATCGTGACGGGCGCATGCACAGCATCCTTTGCGTCAGCGGCAACTAACGTCTTGGGATCAGGCATGCTTTTAAGAGACGGCATTGTTGAATTAACACCACGATACGGGCCAAAAATTCTATTTTGCTCTGCTAAGTTGCCATGTGCATTACGAGCATAATCAGGCAACTCCGACGTTATTTTTATTTCAGTCACGCAATCTTTCATACATGCTTTCGCAGAAACATCCGGCTTACCATTCGCATTCCACATGCCATGCTCTGTCGTCATGCCATTTCGATTTGGCATGCGTTGTTGAACCTCAGACATATTCTGATCGCTCAATGTAAAGTCATCAGCTACGATTTCAGCCATGCTGAGCATATAGGCCATTACGGAGTACGTTTCCTCGGGAGTCAAACTGCGCGGTGCGTTCCAAGGCATCGCACGATAAATATAATCATAGAGCGACGATAAGGTTGCAACTTTCATCAGCGTCGTTCGTTGTGGTTGTTTCGGGTCTGTCAATGACGCAACACGACCTGTTTTAATGTCCTCTGCTGTCGTCCCACCAATGATTGGAGTGAACACCTCATTTGATTCACCGAAAGTTCCATGGCAGCTTGCACACTTTGATTCCCAGACATTTTGCCCCTGATCTGCGGTACCTTCGCCTTTTGGTATGCCTTTGAAATCAGGTCGAACATCAATATCCCAAGCGGATATTTCTGCTGGTGTAGCGAGCCTTCCGATACCAGTAACTTTTATCGCTTGTTGAGCTTGTGCTGCTGTGAGAGAGAACAATATTATTGCAAACGTTTGAACTCCTATATATTTGAGGAGATTAGATTTAACCGACTTGAACATTGCTCACCTCCCCATTCGGACTGATCTTCCATGATTGGATCGCATTATTGTGATAAATGGATCTGGTTCCACGGACCTCGCGAAGCAATCTGTTTGGAGGCTGAACATAATCTGTTTCATCTATTGCACGCGATTGAATAATCGCTGGTGTTCCGTCCCAGTTCCACTCAAAATTAAAACGCGTAACAGCTTTGCTTAATACAGGGGTTTCTAGTCGAGCTTCGCGCCAGTTTTTACCGCCATCGACCGAGATATCTACACGCTTGATTTTCCCCCTCCCGGACCAGGCCATTCCGCTAATGTTATAAAAACCTTTATCGAGTAATTGCTGGCCACCAGAAGGCGTTGTGATCACAGACTTACATTCTTGAATTGACGTGTACTGCCTGTGCAGGCCGCTTGGCATCAAGTCCATATAGTGAACAGCTTCATCTTTTGTTGCATAAGGCATATCACCGACCTCAATGCGTCTAAGCCATTTAACAGAACTGACGCCCTGTACACCAGGGACAAGTAAACGCAACGGATAGCCGTTTTCGGGACGTAACATTTCACCGTTCATCCCCCAGACAACTAAAGCATCGCTCATGGCGGATTCGATTGGAACAGTTCTAGTCATACCAGAACCATCGCCACCTTCGGCTAGAATAAATTTACCTTTTTTCAGGTCAACGCCACAATCATCAAGCAAAACAGAAAGGGGAACGCCTGTAAATTCGCTGCACGAAAGCAT
>CAINDJ010000374.1 GCA_903847325.1 uncultured beta proteobacterium | reverse complement strand
TGTTTGTCTCTGACTTCATCGCAACTGTTGAAGCAGGACGATGGGTTGAACGCGATCCACGTTCATTCCCTAAACATTAAATGCGAGCGAGCTGATCTAATGGATCAAACTGAAACCACCAACAAACGCCTGAATGATCTTGAAATCAATGTCAGTCTTGCCGAAGATCTGCTGGATCAGCTCAATCAGACGATTTTTCGTCAACAGCAACAAATTGAATTTTTAATGCGTGAGATGAACGAGCTGCGTAATCAATTACCCGCAGAGCGCACAACCCAGCTGCCCAGCCTGCGTGACGAATTACCACCCCACTATTGATCATCATCCCTGCAGCACCACAGTACTAGAGCACCACAGCTTCAGACTTTAACCATGACAGCTGTGAATGCATGACTGTCGAGCCAGAGACTTAACCACGCTCTCGTCGCGCGCCACGTGCTCTGCGCAAACCATTGAGGGTCGACGGCGGCAAACTGCCGGACAAAAGGAAAGATTGCGACATCAGTCAGGCAAGGTCGATCGCCACCTAAAAAGGGGGCTTGAATCAGTCTGTTTTCTAATAAGCGAATCAGACAATCCTCAGCCTGTGTCCGATAATAAACTTGAGGATATTCCGGAAAGCGTTCAAAGTATTTATAACGATCCAGCCAGTACTTGAAAACGCCATCATTGACCGTAAGCAGTGTTTGATTTTCAGACTGATCAAAACCAGTCAACCAGCCATCCGGATCGCGCTGCCCGAGGGCCCAGCACATGATCTCAAGACTTTGCTCGATCACACGCCCATCGGCGCAATGTAAAACAGGAACTGTCGCCTTTGGTGAAAGCTCTAGTAGCGCCTGAGGCTTATTGCGAAGACTCACCTCGTGAATCCGGCAATCGATCCCAGCCTTAAGAATAGCCATACGCGCCCGAATGGCGTAAGGGCAGCGTCTGAATGAATACAGAGTATTCATCTAGTCGTGCCTGTGCACTTAAAACTTGAAAGTGACACCAACAGCTGCGCCGTAGAAATTCAAGTTAGTGGTCGTACCGCCACTTTTAGTCTGGTAGTAAATGTCATTGAATACCAGCATCAGATCACCCCAGTCGTAAGCTTTGCCTAAGCCAAGGATACCCTGCGTGGTGAGCTGTGTACCATCCACGCCGCCACCTACGTCTGCATAGAACGGAACAAAATAATCCGACTCACCGAGACGATATCGGCCTTTGATACCAACAATAGGATTGGTGATGGTGCTATTGGATTTAAAGGTTGTTCCTAATGGAGTGCCTTGGGCATTGACGTCTATTTTCGCGTCCATAGACAAGATTCTGACGCCTAACATCGCATCGACATATGCTTGCTTAGAATTAAAAATCGTATAGGTCGCTGCCAGGTTATATATACCTAACTGCGCAGTAGTTGTCGACCCAAGATCTACTGTATCGCGGATACGTGAGCTGCCATTCTGCACGCTTGCATACAGCAGATTTGCAGCAAAACCCCAGCTACCCTTGTGAACCTCGCCCTCGAGCATGCCGCCATATTGAAAGCTAGATAACAATTGGCTAGTCGAAACTTTCTGATCTACCAGCGTTCGATCTTTATAGTTTAAATCACCCCCTACGTTGACCAGCCACAAGTAGGGAGTCAGGGAATAACGCATTTCCTCTGAAACTTGAGGAATGGCCACGGGCGCTTTCTGTGTTTCTTGCGCCAAAACATGGCTATTGAGCAGACCAAGTCCAAGCGTGGCAAACAAAATAGCGGCATTTTTTTTCATGCTAATTATGGCCATGATCACTTGCTCAGCTTAGTAATCTTGTTGCCCTGAATGCCAACACCTGCCATCAAACCTTTCTGACCAAACACAAACGCATAAATATCATCCTGAAGCGTCGTCGTGGTGTGTGATGCACCCATACCCTGATCCATCACGACCACACTTGGGCCCACGCCCACTTCAAAACCATCTGCGTTATCAAGAGCCTTAAGTGCCGACTCTTTCATGAAAAACATTGCATAGCCATACGTCTGCGCACCCGCTTGCAAACCAAACGACGCACCAGAGGTGTTGTAGTAAGCGGCAGGCTTGCCGTTTTTCCACATGACGCCATCACCGAACTGTCCACCTACCAGAAAGCCAGCCTTGGTGATACTTGGAAAAACCAGCACGGCAATCGCTTTTTCGCTTAAAGCCTTGGCTGACGGGACGCTGGCGATTAATTGATTCAGCGCCTCTTTGGAAGACATGTCTAACGCCGCTTTAGTTTCTGCTTGTGCCGTTGAAGCGAACAGCAAAAATATTGATGCAACGCTGGAGAGCAATACCGATCGTAAGGTCGAGAAAATAGACATGAACATTCCAAAAAGGATTTAAATCAAAGCTTGCAAGTCCTATCAGACCTTAGCAGGCTTGAGCAGTTTTGTGCACAAAACAAGTACCCCACCCATCGCAATACTGGCGGCAAGGAAATATAGGCCACCTGACAAACTACCCGTCGCATCCTTAATCCAGCCAACAATAAAGGGGCTGACAAAGCCAGACAAATTACCGATTGAATTAATCATGGCAATACCAGCAGCAGCCGCTGAGCCTGCCAAATAAGCAGTCGGCAGACTCCACGACAGCGCAATGGATGAGAGCACGCCAACAGCAGCGATCGTAATCCCGAGCAGTGCGATGACAATATTGTTTGAAAAAACGCTGCTCAACCAGAATCCTGCGGCACCAACCAGTGTCAGGATAATCATGTGCCAATGACGCTCGCCCGTGCGATCGGAGTTTTTACCAACAAGCACCATGGCCACCGCGGCAACAAAATACGGAATCGCGGATAACAAGCCATTGTGAAATACGTCGGTCACACCGGCGGCTTTAATGATGTTGGGTAACCAGAAACCAATACCGTAGAGGCCCATCACAATAAAGAAATAGATCCCACTGAACAACCAAACACGCGCGTCAGTAAAGATTTTCGCTATCGGCAGTTCCACTTTAGAGACGGCATCTGCGTCCAGGCGTGATTGCAGATAGGATTTTTCTTCGGCGCTCAACCACTTTGCTTTCAGTACGGTGTCGTCGAGATAAAGAAACGTTGCAACGCCTAAAATGACGGAAGGCAAACCCTCAAGCAGAAATAGCCATTTCCAGCCCGCCAGGCCATACATGCCTGAAAAACGCTCCATAATCCAACCTGACAGTGGGCCACCCACTACACCAGAAAAAGCGATCGCTGTCATGAACAACGCTACGATACGTCCGCGACGATCCTGCGGGTACCAGTAGGTCAGATACAAAATGATGCCGGGGAAAAACCCTGCTTCGGCAACACCCAGGAAAAATCTCAAGATGTAATAGCTCGTTTCGCTACTGACGAACATCATGCAGGAGGAAAGTACACCCCAGGTAATCATGATGCGGGCGATCCAGACACGGGGACCTATTTTTTCAAGCAGAATATTGCTGGGGACTTCGAACAGGAAATAACCGATAAAGAAAATACCAGCGCCTAATCCGTAGACTGTTTCGCTGAATTTCAAATCCGAAAGCATCTGTAGTTTTGCAAAGCCAACATTGACCCGGTCAAGATAGGCCGCCAAATAGCAGATGAATAGGAAAGGGATCAGCCTGAGCGTGACCTTTTTATAAATATTTTCTACCTGCAATGCATCAGCCATTGCGATTCCTTAAGAGTATTTTTACGCGGCAAAGTGATTATTCAAGGCGGATTATATTCAGTTTGAGCCTTGTGTAGTGCCCTTGCGTAATGCAATCAGGACCCGCTGACCAGCCCGACCATCAACAGGCAAACCCGCTGAGGCTTGAAAATCACTAATCGCGACGCGTGTATTCGCACCGATCAAGCCATCAGCCTCGCCTATCTGATAGCCACGCGCAAGCAGGAGTTGCTGGATTTCACGACGTTCGAGACGACTCGTGCCAGTATCATCGGTCGGCCAAGGCGCCTGAATAGCTGGCCCACCTTTCATCCGATCGGCAAGGTGAGCAATTGACAGGGCGTAGGACTCTGCAGCGTTGTAACTATAAATGGCGTCGAAATTGCGGAACACCAAAAAGGCTGGCCCCTCTGATCCGGCTGGCATAATCAGGGCGGCCTGAGTCGTGTCCGGCATCACAGCGACAGAAGACACACGATTTGTTTGTTTAATCTGTGCTTTGACTGGCTTGATGCCCAGACCTGTCCATTTCGCAAGGCTTTGTTTAGTTTTCCTGCCTGAAGGACCAGAATAGTTAGGCGGCAACTTAACTTCGTATCCCCAGGGCTCGCCTTTTATCCAGCCTGCTTTTTTAAGAAAATTAGCGGTCGATCCGATTGCGTCTGGGATCGAGTTCACAATGTCGCGGCGCCCATCCCCGTCAAAGTCAATCGCTAAACGCTGATAGGTGGTTGGCATGAATTGCGTTTGACCAAAAGCTCCAGCCCACGACCCGACCAGATACTCGGGAGCGATATCGCCAGTTTGCAGGATACGGAGCGTCGCCATCAATTCGCTACGAAAAAAAGCCTCTCGCTTATTCGCGCAAACAAGCGTCGTCAAGGAACGGACGAGCTCACGTTTGCCCTTAATCATTCCAAAATTGGACTCCACGCCCCAAACCGCCACAATCGCATAACGATCCACACCGAACTCCTGCTCAGCACGCGCAAGCACGGGAGCCCATTTTGAGAGCTGTGCACGACCATCCTCGACGCGCTCATCATCCACCAGGCCCGAAATGTAATCCCAGATAGGGGTTCGAAACTCGGGCTGATAGCCGTAAGATTTGATCACCTCCGGATCAGGCTCTACACCTTTCATCGCCTGATCAAAGGTCTGAGCACTCACACCTTGGGTAAGCGCTGAACTACGCAAACCTGCAACACAGCCCTCAAAGCTCTCGGCATATGAATTGGTCGCAGCCAGTCCACAAACAACCATGAAAAACATACCGCCTGCGTTTAAGCGAAACTGGATGGCGTTCAATGTATTCGACATTAAATTCATATTTTTTCTTTAGTCACGCTAGTGTTTGCCCTGATCTTTAAGATGAATATTACCCATAATTGAGCGCTAAACTCAAAAGCACGCGGCATATATAAAAATTAAACGAGCCGGATCACAAGGAGACGACATGACTCAAAAAAATATTTTTCTTGCGCAACGTTTGCATAAGCGTCTTGCATGCGTCAGCATATCGCTGGCAGGCGTATTGAGCGCGTGTACAACTTATGCTCAAGACTATCCTAATAAACAAATCAAATTCATTGTGCCCTTTTCAGCGGGAACTACAACAGATGTGATTGGGCGACTATATGCTCAAAAACTCGGCGAAGTACTTGGTCAAACAGTAGTCGTAGACAATAAAGCCGGAGCCGGCGGCAACATTGCAGCCGAATATGTTGCACGCGCAGCACCTGATGGCTACACGCTCACTTTCTCAACGAGCGCCACGCACGCTACCAACCCCGCGCTTTACTCGCAGATCTCATTTGATCCAATCAAAGACTTTACCCATATCGCGCTAATGGTATCCGCACCAAATATGCTGGTCGTGAATCAGAAAATCCCAGTTAACAATATGGCCGAATTAATCGCTTATGCGCGTGCCAATCCCGGCAAACTGACTTATATCTCAGCAGGCTCGGGTACCTCGCCGCACATGGCCGGAGAGCTGCTAAAAACCATGACGGGTATCGATATTCAACATGTCCCGTATAAAAATATCACACAAGGGATGACAGACTTGTTTGCAGGTGAAGTCTCCATGACTTTCTACCACGTCCCGGTGATCTACCCACACGTCAAGTCTGGACAACTCAAAGCGCTTGGCGTTGCGACTGCGGAGCGCAGCCCAATCGCCCCGGAAGTTCCCCCTATTGGCGACACCGTCGTGGGTTACGAGTTGCGTCCCTGGTGGGGACTATCTGGCCCGGCAGGCATGCCTAAAGACGTTGTAGAAAAACTCTATCAGGCCACGACAACAGTATTGAGCGATCCTGTTGTACAAAAAAGATTTATCGAGCTGGGCATGATCATCACCCCGATGTCGTATCAGGCATTTAACGAATTTACGGTGACCGAGCTCGCTAAGTGGAGCAAGATTGTGAGCGACTCCGGCGCAAAAGCGAATTAAACAGACAACCGACATCGCAGATCATGACAAAAAAAAGCAACATCCACCTATTGCCGACTACTGTTGTCGGCAGCTATCCACAACCTGACTGGCTCGTTGACCGTGAGATGCTGTCAAAAGGGGTTCCTCGCACACGCATGCACGCGCTGTGGCGTGTGGAGGAGCCTTATCTGGAACAAGCACAAAACGATGCGACCATCCTGGCGATACGGGATATGGAGCGTGCAGGCATAGATATCATTACCGATGGTGAGATACGTCGCGAAAGCTACTCGAATCGATTTGCCAACTCACTGGACGGTATTGACGACAAGCAACCCGCAATGGTCATATCAAAAGCGGGGCTCGAAACACCCATCCCACGTGTTGTCGGCAAGATCATGCGCACCCATGCTGTCGAGGTTAAAGATCTGCAATTCCTCAAAGCAAATACCGATCGTCAGTGCAAAATCACCTTGCCAGGTCCGTTTACGCTAGGTAAGCAGGCAAAAGATGAGTATTACCATGATGACGAAGCCATGGTGATGGACTTTGCAGCCGCCGTAAATGCCGAAGCACTCGCCTTACAGGCGGCAGGCGCCGACATTATCCAGTTCGATGAACCCTGGCTGCGACAAGATCCAGACGCGGCCAATCGCTACGCCGTTAAAGCCATCAATCGCGCCCTGCAGGGCTTGACCATTCCGACCGTTATTCATCTCTGCTTTGGATATGCTGCGGTGGTTAAAGGTCAAAAGCCAACCGGTTATTCTTTTTTACCGGGGTTGAGCGATTCGATCGCGCAGCAAATATCTATCGAAGCCGCGCAACCAAAACTAGATCTGGGCGTACTGAGCGATCTGGCCGGAAAAAAAATCATGCTGGGCGTTTTGGATCTTGGTACGCATGCGATCGAGACGCCTGAGCAAGTTGCGGATCGTATCCGTGCTGGGTTGAAATTTGTTCGCGCCGAAAACCTGATCCCCGCCCCTGATTGCGGGATGAAATACATGCCTCGCGAGGTGGCGTTTGGAAAATTACATGCGCTGGCGCAAGGCGCGCGCATCGTACGCGAAGAATTAGATTAAACCTTGGTTGCATTGAATACTTGACAGTAAACATGCCGTTGTTTGAGCAATGAAAGCGAAATCTCAATCTCTCACTGTCTAAGTCGTCTGGAGAGGCCAACCACCCTCTCCATGACGATCATCATGATCAGTGTAAAAATGATGATCACACCAGAGAGTGCGGCAATCGTTACATCCAGACGACCCTCAAGATCTTGCCACATACGGATAGGCAGCATGTCTGTGCGCGCATCTCTCAGGAATAGGGATACAGGCACATTATCAAATGAAGACATGAATGCGATAAATGCTCCCGCCATAATGCCAGGACGAATCAGCGGCAACGTAACGTAGCGAAAACTATAAAACCTTGATGCGCCCAAACTTGCTGAGCTCTCCAGCAAGGCAGGCTCCATCTGCGCAAGGGCTGCCGAAGTTGTTCTGATGACATAAGGCACACACACAGCGGTATGACCGATGATTAAAGTCGTAATAGACGTGGACCAGCCCACGGCACTGAAGGTCATCAGGGCTGCGAAACCAAATGCGAGCGCAGGCAGCACGAGCGGAGACATGAAGAGCGAATCAAAAGCACGCGCCAGCGCACTGCGTGAGCGTGTAATCGCAAGAGACGCGCAAACCCCTAGCACGACAGATAAAAGTGTGGTCGCCAGACCGACTTTAATGCTGTTGATTGCAGCAAAATGTAGTTGCGATGCATCCCACAACTCGACATACCAGCGCACCGAGTAAGCTTTAGGTGGAAACTTGAGCGAATAGCTGTCCGTGAACGAAACAATCATCACCACCGCAGTGGGTGCAATCAGCAATATAAGGGTTACCAAAGCAAGCAAACCGAGCGTCGCTCTGAAAAAAATCGTCGAAACTTCTTTACGATGCGCCATTCGCTATCCTCTGCTCATCACGCTGCGTAGCCGCGTGACAAACGGCCGAGCAAATTAAACACGCTCACACACAACACGACCGTCGCTAAAAATGTGAGGGATATCGCTGCGGCAAATGGGAAGTTAGAAAGTGCGGAGACCTGTTGATACAGGTACATCGGCATGAATAGCATTTGCCCGCCGCCAATCAGGGACTGCGAGATAAATGCAGTAATGGCAGCAGAGAAAGTTAGCAAGCATCCCGCCAGAATACCTGGCAAAGAAAGAGGAATCGTAATTTTTTTAAATGTCTGCCATTCACTGGCTCCGAGCGAAGCAGAGGCATCCGATAAATTCAGATCGATGCGTTGCAATGCAGTGATCAGTGGCAACACCATCAAGGGCAACTGAACGTTGGCCAAAGCGATCACCAGACCTGTTCGTGTATATAAGAGTTTAAGAGGTGCCTCAATCCAGCCCAGATCAAGCAGCATATTATTGACGATCCCTTGTTTGCCCAAAATCACAATCCAGGCAAAAGTTCTGACGACCACACTCGTCAGCAAAGGCAACATCACGATAAAAATAACCAGAGGCTGAATGTTTGCCGGCAATCTGACGAATATCCACGCCAGAGCAAAACCCAGTATCAAGCTCAGTAACGTCACCTGGACGCCAAGCCATAACGTATCGGCCAATACCGTCAGACCAAATACGTCAAACATCTTGTACCAATTGACACCCGAACCCCACTGGGTCATACCGCTATCGCTATAAAAGCTCACCACCCCGAGCATCAGCAACGGGGCGATGAAAAAAAACAGCATCGTCAAGGCAAGCGGCGACGCTAACCACAAAGGGTAAGCCGTGACGGGTAAGCGGTCTTTCACAACAGCCATCAGATTTTGATTTCCCGATTAAAGCGCTCGATCCATTGAGCCCGCTGCTCATTAATTTTTTTCCAGTCCTGGAATACGAAACGTTTTTTCATTTCCTCCTGATCCTTGACCAGTACCTTAGCGATTTCACCGTCCATCTTCACTTTAGAGTTGGTCGGTACAACCAGATAAGGGCTCTGCATCAACTTTGTCTGTACATCAGGGCTCATTGCCGCCTCAATCAAGGCAACAGCCAAGTCCTTGTTCTGTGTATTTTTGACAATGTGAATCGTGGTCTTAAAAGCAATCGCGCCCTCTTTAGGGATCACAAACTCAACCGGCACGCCTCTCGCTTTCAGAATCTGAATGGCATTGAAATTACCAGGACTAATATCAACCTGACCTTGCTGGAATAATGTCGCTAAGGCACCCGGGTTGGCGGCGACTGCAGCTAAGTTTGGCTTCAAGTCGTTCAGGGCTTTAAATCCTGGCTCGATGTTCGACTCTGAGCCACCATTCATTTTTGCAATTTCAACCAGAAAGCCCGTACCCAGCGTAGAGTTAAGGTTGGTTATGCCTGCACGCCCCTTGTATTCCGGGCTCCACAGATCTTTCCATGATGTGGGGGGTGTTTTGATTTTTTCAGGGTTATAGGTCAACCCCACGACCTGAAAAAATATCGCCGGGCCTGTTTCTTCCTGTGCTTCAGAGATCAAATCCTTATAGTTCGCGCTTGTTGCTACAGGATAGTTTTCAACCAAGCCCTGACCGATTGCAGTCAGCGCTGGACCTGGATCATGCAACATCACGTCAATCGGCGGATTATTTCTTGCCGCTGTAACCTTGGCGATCTGATCAACCGAAAGCATCGGATCAAGAATAATTTCTGCGTTGTTTGTGGCTTTCTTAAACGCCGGTACTAATACAGCTTTGTGGGCCTCTTCCCAACTACCGGTAAAGGTCGCAAACACTAAACGTTTTGCCTGGGCATGGCTCATGCCAGGAAACAATTGCATAGCACCGAGTGTAAGACTAGCTTGTAGCAGTTGACGACGAGAGGTCATGGCAAGGCTCCTTATCAATTAAAGTAATCAGGCTTGTGAAACCGGGAAAGCATTACAAGTAGAACCAGCACGCAGCTGGACAAAAACCGGGGTACCTGGCTCAAGGACGGGATGGCCAGCACCTCTGGAGTATGAAACCTTCACTGAGGCGCCATCGTTTAAACGAACCTCCTGCAATACGTTGGGTCCTTGAGGCAGGGTCAGCGTCAACACACCAGCAAGTCCTCGCACCCGATCAGACTCCTTCGCTGAAATCAGCTCCAGTTGCTCGGGACGTATGCATACCTTTACGTCATCACCATTGCTGAGAGTTTGTGCGACGATCCGTGCGGGCAACTCAACCCCCGCAACCAGTACAGAACCTGTCAAACCATCAGAGCGATCAGAAACTTTGCCTGATAAACAATTTGCATTCCCGACAAATCGATTCACAAAAAGAGTTGCAGGGTTGTCGTAGATTTCATTGGGTGTGTCGAATTGTTCGAGCCGCCCTTGATTGATGACCGCAACACGGTCTGCCATGGACTGTGCTTCTTCCTGATCGTGTGTGACCATCAGGCAAGTAATACCAGCCAGCCTTTGGATACGCTTGACCTCAATCTGCATATCGAGGCGCAAACTTTTATCCAATGCCGCAAAAGGCTCATCGAGCAAAAGAATACGGGGATTGACTGCTAGCGCACGGGCGAGCGCAACCCTTTGCTGCTGTCCGCCTGACATCTCTCGAGGCAACCTGTCAGCCAGATGAACCATCTGGACCATCTCCAACATTTCAATAGCGCGTGCAACCTGTTCTTTTTTGGAGGCACCTCGACAAGCCAGGCCATAAGAAACGTTTTCAACTGCGGTCATATGTGGAAAAAGCGCGTAATTTTGAAAAACAACGCCAACCTCTCTCTGGTTTGGAGGCAGGTCATCTATAGCTTTGCCTCCCACCACCACCCGCCCCTCTGTTTGCTCTACAAAACCGGCGATGATTCTGAGCAAGGTCGTTTTGCCACAGCCACTCGGTCCAAGCAATGCAACCAATTCACCCGCTTTGATTTCCAAAGTGACTCCAGCTACTGCGGGCTGAGGTGTACCTGAATAACGCTGAACAATTGCATCAAGTGTCAGATCAAAGGCTGAATTATTCAATTTTTGTTTATCTTCACTGACAAAAGCATCTGCTATCTCAAGGGCTTGCGTCATTTAAAACCTCAAATAATCTGCTTTGAATCAGACCTGTAAAATTTACATTTCTAGTGGAATTTTGCTTCTTTTTCTAAATTAACACTAGCAATTTGCATGCCAAAGACCTAAATTCCTCTATGGAAACAGTTAAAAATATTTTTTAAACGAGATCTCTGATGCAAAGTTTGTGGAAATTAAATGCGTGCGACCTCGCGTCGAGTGTCAACAAGAAAGAACTCTCAGCCGCGGAAATCACACAAAGCGTACTGCAAAGATTGCACGAGGTAAACGGCCAACTTAACGCCGTCGTCCAGCACAATGACGCCTGGTCTGTCGAGCAAGCCCAGGAAGTCGATCGACGCATTGCTCAAGGTGAGCAACTGCCTTTGGCAGGCGTACCCATTACGGTCAAAGATAATATCTGGGTCAAGGGACAGACGATTACACAGGGCTCTTTGCTATTTAAAGACTTTGTC
>CAINDJ010000373.1 GCA_903847325.1 uncultured beta proteobacterium | reverse complement strand
TGGCAGTTTGTGCCAGAAGACGGAGTCAAACGGCTAACAGATGCCGAGATGGCAAGTGCTCCGCCGCGCTTTCTAGATGAGGACTTGATTGCTAAAACAGGCAAAGGCCCCTTGCGCTGGAAGATGATGCTGACGATCGGTGAGCCAGGCGACGAGCAGACTAACCCGACGGTTTACTGGCCCGCCGAGCGTAAGAAAATCGAAGCAGGCGTCTTGACGATCACTTCGGCCACGCCACAAAAGGGTGCGGACTGTGAAAAAATAAATTTTGATCCGCTTGTCATGAGCGATGGTATCGCACCGACAGCGGATCCTGTGCTTAATTTCCGTTCATCAGCCTACGCCTCTTCATTTGGCAAAAGGCTGAGCGGACAGTAAGACAAGTTACTTGCGTAGCAGCGCCGTGATCAGCTCAGGATCATTGCGCTGGTAGTGCATTTTTCGGCTAACCGAGAGTCCAAGATTTGTGCGCAGATTAACCATCATCTGCGCATAGGTCCACACTACGCCAAACGAGTCCAGCACGGGGACGTCATCAATCATATTGATGTGGTTGTTGTAGAGAAACTCTGACAGCACCCCTTCGGCAGGAATGATGACGTCCGCGCCCTCAGCGATCGCGCGACGGGCGGCGGCTTGAAAATATCCAATCAGAATCGCCGGGTTAGCAAACGCCTCTGCCATCTCTGGCTCGTTGAGCGCAGGCTCGATCGCACGCGGTGTGATGACGCGTTGACTCAATCCGTGACTTTCAACGGACTGCCTGACGATCCATGCAATGCCGGGATCGTTGGCGATCGGGGCGCTCAGTCTGCCGATCGAGCAGGACACCAATAATGTTGCCTCCGTAATCGACACGACCGGGATATCGACGCTTGAGCGCAACTCACGGATAAATGGCTCACTGTAAGAACCCACAATGAATGCATCGAAACCTTGTTGCTCAGCGCGTACCGCATTGTCCAATATCGGATCGAGGATGCGATGGTGTGCAAAGGCATTGGACAGCGCTGCAGTCGGCGAGTGCCCGTGGTATGCGCCTTTGGGCATGCCATGCACTTCTACATCGACAGCCTCACCCAGGATTTTTTTTGCGTGTGTTTCCAGGGAAGTTTTGTAAGCACCGAGATCATGCAGTTCGGTCATCGACTGATGCCAGATTTTCATATTGTCTCCTGATCGTTTTGTTGAATTATTTTCACTAACTATACGCATTTTCAAAACAATTTCACTAGTAAAAAATTGAGTTGACAAAATTATCGCTGGATATGACTATTAATTAGATAATAAAAGTCATTAATCAATTATAAAAATTAGCCAGACCTATCAGGCAAGCTCAAAGAGCGGTGCGCATAGAGTTTTAGGCGTGGGGAAGACATGAATCGCATTGGTATCGATGTGGGCGGAACTTTCACAGATATTGTGATGGTCGATGATGTGAGCGGGAAGATCTGGTCGGCTAAAGTACCTACCACGCCTGCTGATCGTGTGGTGGGGGCGATGCATGGCTTTCATAAAATTCTGGAATTGAGCGGTAAGCTCAGCAAAGAGGTCGGTTTCATTGGTCATGGCACAACCATGGCGACCAATATGATTGTTGAGGGTCGAGGCGCAAAGACCGCGCTAATCACAACCAAAGGATTTCGTGATGTTTTAGAAATCCGTCGTGTCTCGCGCCATGATCGTGCGGACTTGTATGACTTGCAGTTCGAAAACCCTAAGCCCCTGGTTGAGCGGCGCTGGCGCCTGGAGATCGATGAGCGGTTACGTGCAGACGGCTCTGTCGAGACACCTTTGCGTATCGAGGCGCTAAGAGAGTTGGCTGAAAAAATTCAACATTCAGATGTCGAGGCTGTCGCAATTTGCTACATGCACTCTTACGTCAATCCTGTTCATGAGCAGCAGACACTCGATGAACTCAGACGTTTATTGCCGGATCGGTTTATTACTGCCTCATTCCAAGTTAATCCAGAGATGCAGGAGTATGAGCGAACCAGTTCGACAGTAATGAATGCGATGCTTGGTCCGGTATGCGGACGCTATATCCATCGTTTTGATCAGCAGTTACGCGAGGCAGGTTTTGCGGGTGAGCTGTTGTTCATGCAGTCCAATGGAGGATTAGCCTCGCCTGGGGTGGTCGCTGCTAAACCAATTGTTTTGCTTGAATCCGGTCCTGCCGGTGGCGTAAGCGCTGCCGTGCGGACTTCGGAGCAAGCCAGCCTGCCTGGAGTGCTGCTAGGAGACATGGGGGGGACAACGTTTGATGTCTCCCTGATTCGAGATGCACGCCCAGAGATTCGGACATCGGGTCTGCTACACACCCACGCCGTGCGTGCACCAACGATTGATATTGATTCGATTGGTGCGGGCGGAGGATCGATCGCCTGGATTGATCATGGCGGTGGTGTACATATTGGTCCGCAAAGCGCCGGAGCGGATCCTGGTCCCGCGTGTTATGGCCGGGGTGGTTCGCGCCCGACCGTGACGGATTGCAATCTGTTGCTCGGCTATGTCGATCCTGATTCGTTTCTTGGCGGTGAATTCAAGCTGGATGTTCATGCCGCGCAATCTGCCGTAGCGGAGCATCTGGCTAAACCGCTTGGACTGTCGGTACTGGAGGCTGCCTGGACCGTCAGAGTGGTGGCGAATGCGTTGATGGCGCAAGCGATGCGCCTGATGACCGTTGAGCGCGGCTTCGATCCACGAGAGCTTGCTTACATGTGCTATGGCGGAGCAGGTCCGGTCCATGCGATCGATCTGGCGCAGGAATTAGAAATCTGTGAGGTCATCGTTCCTCCTTTGCCGGGCTTGTTCAGCGCTTTTGGCATGATTGTGGCCGATCGTTTGTTTGATGGTCAAACCGCTGTCGAAACGGAGCTTGAGGCGATTGAGCTTAACCGTGTCATTGCGCTGTGTGAGGATCTCAGACAGCAAGCCCTCAAGAGTTTTGGGGCAGAATACGATGCAAAAGATGTGACGTGTGTGTTTCGGGCTGATTGCCGTTATACCGGTCAGCCTGCCGCAATTTCAGTGGACATCGATGCTGCTCAGTTCAATGCAGCAAACAGTGCTGCGCTGGTGGAGTCAATCCGCGCTGGGTTCGAGTCGAGTCAT
>CAINDJ010000372.1 GCA_903847325.1 uncultured beta proteobacterium | reverse complement strand
TATGTCGGTATTTGTGGTCAGGGCCCGAGTGACCATGCTGATTTCGCACTCTGGCTGAGAGATGAGGGTATTTTGTCCATGTCTCTAAATCCGGATACGGTTGTCGAGACCTGGCAAAAACTCGCTGCAAAGTAGTTTTAGCTTCGCAGCCGTATATTTATATCCGGTTCATAAAAAATGCCGCATCTAATGGTGCGGCATTTTTTTCGTGAATCCAACTTAGTCGCGGTTACGCGTATCGTGTTTCATCAGGCGTTCTTTTTCGCGTGCCCAATCCTTCTCCTGCGAAGCATCGCGCTTATCGTGCAGCTTTTTACCGCGCCCTAAACCAAAATCAAGCTTAATTCTGCCATTCTTGTAGTGCAGGTTAATCGGCACGAGTGCAAAACCACGCTGTTCGACTTTGCCGATTAATTTACGAATTTCTTCAGCTTTTAAGAGGAGTTTACGTGTGCGGGTCGAGTCGGGCAGAACGTGAGTAGACGCTGAGTGCAGGGGGCTGATATGCATCCCGAGTAACCAGAGTGCGCCATCCAGCACCACGACATAGCTTTCTTTGAGCTGCGCGCGACCGGCACGGATGGCTTTAACCTCCCACCCCTGGAGTACGAGTCCGGCTTCGAACTGTTCCTCCATCGTGTAGTCGTGAAAAGCCTTGCGATTTTCTATAATGCTCATTAGGACCTGAAAGTTCCGGCGATGTACCGGTAAAATCCTACCATTCTATCCATTTGCGATGACCAATGCATTCCGTAGAGAGATCTGTCCTCGTTCCCCATAGTGCGGCCCAGATGTTTGACCTGGTAGCTGATGTCGAAAAGTACCCCCAATTCATGCCCTGGTGTGGAGGTGCCAGCGTGAGCCACCGCGACGCGCAAGGTATGCAGGCGTCCATTACGATTGCACTAGCAGGTATTAAACAAACTTTTACGACGCGCAATACACATATCTATCCCGACAAAATTGAGCTGGAGCTCGTGGATGGGCCATTTTCCCTTCTTAAAGGCCAGTGGCTATTTCTTGCGTTGGCAGAGGATGCCTGTAAAGTTGTGTTTACGCTGCAATATGAGTTTTCGAGTCGTACGCTCGAAACGCTGGTTGGTCCCATTTTTAATCGTATTGCGACGAGCTTTATTGACTCGTTCACGCAACGTGCACTGAGTTGTTACGGCGAATGAAAAATGTGACAGTTAATGTGACGGTTATGCATGCAGCACCCGACCAGATCTGGTCGGTCAGCCTCACCATACCAGGACAGTCAAGCGTGGCCGATGCAATTCATCACAGCGGCTTTCTTGCATGCTTCAGCGACTATACGTTAGAGCACATTAATTGTGGAATATTTGGAAAGCGTGTCACCCTGACTGAATCCCTCAGACAAGGGGATCGTGTAGAAATCTATCGAGGACTTTGTTTCGATCCAAAACAATCAAGAAGACGACGCGCGATTCACAGACAAAAAATTCGTAATATAAAAAAGAAAATGCCTATTAACGACGTCACAATCTGAGTCGTGGCAAAATAAAAGAAGGAGACACGATGGATATGGAGCTTAATGAGGAGCAGCGCTCCTTTGCGCAGTCCGCAAAAGATTTCGCCGCCGGCGAACTCGCTGCGCACGCGGCACACTGGGATCAGGAGTGCATTTTTCCCAAAGAAGCCTTCAGACGCGCAGGCGCGATGGGGTTTTGCTCTATCTACGCCAGCGAGGCTATTGGTGGCTTAGCCTTACCCAGGCTTGATGCTACCCTCGTATTTGAGGAACTTGCTGCCGTTGACCCTTCTACGACAGCTTTCCTGACCATTCACAATATGGCCACCTGGATGTTAGGGCAGTGGGGGACGGAGACTGTGCGCGAGCAATGGGGAGAGGGCTTGTGTAGCGGTGAGTTGCTTGCCTCTTACTGCTTGACTGAGCCTGGCGCCGGGTCGGATGCAGCCTCGTTACTGACACAAGCGAATGATCAGGGCGATCACTATTTGCTGAATGGCTCAAAAGCTTTTATATCCGGAGCGGGTGAAACAGATGTGCTGATCGTGATGGCGCGTACGGGAGATTCTGGCTCAAATGGCATCTCAGCGTTCGCAATCGATGCAAAGCTTGAGGGGATCCAGTACGGCAGAAAAGAATTAAAAATGGGCTGGAATAGCCAAAGCACGCGACAGATAACGTTCGAAAATGTACGTATACCCAAACATGCGTTAATGGGGCAGGAGGGCGAAGGTTTCAAAATAGCCATGCGAGGACTGGACGGTGGTCGGATCAATATCGCAACATGCTCTGTCGGTGCGGCGCAGGGTGCTATCGATGCGTCGCGTCAATACCTGCATGAACGCAAGCAGTTCAAACAACCGCTGGCCAGCTTTCAGGCGCTGCAATTCAAATTTGCGGATATGGCTACACACACGGTTGCAGCCAGACATATGGTGAGACTTGCCGCCTGCAAACTGGATGCAGCACATCCTGATGCCTCAACTTACTGTGCAATGGCTAAACGTCTGGCGACGGATTTATGTTTTCAAGTCTGTCTGGATGCGCAGCAGCTGCATGGCGGTTATGGTTATCTTAAAGATTATCCACTAGAGCGTCTGGTCCGCGATACCCGTGTGCACCAGATCCTTGAGGGTACAAACGAAATTATGCGGGTCATTATTGCCCGCCAATTATTAGAAAAGGGTGCGGACATAAGATGAGCGAAACACAAGAAGAAGTCGTATTGTTTGAAGATGTATCGTGTGCCAATGGCATGAAACTTGGAGTGGCGACACTCAACACACCGAAAACGCTCAACGGCTTATCTTTGGATATGACGAGACGACTCGCGCTGCGCATGGAGACCTGGGCTCAGGATCCTGATGTCGCGCTAGTGATCATGCGAGGAGCAGGAGAAAAAGCGTTCTGTGCAGGTGGAGACCTCCATACGCTCTATCACAGCATGCTTGAAAATATCGGTAAAGCCTCAACCGCCAATACCTATGCGGGCACTTTTTTTGCCGAAGAATACGCTCTCGATTACCGCATTCACACCTTCCCCAAACCTATTGTTGTCTGGGGCAATGGCATTGTGATGGGTGGGGGGATGGGGCTCATGATGGGGGCAAGCCATCGCATCGTGACCGACACTTCAAAATTAGCCATGCCCGAGATCACAATTGGATTATTTCCTGATGTCGGGGGCACATGGATGCTCAACCGTCTACCAGGCAAGACAGGGTTGTTTCTAGGCTTAACCGGCGCGCATATTGGTGCAGCCGATGCAATATTTGCCGGCATGGCCGATTATCATTTGCCGCATGATGCGTGGGAGCAACTCCTCTCTGGCCTGAAGACGCAACGCTGGCATCGCATGCCCGAAGATGCAGCCTCCCAGCACGCAAATCGTGTGAGACACGACGATTTGCTAAACAGCTTATTACATGAACTTAGTATCGAGGTAACGCCCGCGATTGGTTCTTTACAACAACATCTGAGCCTGATTCAAAAAATCTGTAGCGGCTCTGATTTAAACAAAATCGTAGCTAATTTATTAGCCCTGTCTGCGCACGAGGATCCCTGGTTGCAGCGTGCGTCCAAAACGCTTGCCGCGGGCTCGCCTGGTTCGGCAAGACTGACCTTTACACTCCTGCAACGCACAAAACACGCTTCTCTCGCTGAGGTTTACCGTATCGAATGGATTGCGGGTCTGATGTGCGCCTCGCATGGTGATTTTGCCGAAGGTATTCGAGCATTGCT
>CAINDJ010000371.1 GCA_903847325.1 uncultured beta proteobacterium | reverse complement strand
TTTGGCGATATTTTCGGCGAGATCTTTGGTGGTCAGCGTCGGGGTGGTGGTGGTGGACCGCAGGTCTATCGTGGCGCCGACCTTAAATACGGCATGGAAATTACGCTCGAACAAGCGGCCAACGGTTTCGATACCGAGATCCGTGTGCCGAGCTGGGAAAATTGCGAGATATGTAAGGGCAGTGGCTCCAAACCAGGCACGTCGCCCAAAACCTGCCGCACCTGCGGTGGTGCAGGTGCGGTGCGTATGCAGCAAGGTTTTTTCAGCGTCCAGCAGACATGTCCGACCTGTCATGGCAACGGCAAAGAGATCACTGATCCTTGTGTATCTTGCGATGGCGTGGGACGTACCCGCCGCAACAAAACTTTGCAGGTCAAGATTCCTGCCGGTATTGATGATGGAATGCGTATCCGTTCATCAGGCAATGGCGAGCCGGGTATCAATGGTGGCCCATCGGGTGATTTGTTTGTTGAAATCAACATCAAAGAGCACAAGATTTTCCAGCGAGAAAACGACGACCTGCATTGCGAGTTGACGATTCCGTTTACGACGGCTGCCCTGGGCGGTGATATTCAGGTGCCTACGCTCAATGGCAAAGCTGAAATCACGATACCTGATGGTACCCAGTCTGGTAAGACGTTCCGCTTGCGTGGCAAGGGCATCAAGGGTGTCCGTGCGGCGTATCCGGGAGACTTGTATTGCCATGTGGTGGTGGAGACGCCGGTGCGTCTGAGCGAAGAACAAAAGACGATCTTGCGTCAGTTCGAAGCCTCGCTCAGTGACGGTGGCGAGCGACACTCACCGCAGAGCAAGTCCTGGACAGATCGCGTAAAAGAGTTTTTCTCCTGATCTTCAGCGCGTTTTGTTTGAGTTAAAAAAAATCGGCTGCGAAACTTTGAACTGCACCCCAAAAGTTGGACACCTGTCCTAACTTTTTGGGGTCAGTTCACTTTTCCGCTGCCGATTTTTTTATTCAAATACTTATCGCAAATTTATATTGCAACTATTTATTGCAACTTCTTTATTTCAACCATTTATCTATAGTCTTTGTGTATTCGCCAGATGCTTTGTTCAGGTGAATCCACGTATCAAACCAGGCTTTCATCGGCAAGTCCCCACGTGGCAGCAGGTAAGTCATTTCGCCATATTGCAAAGGCTTGTCTGGATTGATTGCGCACAGCGTCGGCTTGGCTTTGGATTGAACAATGGTTTCGACAGACTCTGAAATCATCACGTCAGCGTTGCCTTTGACTATTTCATCAAAGATTGTGACGTTGTCGTTATAGACGGTCACTTTGGCGTCAGGCAGGTTTGCGCGCACGAATTTCTCGTTACTGCCACCTGGGTTGGTGATGACCCGGACGCTGGGTTTGTTGATATCCGCAACAGTCTGGAATTTTTTAGCATTGGTGCACAGCGCGATAGGTGCTTTACCGTTGACCATGTAAGCCGTCATAAAACCTACGCGTTTGGCGCGGTCCGTCGAGGTCGAAATGCCACCGACAGCAACGTCACATTTTTCGGTAAAGTCATCAAGCAGCTTGGGCCAGCTGGTTTTGACCATTTCAACCTGCACACCCAGGGCTTTGGCTGCTGACTGGATCAGATCGATATCGATGCCTTCAAAGGTGCCGTCGGCTTTGGCCAGTGCAAAAGGTTTGTAATCGCCTGGTGAGCAGACACGCAGTTTGCCAGATTTAATGACCTCATCGAGGCGTGAGGTCGATTGAGCCATCGCGCTTGCGCTGGCCAGCATTCCTTACGCGGTGTGGGATAAGGCGATTATTTTTTTCATGTCGGACTTTCCTGAGTGAAAACAGGGGGGACGGGCAGGTAATGCCTGATTAGACTCTGGGTTATGGCTTTATAAAGCTATAACTAAAAAAATAAAAGTCATAAATAAAACACGGAAATAGAAACACCCTGATTTCTCAGGGTGTGGGTCATGCGCTTGCTATAGATAATCAGAGATTTCGCTTATTTTTTCTTTTCAAAATCACCCGCTGCAACGCTGCTGAATTCGGCTGGGTTCAAGTATTTACGCAACGCAGCATGCACTTGTTCAGGCGTCAGTGCAGCAATCTTGCTGTTGATCTCCGCTGCCCAGGCAAAGGTCCGTTTTCGATCCAGATAAGCACTCCAAGTGGTCGCAAGCGTTGCATCCTGAGCCAGTGAAAGCTTACGCAAATTTAACAGTGCGTTGATGCCGTCTTTGACCTCTGTTTCGGTGAATCCGTCTTTTACGGCGCGTGCGAGTTCTTCAGTGATCGCGGTCTCGACACGCTGACGGTTTTCAGGTGCAAAAATCGCATAGACCGACCAGCTCGCATTAGGCTCGAAAGCCGATGCGCTCAGGCTGCTGCGTACGTTATAAGACAGGCCTTCCTTCTCGCGCACGCGCATCCAGAGTCTGGAAGTCTCCGATGATCCAAGCAAGAAGTTAGCTAAGGTCATCGCAGGAAAGTCGGGGTTTGTATCCTGAATCTCCAGCGGCAACTTTGCGATATAAAAAGCGTTCGCTTTGTCTGGCGTTAACGCCTGTAATTGCTCGGGTTTAATCGAACGATAGGGGTCCGGGATACGTGTGTAGGCGGCAGCAGGTTTCCATGAGCCGAGACTTTTTGCCAGGACTGCTTCGAGTTTGACGGGATCAAAGTCACCAACGGCCGAGACAGTGATATTGCCTGTGCCATGAAATTTACGATGGAAATTCTGGAGCTCTACGCGTTTGATCGCTTGCACCGCGACAATCGATTCATCAAAGCTTGGGATGTAGCGAATATCATCTTTTGCCCAGGGGTTGTTGAGTCGGCTCAACATGCGTGAAGCAATCGCAGTGGGTTCTGTTTTCGAGCTTTTGATTGACGCAATTAACTTGCTCGTCACTTCGTCGATCTGCTCCTGAGGATATGCGGCCTGATTCGCAACCTCGAGTACAAACGCGACTAGAGCATCGATATTTTCGCGTGTCGCGCTCAGGCTGATTGTGAGAGCGTTGCCTGAGCCAGTCACGGCGACTTCGCCTTTCAGTGCATCGATTTTGTCACTGATCAGTTCGCGTTTCAGTTTGTCCGTGCCGCGTAGTAACAGGTCCGAGGCGAGAGAGGAGATCATCTGCTGACCTTTCATCATTTCAACATTGCCCGACTGAATGTCGATGATGACTTTCACACGCCCGCCACGTGCCTCTTTGGGCAAAAGTGCGAGCTGGACGGGGCCATTGGCGAGCTTCAATACCTTGCGTTCAGTACGCGCGTCGATATTTTCTGGTGTCGGATCAAACGCGGCTATTTGTTTAGCTGGCGCTGCGCCCTTGTAGTCAGCGAGATCTTTTGTCAGGTCGGGAATTTGCGCTGCAGGTGCGCGTACAGGTTTGTCTGTAGGGATGTATTGACCTTCTGTACGGTTTGAGGCGATCAGGTATTCGCTTGCGACGCGTTGTGTGTCGGCCAGAGTCACGTTTTTGATGCGATCACGCGCGACAAAAACCATGCGCCAGTCACCGATCGCTACGTATTCGGAGAGTGCGCTGCTAATTTTCTGAGCATCGCTGAATACTTGTTCCCAGCTAGTGATCCACTGGTTGCGCACGCGCTCAAGTTCTTCCTTGGTAAATGGCTTTTTAGTGATGGATTCGAGGGTGGTGGTCAGCGTACTGAGTGAACGTTTTGGGTCCATGCCATGCTCAAGCGTTGCACCAAACATCACAATGCCCGGGGCGTACTCGTCCATAGTGAAGCCAAGCACGCTGGTCGCCTGCTTGGTCGGCACCAGGGCCTTATATAAACGGCCTGAGGGCGTATCGGCCATCATCATGCTCGCCAGATCGAGTGCTGCAAAGTCTTTATGGGCGGCGGGTGGCACGTGATACATCGCAGCCACGAGAGGTGCGCCACCATTACGGCGCAGGGTGATGCCGCGCTCGCCATCCTGAATCGGCTCGACCGTGTATTCGGGAGGGAGCTTGCGTTCGGGTTTAGGAATTGCGGTAAAGGCCTGATCAATCGTTTTGAGGGTTGTCTCAGGATCGAATTTGCCGGTCACGATCAACACGGCATTATCTGGTTGGTAATGCACGCGATAAAAAGCCTGTAACTGGCCGATATCGACATTTTCGACATCGGAGCGTGCGCCAATGGTTGTTTTTCCGTAGTTGTGCCACTGAAAGGCGACGCCCAGCATTTTTTGCCACAGCATCTGGAATGGATTGTTTTCGCCACTCTCCATTTCGTTGCGTACAACGGTCATCTCCGTGTCCAGATCCTGACGCG
This sequence comes from uncultured beta proteobacterium, assembly GCA_903847325.1. Taxonomy (GTDB): domain Bacteria; phylum Pseudomonadota; class Gammaproteobacteria; order Burkholderiales; family Burkholderiaceae_B; genus Zwartia. The sequence goes on along the minus strand of CAINDJ010000371.1, from coordinate 16,936 downwards.
AGATGGTCGAGTGGATCATCGCATCAGCTTGCCAGTTGAGATACCAGGCGAGGGTTTCGGGATTTGCTGCAAAGCTTGCGTAATAGTTTGTGCGGTCCGACGAGGTCGAGCCGTTCGCCTGCAAGCCACGCTTGGAAAATTCCCCCAGCGCATTTGGATAGCTGGGTGTTCCTTTGAAAAGCATGTGTTCGAGCAGGTGGGCCATACCTGTTTCGCCATAGTTTTCGTGGCGCGAGCCCACCAGATAGGTCATGTTGACCGTGGTGGTTGGCTTTGAGTCATCTGGTGCGAGCAAAATGCGCAGCCCGTTGCTCTGTATACGGTACTCGGTGATCCCTTCAACCGATGCGATTTCGTTGATCCCTGCTGGAAGTGTTAGTGCCCATCCCTGTGAAAAAACAAAGAAAAGGGTCACGCCCAGCAAGCCGCGTCGAGCGGCGTCAGTCAGAAAACGCATAGGAAACATCCAGTTTGAAAAATTGACTCGAACCTGTTGGAGCAGGTTCGAGCGGATTGGTTCACTTTGAAAGTAATCGCATGGCTTGTTCGATGCCGGAGACCGTGACGGGGAACATTTTGTCTTGAATAATATTTCTGATCAGGCCAATCGATTGCCGGTATTGCCAGGACGCTTGCGGCTCCGGATTGAGCCAGACTGCTTTAGGCCAGGTCGTGACCATGCGCTGTAACCAGTCCGCACCAGATTCTTTGTTGTAGTGCTCAACCGAGCCGCCTGGCTGAAGGATTTCGTAAGGACTCATGGTCGCATCGCCAACAAAAATCAGGCGCCAGTCTTCATTGAATTTGCGCAGTACATCCCAGGTCTCGAATCGCTCCATTTGCCTGCGACGATTCGATTTCCATAAATGTTCGTACGGACAATTGTGGAAATAATAGACTTCCAGATTGCGAAACTCGCTACTGGCGGCCGAAAATAGTTCCTCGACGCGTGCAATGTGGTCGTCCATGCTGCCGCCTACATCCAGCAGCATCAATACTTTGACATTGTTGTGGCGCTCCGGCACGAGTTTGATATCCAGATAGCCAGCATTGCGCGCCGTGCTGGCGATCGTGTCGTTCAAATCCAGTTCGAAATCCGCGCCTTCGCGCGCGAAACGGCGCAAACGTCTGAGGGCGACTTTGAAATTACGCGTGCCTAGTTCGATTGAGTCGTCATAGTCCCGGAATTGACGTTCGTCCCAGACTTTGACTGCGGTGCGGTTACCTGCGGATACACCGCCCACTCGGATACCCTCGGGGTGATAGCCACCATTGCCAAAAGGCGAGGTGCCACCCGTACCAATCCATTTGCTGCCGCCTTCGTGACGTTCTTTTTGTTCTTCCTGACGCTCCTTGAACATTTCCATGAGCTTGTCCCAGCCATGCTTTTCAAGTTCTGCTTTTTGTTCGGCAGTCAGGTTTTTTTGGAGTTCTTTGATCAGCCATTCGAGCGGGATTTTTTTGCCTGCCGGGAGTTTTTGCTCGAGACTGCGATAGTAGGTCGCAAAGGCACGGTCAAAGCGATCGAAAAGTGTTTCGTCCTTAACCAGTGTCGTGCGCGCCAGAAAATAAAAATCTTCAAGCGTGGGCGGCATCAAAGGTGAGGACAATGCCTCGAGCAATGTCAGATACTCCTTGACGGAGATCTGAAGCTTTTGCGTGCGCAAGTGATAAAAGAAATCAAGCAGCATGGTGTTTGAGTTGAGAGAGCAGGTGAGCTTGGATCTCAGGCCAGTCGCCTGCGATGACGCTATACATCACGGTATCGCGCACGGTACCGTCGCGACGCAGTGCATGATGACGGAGGATGCCGTCTAATTTTGCGCCAAGTCTTTCAATGGCACGACGCGATGCGTGATTGAAATTGTCGGTACGCCAGCCCACGACGGCTGCGCCCAGCGTCTCGAACGCATGCTTTTGGAGCATCAGTTTGCAAGCCGTGTTGACGTGCGTGCGTTGATAGCTTTTTGCATACCAGGTAAATCCGATCTCCAGCCGCGCGACAGGCGCGAGGATGTCGTGATAGCTGGTACTGCCGATCACTTTGCCGTTCGTCTCATCAATCACGACAAAGGGTACGCGATGCCCTGCGGCAAGGCCATCCAGTGCGGTCTGGATATAGGCTGCGGTCTGGTCTGGTTCGGGTACGGAGGTGACACGTAGATTCCAGAGTTCACCGTCACGTGCCGCCGCGGCCAGCGCTTGTGTATGGGCAAGCGTGAGAGGCTCGAGGCGAACGCCATAGCCTGTCAGCGTGTGGGGGCCTGGTTGCACTTTAAAACTTTGCGAGGCTGACATTTTTGCTCCTGATTTAACGACGTGTGGTGTTGCGTGTCACCGCAGCAAGGCGTTCGAGCAGTTGCAGGTCTTGTTCGTTTTTGAGTAAGGCTCCTGCCATCATGGGCACCGCAGTGGCAGCGTGCGCATCGATTTGCGCAGCACTGACATCCTCGGCGATCAGCAAACGCAACCAGTCCAGGAATTCGGAGGTGGAAGGTTTTTTCTTGAGTCCTGGCGCGTCGCGCAGAGCAAAGAATGTGTCCAGCGCTGCGCGCAGTACATCGGCATGCAGGTTGGGGAAGTGCACATCCACGATGCTGCGTAAGGTGTCGCGATCGGGAAACCGGATGTAATGAAAGAAGCAGCGACGCAAGAACGCGTCAGGCAGATCTTTTTCGTTATTCGACGTAATGATCACGAGTGGACGGTGCAGCGCGCGCACCGTGCTGCGGGTCTCGTAGACATGGAATTCCATCTGGTCGAGTTCACGCAACAAATCGTTGGGGAATTCGATGTCGGCTTTGTCGATTTCATCGATCAGCAGTACGACAGGTTCGGGTGACTCAAAGGCCTGCCACAACACACCTTGCATGATGTAGTTGCTGATATCTTTGACTTTCTCGTCCCCTAGCTGTGAGTCGCGCAGTCTGGAGACCGCATCGTATTCATACAGGCCCTGATGCGCTTTTGTGGTGGATTTGATGTGCCATTGCAACAGTGGACGCCCGAGCGCCTGAGCGACTTCCTCAGCAAGCATGGTTTTGCCGGTGCCTGGCTCGCCTTTGATCAGCAAAGGGCGCTGTAAGGTCAGTGCGGCATTGACAGCGAGTTTGAGGTCTTCGGTGGCAACGTAGCGTTCGGTACCGTCAAAACGCTGATTCTGGGCTGGGGTAGGGGTGGCTGAGGTCATTAGTTGCTGAAAAAATAGGGGTTTCAGGGGAAAATACGAATGGATTAAGTCTAACCGCTCCAATTATCGTACAATCCAATCGTTTTGCGGCCGGGACAAACCCGGGATTTTCTCTGCTTCAGTCAGAGCCCTTTCATGAAGTTGCCGAACAATATGTATCGCTTCAAGACTCATTCATCTAAAAATTCAAATCTGGCCAGCCGTCTGGCCGGGGTGTTGGCTATCGCTGCTGCCTGTTTTGTCGCCTCGCCCGCAACGGCTGCCGACGCAGGAAAGCCCGATGCATCACGCGCCAAAGTGTCGATGTGTATCGGTTGCCATGGTATTCCTGGTTACCGCGCGAGCTTTCCCGAGGTTTACTCGGTGCCTATGATCGCAGGCCAGAACGACAAATACATTCAGGCTGCCTTGCATGCCTATGCCAAAGGCGATCGTAGCCATCCTACGATGGACGCTATCGCGGCCAGCCTTTCAGATCAGGATATCGCTGATCTGGCCGCCTACTACTCAAATCTTAAATAACCGGGGGCTCTCATGAAACATCTTTCGATCGCCCTCGCTGGTGCTGCTCTGATTTCTTCAGCCAGTCTCTCACAGGCTGCCGACCTCGCTGCCGGTAAGGCCGTCTGGGAAAAAGTTAACTGTGCATCTTGTCATGGTGCTGATGGTAAATCACCGATTGATCCTGCCTATCCTATTCTCGCTGGACAGCATGCTGATTTTCTTGCCCATGCTCTGAAAGCGTATCAGCGCGGCGCAGCAGGCGCGGCTCCCGTCGCAAACGTCCGTAAAAATGCCATTATGGGTGCTTTTGCGACGCAATTGTCTGCTGTTGACATTGCAAACGTGTCAGCTTGGCTGGCCGCTCAGCCAGGTCCGTTGTCTGTTCGTAAGTAATCCTGCAGCGAATCCTGCAAGTATAAAAAACCGCAGCTCGATGCGGTTTTTTTGACTCTTCACTCAGTCACGGCTGGCGCGTTGCCTGATCAGTTCAATATACGCATCGCTATCGAGCGCAGTCCCCAGTCGCTGGGACTCCCAGACAACCTTACCCAGACACTCCATGATTTCATGCACGGCATGGTGGGAGTCTGTGCGCGAGGCGATTGATTCGTAAGCACTTCGAATTCCCCGGGGGTGATCGATCGATAGTTGCTCTGCGATAGCGAGGTGCATCGAAAGATGCAGAAATGGGTTGGTGCGACCTTCTTCGACATTGAATTCACGAGTCATCGCGTCGGATTGCTCAATATCTGCATGATATTCGGGATGTTTTTCAATCCATCCCAGTGCGATGGCTTCCAGAGGCGTCAGTACTTCGAGCGCACGGTGCTTGCGCCACGTTTCGATAAAAAACTGTCTGACCTGATCGCGCGAAGGGTTGAACATGCAATATTGCCTGCTGAGACTGGGGAGTTTGTGCCCCGGGTTGAAAAGAATAGCCGAAGATCATCGAAATGCTGCATTGCACCCAAGTAATGCAGGATAAGATACTTCTTCATTTTAAGGCGTCCCGGAGTAAACATGTCTTATCAGCACATTCAGATCCCTCAGGCAGGTCAAAAAATAACAATCAATTCCGATGCATCCCTGAATGTTCCCGATCAGCCAATCATTCCCTTCATCGAAGGTGATGGGACGGGCGTAGACATCACACCCGTCATGAAAAAGGTCGTAGATGCCGCGATCGCCAAGGCTTACGGTGGCAAGCGGAAGATTCACTGGATGGAGATATATGCCGGGGAAAAATCAAGAAAACTGTATGGCGAAGGCGTTTCACTGCCCGAAGAGACGCTACGCGCGGTCAAAGAGTTTGTGGTTTCGATCAAAGGACCTCTCAATACACCCGTCGGCGGCGGCATTCGATCATTGAACGTCGCTTTGCGTCAACACCTGGATCTTTACGTTTGTTTGAGGCCTGTGCGCTACCTGAAAGGGGTGCCGTCACCCCTGCGCGAGCCAGAAAAAACCAATATGGTGATTTTCCGTGAAAACTCTGAAGATATTTACGCGGGCATCGAGTTTGCCGCACACACGCCTCAGGCGCGCGAGTTGATTGATTTTTTGCAAAATAAACTGGGTGTAACGCAAATCCGTTTTCCCGAAACCTCGGGCATCGCGATCAAACCGGTCTCAAGCGAAGGCACCAAGCGTCTGGTGCGCAAGGCCTTGCTCTATACCATCGAACACAATCTGCCCTCTTGCACGATCGTGCATAAAGGCAACATCATGAAATTCACCGAGGGTGCTTTCCGGGATTGGGCCTATGAGCTGGCGCAAGAGGAGTTTGGTGCGCAAACCATTGACGCAGGACCATGGTGCAAATTTAAAAATCCGAAAACTGGCCGTGACATTATCGTCAAAGACGTGATTGCCGATGCGTTCATGCAACAGATCTTATTGCGGCCAAACGAATACAGTGTGATTGCGACGCTCAATCTGAATGGCGACTATCTTTCAGATGCGTTGGCGGCCCAGGTCGGGGGTGTGGGCATCGCACCGGGTGCGAATATGTCTGATTCGGTCGCGATGTTCGAAGCGACTTCGGGTACCGCACCCAAGTATGCCGGGAAAGACTATGTAAATCCTGGTTCGGAAATTTTGTCTGCTGAAATGATGTTGCGCCATATCGGCTGGACCGAGGCGGCGGATCTTATTATCAGCAGTATGGAAAAAACAATTTTGTCTAAAAAAGTTACCTATGATCTCGCGCGCTTGTTGCAAGGTGCCGCACAGGTTTCGTGTTCTGGTTTTGGTCAGGCGATGATTGAGAACATGTAGTGCATAGTTGTTTTGCCTGACAATATTTTTTATGCAACTTATCTGGGCAATTTTGTAAAAAAACAATATTTTCGCTCTAATTAAGGGCATACCCTGATGTGGATTGTGCGATGGTCGTGCAGAATGGACTTCAAGCAGGTGAGGGGACAAATGCTCAAAATGGGCGGGCTGGCACAACTGGCCTTAAAAAAAATAAGCAGTATCGAATAAGAGCAAAAAACGCGCAACGGCTAGCACTCACGTGCTGGCCGTTGTCGCTTGTGCGCTCTGTTCACGTTGATGATTGTTTGAATAAAGGCTGATGAGCGAATGGTAAACAAAAGGCTGTCTTACTGGCATCGCAATCAACTCGTCATTAGCGTCTTGCTGCTGATGTGGTTATTGGTAATTTTTGTCCCCGTTTATTTTGCCATCGACTTGTCAAAGGTATTTATTTTTGGCTGGCCCTTCTCTTTCTGGATGGCCGCGATTGGCGCGCCAGCAGTTTTTCTGGTGATGATTGGCTGGTATGCCTGGTATATGAATCGCCTGGATGCTGCGCGACGTGCGCAGCAGGATGAATAATGTTCAGATTAGGTAATAACTCACAATCAGAGCTCAGTACACGCTTATGGCGTGGTTACATCCTCTACGCCTTTGGCTTTGCTTTGCTGATCTTAGTCCTGGCTTTACTCGAAATACTCGGATTGGCACGACACTGGATTGGTTACGTTTTTTTACTCGTGACGGTTGTGTTGTATGCGGGGATCGGGATTTATTGTCGAACCTCCGATCCGATTGAATATTACGTTGCTGGCAGAAGCGTGCCCGCGGTGTTTAACGGTATGGCGACCGCGGCGGACTGGATGTCCGTTGCATCCTTTATCGGTGTGGCCGGGACGCTCTATTTAACAGGCTATAACGGATTGGCCTATATCCTTGGATGGACGGGTGGATACGTGCTGGTGGCGCTATTGCTGGCCCCTTATCTGCGTAAATTCGGTCGATTCACGATCCCTGATTTTTTAGGCGCACGATTTGGTGGCAATCTACCCCGGTTTGTCGGGGTGTTTTGCGCCGTACTGTGTTCTTTTACTTACCTGGTGGCTCAAATTTATGGGGTAGGCATTATCACCACACGTATGACGGGGATCTCTTTTGAATTAGGGATTTTTATCGCGCTCGGTGGCATGCTGGTTTGTTCGTTTTTGGGTGGCATGCGTGCGGTGACCTGGACGCAGGTCGGACAATACATTATTTTGGTGATCGCTTATCTGGTGCCGGTAATCTGGCTTTCCGTCAAACAAACCGGGCAGCCCGTGCCTCAGATCGCCGCCAGTGCTGTGTTGCAACAAGTCACAGAGCGCGAGCGTGAGCTGACCTATGATCCGGAGGAGCGCAGCGTCAGACTCGTCTGGCAGCTCCGTGCCGATGAGATGCAGGCGCGCATAGATGCTCTGCCCGAGTCTTTGATTGACGAAAATAAAAAACTGCGCTTGAAGTTATTGCGTGCACGCGCAAACGATGCCTCGATGGTGGAGGTGCGCGGTTTGGAGCACGAGCTATCTGCATATCCAGCGACCGTGGAGTCTGCGCGCACCGCGTGGTCGCGCGCGCGTGAAGATTATGCCGCGCGGGCATCGCCTCCTGCTCCGCATGCTGAACCCTTTGCCCGTAAAACCGGCGAAAGTAAGGAGTATGTTCGCAATAATTTTATAGCGATCGTTTTGTGTCTGATGCTTGGCACGGCTGGACTGCCGCATATTTTGACGCGCTCGCTGACCACGCCCTCTGTGAGCGCGGCACGTCAATCGGTCTTTTGGTCTTTGCTCTTTATTTTGTTACTTTATTTTATGGCGCCAGCACTGGCAATCCTGGTGAAGTATGAAATCTATACCAATCTTGTCGGCATGACATATGCCGACTTACCCTCCTGGGTACATGCGTGGACCGCTGTTGACCGCTCGCTGATTGATTTGATGGATGTGAATCGCGATGGCGTCGTGCAATTATCCGAAATTCATATCGGTGCGGATGTCGTGGTGCTTGCGACGCCAGAAATAGCAGGCCTGCCTTATGTGATTTCGGGTCTGGTGGCGGCAGGCGCTTTGGCTGCTGCGTTATCCACAGCCGATGGCTTGTTGTTAACACTTTCAAATGCGCTATCGCACGACACGATTTTTAGAATGGTCTCACCCAGTATGAATGCGGGACGACGTGTGATCGTCTCCAAGGTGCTGCTATTGCTTGTCGCTTTTGCAGCGGCCTGGGTGGCTACGCGCACGCCTGCAGATATTTTATTTTTGGTGGGTGCCGCGTTTTCGTTCGCAGCCTCGGCTTTTTTTCCTGTGCTGGTGATGGGGATTTTCTGGAAACGCGCCAACAAGTGGGGCGCGACACTTGGGATGTTGGCGGGCTTGCTGACAACGTTCGCCTACATGGTTGCGACACAAGCCTGGTTACGTGAACTGGTACTCGGTGTGCCGCGCAGCGTGCCAATTGATTTTCTGTGGGGGATACAGCCAATCGCTGCAGGTGTATTTGGCGCGCCTGTAGCGTTCGCAGTGATCGTTGCAGCCTCGCTCATGACGCCCCGTCCCGACGCTGCAACAGACGCGCTGGTGGAGTATTTAAGGCTTCCTGATTAATATTTAGTCTTGTCTGACGAGCGCCAGCAGCGCCCCGCGACCACCATGGGCCTGAGGGGCGGTTGCAAAGCACGCGATGGCAGGGATCTGAGTCAACCACTGGCTCACCAGGTTTTTAAGCACCGCCTGACCGTTGGCTGACCCATACCCCTGACCGTGAATGATCCTCACGCACCGGGTGCCGTGTTGCTGGCTACTTTGGATAAAAGAAAGCAAGGCGGGTCTGGCCTGGTCGCTATTCATTCCATGCAAATCAAGCTGCGCACCGACGGGCCAGAAAGCCTGCTTGAGTTTACGCAGCGTGTCTGGACCTATTCCGGGCGACGCCCAGGCGACATCCGTATCGGTATCCTTGATCGGTGCGTAAATGTCTGAGATACCGGTTTGTGGTTTGCCTGCGTTCGTTGTGTGCGCAGCGTCAGACTGACCCGTGGCACGCATACGCTTTTGTTCGAGTAACTGCGCCTTTTCTGTTTGAGCTGTGCTGGCAGCCGCTGTGCTGTTGCTTTGGTTTTCAGGTCGATTGTGCAAGACCCGGCTCTTAGCCTGAATAGGCGCAACGGCCTGCGTTGCGCGTGCAAAAAGCTTGCGTGCGTCTTCTGTGAGCGCTTGAGGTTGCTGCTGCGCAGTCACACTTGCGCTGGCGCGTGCAAGCTCTGCACGCGCCCCGGCGATTTTGCGTGCTGCCTGGGCTTTCTCGTTTAAACGTTTGAGATCGGCCAGGCCCGCTTTACTCCCCCGCATTCTCCAGCCAGCGCTGTGCGTCAAGTGCAGCCATGCATCCCGTACCGGCGCTGGTAATCGCCTGGCGATAAACGTGGTCTTGCACGTCGCCCGCTGCAAATACACCCTCGACCGAGGTCATGGTGGCTAAACCTGATAGTCCGCTGCGAGTCACGATATAACCGTTGGCCATCTCAAGCTTGCCCTCAAAAATAGAGGTGTTGGGTTGGTGACCAATGGCAATAAAGGCACCTGTTACGGCCAGGTCCTGCGTCTCGTCTGTATTGGTGTCGCGTAAACGTACGCCTGTCACACCCGACTGATCACCCAGCACCTCGTCCAGCGCTTTGTGGGTGGCGAGTTTCATATTGCCATTCGCGACTTTGTCCATCATCTTGTCGATCAGAATAGGCTCAGCGCGGAATTTGTCGCGACGGTGGACCACCGTCACAGTACGACAGATGTTGGACAGGTACAGGGCTTCTTCGACAGCGGTATTGCCACCGCCGACCACGACGACATCCTGGTTTTTGTAGAAAAATCCATCACAGGTGGCACAACCCGATACGCCACGCCCCATAAACTCTGTTTCCGAGGGCAATCCAAGGTACTTTGCTGAGGCGCCTGTCGCGATAATCAGGGCGTCGCAGGTGTAAATATTGCCGCCGTCGCCGGTTAATTTGAACGGACGTGAAGAAAAATCGACGCTGGCGATGTGATCGAACACCATTTCGGTGTTAAATCGCTCTGCGTGCGCTTGAAACCTTTGCATCAGCTCTGGCCCCTGAACACCGGCAGCATCGGCTGGCCAGTTATCGACTTCGGTGGTGGTCATGAGTTGGCCGCCTTGTGCCAGGCCGGTAACCAGAACTGGATTCAGGTTGGCGCGCGCAGCGTAGACTGCTGCTGTATAACCCGCTGGGCCAGAACCCAGGATCAAAACTTTGGCGTGTTTAGAAGTCGACATCAGATTTACCCTCTTCGTTAAGCTACAAATTATAATGTCCTCCATGCCTCGACTTACTGCTGCCACAACGCGACCATCGCGCACGACCCGAAACACCCGAAATGGGCCCTCTGCTTTCCAGACAAAGCTGGTGTATCTCGTGCGCGAAGCACGCTGGATCCTCTTTGCTGCGCTCGCGGCCTGGCTGACGCTGGTGTTATTTACCTGGAGTCCCACCGATCCGGGATGGTCTCATTCCTCACGTGCGGCCATTCTGCATAACCGGGGTGGTCTGGTTGGGGCCTATTTAGCCGATATCTTGTTGTATTTATTCGGTTTTTCTGCCTGGTGGTGGGTTATTTTGCTGTTGCATCGGGTTCGTGCAGGTTATTTACGCCTGGCTAACCAGATTCGCGCACGGGGTGAGCCTGAAACCCTCGCCCGGGTGCAATGGCAGCAAGGTATCGGTTTTCTGATGGCCTTGATGGGGTCGGTCGGTCTTGAGGCCTACCGTTTGAGCTCGTTTGGCACCCAGCTGCCCAGCCGGACAGATATCTCGGGTGGTGCCGGCGGGGTAATTGGTCAGGCTTGGTCGGGATTTCTCGCTCAGGCAGTCGGTTTTTCGCTCAGCACGCTGATTCTGCTTGGTTTAATCGCCGTGGGTACAAGTTTATTTTTTGGCTTTTCCTGGATCAATCTCGCTGAGCGCGTGGGGACCTGGCTAGAAATTCTTATTGTCAAAATCAAAGAATTGCGTGGTGCGCGTCAGGATCGTCGCGCCGGCGAGGTGGCTAAGGCCGTCAGACACGAACAAGTCGAAGCCAAACACGAAAAAATCGTGCACGAGCAGCCCGTTCGCATTGAGCCTGCAGTAGTTATCGTACCGAAATCCGAGCGTATGCAAAAAGAAATGCAGCAGACGCTTTTCGTGGAGCCCGCTAAAGTCGGTCAGGGTCATCTGCCTGAATTAAGCCTGCTGGATCCTGCGCCGCCTGCTTTTGAGACCGTCTCTGCAGAAACAATTGAATTCACGTCGCGCCTGATCGAAAAGAAACTTGCTGATTTTGGCGTTGAGGTGCAGGTTGTGGCTGCGATGGCCGGCCCTGTCATTACTCGCTATGAAATTGAACCGGCCACTGGTGTCAAAGGTAGTCAGATTGTTAATCTGGCCAAAGATCTCGCACGCGCATTGAGCCTGGTGAGTATCCGTGTCGTTGAAACGATTCCGGGTAAAAATCTCATGGGTTTTGAATTGCCCAATCCGCGTCGTCAGGTCGTCAAACTTTCTGAAATTCTGGGTTCGCAAACTTATCACTCCAGTCATTCGGTTGTGACGATGGCGCTCGGTAAGGACATTGCTGGCAATCCCGTGGTGGCCGATCTGGCGAAAATGCCGCACTTGCTCGTAGCCGGCACAACGGGATCAGGTAAGTCAGTGGGTATTAATGCGATGATTCTGTCGCTCCTCTATAAAGCCGATTCGTCACACACCCGACTGATTCTGATTGATCCGAAAATGCTCGAAATGAGTGTCTACGAAGGGATTCCCCATTTGTTGGCACCAGTTGTCACGGATATGCGTCAAGCCGCCAACGCACTGAACTGGTGTGTGGGCGAAATGGAAAAACGCTATCGCCTGATGAGCAAAATGGGCGTGCGTAACCTGACTGGATTTAATACAAAAATCCGTGATGCGATTAAACGCGAAGAGCCCATCCCCAATCCTTTCTCCCTCACCCCGGATCAGCCCGAGCCATTAAAGGAATTGCCAACGATTGTGGTGGTGATCGACGAGTTGGCCGACTTGATGATGATGGTTGGCAAAAAGATCGAGGAGCTGATCGCTCGTTTGGCACAAAAAGCCCGCGCTGCAGGGATTCATTTGATTTTGGCGACACAGCGCCCAAGCGTGGATGTCATCACGGGCCTGATCAAGGCCAATATCCCGACGCGTATTGCGTTTCAGGTTTCTTCCAAAATTGATTCACGCACCATCCTGGATCAAATGGGCGCTGAGGCGTTGCTTGGTCAGGGCGACATGCTGTACATGCCCCCTGGTACGGGGTTGCCGGTACGCGTGCATGGCGCCTTCGTGACGGATGAGGAAGTCCATCGCGTGGTCGAGGCGCTCAAAGCCCAAGGCGAGCCTGATTACATCGAAGGCCTGCTTGAGGGCGGGATTGAGGGCGAGACGGGCGATGGCGTGAGCAGCGTGACGGGCATGGCCGATGCCGAGTCTGATCCCATGTACGATCAGGCGGTGGAGATCGTACTGAAACATCGGCGTGCTTCGATTTCACTTGTGCAGCGTCATTTGCGGATTGGTTATAACCGGGCGGCACGTTTGCTTGAGCAAATGGAAAATTCCGGGCTGGTATCAACCATGCAGTCAAATGGTAATCGTGAAATTCTTGCGCCTAAAGTGCACACCGAGGAGTAACCGATATGTTTAACGGATTTCGCTGGGGGATTGGCCGGTTGAGTGTTTTTGGCGGCATAGCTCTGCTGAGCGCAGCGCTGACAGGGACGGCGCTTGCTGCCAGCGCGCAGGATCAGCTTAAAAGTTTTGTCCAGCAGGTGCACGCGGCGACCGGTTCGTTTCAACAGACAGTTGTCGGGCCGCAAGGTCAGACACGTCGCCCACAGAGCGGGCAGTTTTCCTTTGAGCGACCCGGTCGTTTTAAATGGGATGTCGTGTCACCTTATGCGCAATTAATTGTCTCGGATGCAAAACAGGTATTTCAGTTTGATCCGGATCTCAATCAAGTGACGGTCAGAAATGTTGATCAGGCCATCGGCGCGTCGCCTGCCGCGATTCTTTTCGGTACGGGTGAACTCGACAAGGTCTTCGACGTGACTCCCCAGCCCGATCGTGACGGCGTTTCCTGGTTGCGTGCCAAGCCTCGCAATGGCGATGCCGGGTTTGTACATCTTGAACTCGGTATGCTTGATGGCTTGCCCGCACGCATCGTATTGCTCGACGCATTTGGACAAACGACGCGCGTCGAGCTTTCCGGCATCCAACGTAATCCTGCACTACCGGCCTCGACGTTTGAGTTTGTCGCGCCCGCCGGTGCTGACGTTGTACGCATGCAATAACGTGCATGGCAGACTTATTTAAAACAAAACCGATCCCGCCTCTGGCCGAGGCGTTGAGGCCCAACACACTTGATGAGGTGATCGGTCAGCGCCATTTGCTCGGGCCGGGCAAACCTTTACGCGTGGCGTTTGAGTCGGGTCGGCCGCATTCGATGTTGTTGTGGGGACCGCCTGGTGTGGGTAAAACCACACTGGCTCGTTTGACAGCCAATGCCTTTGACTGCGCTTTTATTGCGATTTCTGCGGTCTTTGCCGGTGTGAAAGAAATCCGTGCGGCCATGGAAGAGGCGCAACACACGCTTAATCAGCATCGTCGTCGCACTTTGTTGTTTGTTGATGAGATCCACCGTTTTAACAAAGCCCAGCAAGACGCCTTACTGCCTTTTGTCGAGTCCGGCCTTGTCACTTTTATCGGAGCGACGACAGAAAATCCTTCGTTTGAAGTGAATTCCGCGTTGCTTTCGCGTGCGCAGGTCTACGTGCTGGAGTCGCTCAACGAACAAGAAATGCGAGAATTGCTCGAACGTGCGCGAAGCAAGGTGCTGACCGAATTGAGCTTTGAGGATGCTGCGGTCGATACCCTGATTGGCTACGCTGATGGGGATGCGCGGCGGTTTTTGAATTTGCTTGAGCAGGCCGCAAGCGCGGCCCAAGCTTCGAATAGTTCGGTTGTTGACACGCCGCTTGTAGAAAACGCGTTGAGCATGAATGCCCGGCGTTTTGATAAAGGCGGGGATAATTTTTACGATCAGATTTCAGCTCTGCACAAGTCCGTGCGCGGATCAAATCCGGACGCTGCCCTCTACTGGCTCACTCGGATGCTGGATGGCGGTGCGGATCCTAAATATCTTTCGCGTCGTATCGTGCGCATGGCCTGGGAAGACATTGGTCTTGCAGATCCGCGGGCGATGCAGATTGCCAATGATGCGGCGCTGACCTATGAGCGACTGGGCTCGCCCGAGGGAGAGCTTGCCCTTGGGCAAGCCGTGATTTATCTGTCGATTGCCGCGAAAAGTAATGCGGGGTACATGGCATATAACCAGGCGGTCGCCTTCATCAAACAAGACCAGTCACGCCCTGTCCCCGTGCACTTGCGTAATGCGCCGACCAAGCTCATGAAAGAACTTGGTTACGGCCATGCCTACCGGTATGCGCATGATGAGCCTGAGGCCTATGCCGCTGGTGAAACCTATCTCCCCGAAGGCATGCGCGAGCCTGAATGGTATCAGCCTGTCAGCCGTGGTCTTGAACTCAAGATCGCTGACAAAATGGCGCACTTGCGTGAACTCGACCAACAAGCACGCGCCAAGGAAAAAGGTAAAAAGTCTTGAGTCCTGACAGCCCCGTCAAACCCCCACGTTTTAAGCCCTGGCTCTGGTTTATCCTGATCTGGATATTGAGTGTTTGCGCGCTAGGTCTGGTTGCCTGGATCCTGCGGTGGCTGATCAGAGCTTAATCCGCGCGGGCGGCTACAATATTGACTCCTTTAGCCTTGCGATCCTGATGAATCATGCTTGACCCTGCTTTGTTGCGTAAAGATCTTGACGCTGTCGTTCGCCGTTTGGCCAGCCGTGGCGTAGTGTTCCCTGTTGAACAGTTCAATAGTCTGGAATCGCGTCGTAAGGCCGTCCAGACAGAAACCGAAGGTCTGCAAGCCCAACGCAATGCCCTGGCCAAACAAATCGGTGCGCTCAAATCAAAGGGCGAGGACGCATCCGCCGTGATGGCCGAGTCGCAGGCTATTCCTGGACGCTTAAAAGCGCTGGAACAAGACCTGGCTGAGGTGCAAACGCAACTGGCTGACATGTTGATGGCGATTCCTAATTTGCCTCACGAATCCGTGCCTGTGGGTACCAGCGCCGAAGAAAACATCGAGGTGCGTCGCTGGGTTCCCACCGCAGATCCCGCCACAGGTGATCCCAAGAGCCTAGGTTTTGAGCCGCGTGACCATGTCACCCTGGGCGAGACGATCGGACTTGATTTTGATACGGCGGCCAAACTCTCAGGAGCCCGTTTTAGTTTTATGCGTGGCCCGATCGCTCGTTTGCATCGTGCCTTGGCGCAATTCATGCTGGATTTACAAACAGAGCAGCATGGCTACAGCGAGTGCTACACCCCTTACATCGTCAATGCCTCGACGCTGATGGGTACGGGGCAGTTGCCAAAATTCAAGAACGATATGTTCTGGGTGACCCGAGGCGGTGACGAACCGACCCTTGATGAACAAGGTCATGTGATTGCCGGCGAAGAGCAGTACTTGATCTCTACTTCGGAGATTACCCTGACCAGCCTTGTGCGTGACACCATCGTGCCTGCAGCGGATCTCCCTATCCGTCTGACCGCGCATACCCCCTGTTTTCGTTCAGAGGCGGGCAGTGGCGGTCGCGATACGCGTGGTTTGATTCGCCAGCATCAGTTCGATAAGGTTGAAATGGTCCAGATTGTGGCGCCTGATACCTCTTATCAGGCCTTAGAGGATATGGCGGGCCATGCCGAAAAAGTACTGCAATTATTAGGTCTGCCTTATCGTGTCATGCTGCTTTGTACCGGTGATATGGGTTTCGGTGCGTCCAAGACCTA
This sequence comes from uncultured beta proteobacterium, assembly GCA_903847325.1. Lineage (GTDB taxonomy): Bacteria > Pseudomonadota > Gammaproteobacteria > Burkholderiales > Burkholderiaceae_B > Zwartia. The sequence goes on along the minus strand of CAINDJ010000371.1, from coordinate 990 downwards.
CGATCTTGAGGTCTGGTTACCTGCACAGAACACCTGGCGTGAAATTTCTTCAGTTTCTAATTGTGAAACCTTTCAATCGCGTCGCATGCAGGCCCGCACCCGTGCCGAGGGTGGTAAACCAGAGTATGTGCATACGTTGAATGGCTCTGGACTGGCCGTCGGTCGTGCATTGGTGGCTGTGCTGGAAAACTATCAGCAGGCTGATGGCACGATCGTAATTCCAGAGGTGCTGAGACCTTATATGGGCGGCTTGACGCAGTTAGGACAATAAACCGCAACACTGAACTACATCCCAAACAAAAAGGCCCTTTTCGAAAAGGGCCTTTTTTAGTTCGGGAGAGTAATAAACTTAGCGACCGTAGTGGTTTCCGTTTCTGTAGCCATTGGCATAGCCACGGTAGTAGCCGTTGTTGTTATAGCCCCTGTAGCCATAACCACCACCATAGCCGCCGTAATAGCCGCGGTTACTCGTGGCGATTAACGCGGCCGCACCGCCCACAATCGCTGCACCAGCAATAATGGCTGCGGTGTTGTCAGGCTGCGCAACGTAGACAGGTGGTGGGCCGTAAACGACCTGAGGCGCTGCGTAAACTGGCGGGGCCGCATACACCACCGGAGGCGCTGCGTAGACGGGCGCAGGCGCACCATATACGACAGTGGGCGGTGGTGGGCCAGGAATCACGTATACGGGCTGAGGTGTCACGACATAACCGCCCGCTACCCAGGCACTCGCGGACTGAGCCAGCGTCATGCCTAAGAGTATGGATGCAGCAATCAAAATCTTTTTCATGGAAATCTCTCCAGAAGGGGCGTCAATATGACGCTTTCCCATAGTTATTATTCTAATGATATCTGATGCAAATACGAGGTTTTAAGGCCTAAGACTTGTTTCAAGTGATTTCAATCTATTTCAGCTTTTAAGTTAGAAATCTTTATGCGGGCACGCCCACGCGTCTGATTATGAGGCAATGCTGATTAAAAGCGGTTTAT
>CAINDJ010000370.1 GCA_903847325.1 uncultured beta proteobacterium | reverse complement strand
TCAAAAAAATTGAATACGATCGATGCCCAAGCCAGGTGAGGACGCCAGCCTTTGGCCACTTTTCCAGCCAACCGTTTTGACTGGCGATACTGACGAGAACCGCGGTCGCAAAAGCGACAATAATCGGGTTGCGAAACTCTAGCAGCAGGGCGATAACCCCCAGTGCAGTAATCATCAAAAGCCCTAATAAGCCTCGCGCAGGGCGCGATGACCAGTAGGCGATCATGCCCAGCCCGTACGCGCCAAAAAAATAAGGCGCATAGTTATCGTACTGGCTGTAACGGTTAACGACCCAGAGCGACACGGCCGCCAACAACACAATTAACACTGGGTACGCAACACGCCATTGCGCGGAGGTGCGATGCATGAGTGCTGTGAGCAATACTGTCAAAGCGAATAGCTGAAAATCGATGGCGACAAACCACACGCCTGCGGAGAGCGCTTGTATATCAAGCACGCTATGCACCAGAAGAGCATGAGCGAGGAGTTGCGCGATGCTTGGCGCATCAGAGAGCGATTGATGAGCGAACCAGGGCCTGACGATTGCCGTAATCAATGTGGCTGAGGCGACAGCAAAAACAAATGGTGTGACAAGCCGTTTGTAACGCTTCCAGATCAATGGCGCTGAGGCCTTTGACAGTGGCTGGCCCACGGGGGCGAGTTGACTCGCAACCAGAAAGCCAGCCAGGACAAAGAACATCTGCACCGCCAGGCGCGCATAAAGAACTAGCCCGTCAATGAGCCAGGGCGCTGATTGCCCGACGACTACTGACATCGGCCCATACACGGCGAGATGGTGCAGGACGATCGCCATGCACCCGATGCCTTTCATGGCATCGATGAAGGGCTGTCTGGAAGCTTTTTGCATTAAGTATTGTGATAGATCTCAGCGCCTTTTTTCACAAACTCAATCGCCTTTTCCTGCATGCCGGCTTTGAGTGCCGCATCGTTTGCCACACCGAGTTGTTGTGCATACTCACGCACATCCTGTGTGATTTTCATGCTGCAAAAATGCGGGCCGCACATAGAGCAAAAGTGTGCGACTTTCATTGAATCCTTGGGTAAGGTTTCGTCGTGAAAGTCTTTTGCAGTGTCTGGATCCAGACCCAGGTTGAACTGATCGTCCCAGCGGAATTCAAAGCGTGCTTTGGATAGCGCATTGTCACGGATCGACGCGCCGGGGTGGCCTTTGGCCAGATCCGCTGCGTGCGCTGCGATTTTGTAAGTAATGATGCCGTCCTTGACGTCTTTTTTGTTTGGCAGACCCAGGTGCTCTTTAGGTGTCACGTAGCAAAGCATGGCACAGCCGTACCAGCCGATCAGTGCCGCCCCAATGCCGGAGGTGATGTGGTCATAGCCTGGCGCGATGTCAGTTGTCAGGGGGCCGAGTGTGTAGAAAGGCGCTTCGTCGCAATGCTTGAGCTGCATTTCCATGTTTTCTTTGATCATCTGCATTGGCACATGGCCAGGGCCTTCGATCATGACTTGTACGTCGTGCTTCCAGGCGATTTTGGTCAGCTCGCCCAGTGTTTGCAACTCGGCAAACTGGGCTTCGTCGTTTGCATCAAAGCCTGAACCTGGACGCAAGCCATCGCCAAGCGAGAAGCTTACGTCATAAGCTTTCATGATTTCGCAGATTTCCTCAAAACGTTCATAGAGGAAACTTTCTTTATGGTGCGCCAGGCACCACTTAGCCATAATGGAACCGCCACGCGAAACGATCCCGGTCATGCGGTCTGCTGTCATGGGGACGTAGGCCAGGCGCACGCCCGCGTGGATGGTGAAATAGTCCACGCCTTGCTCGGCCTGCTCGATCAGCGTGTCGCGGAAAATTTCCCAGGTTAAGTCCTCAGCCTTACCGTCGACTTTTTCAAGTGCCTGATAAATAGGCACCGTACCGATTGGCACAGGAGAGTTGCGCAGGATCCATTCACGCGTTTCGTGAATGTGTTTGCCGGTCGACAGATCCATGACGGTGTCGCCACCCCAACGGATCGCCCAGGTCATTTTTTCAACTTCTTCACCGATGCCAGAGCTCACAGCAGAGTTGCCGATGTTTGCGTTGATTTTCACCAGGAAATTGCGGCCAATTGCCATGGGCTCAACTTCGGGATGATTGATGTTTGCAGGAATAATGGCGCGGCCACGTGCGATTTCCTCTCTCACGAACTCTGGTGTGATGAGCGATGGGATCGAGGCACCGAATGACTCCCCAGCATGCTGACGCAGCATGCGTTTGACCATTTTTTCGCCTTCAGGACCCGTGGCGCGCAGTGATTCGATGTATTGCTCGCGACGCAGATTTTCGCGGATCGCAACGTATTCCATTTCGGGCGTGATGATGCCGCGCCGGGCGTAATGCATTTGCGAAACGTTGGCACCCGGCTTCGCACGACGTGGGTGACGGCGCAGGTCAAAGCGCATGGCTGTCAGTTTTGGATCGGTCAGTCTTTCCTGACCGTAGGCACTGCTTGGTCCTGTGAGTAATTCTGTATCGCCGCGCTCCTCGATCCATGCGCGACGCATTTCCGGCAAGCCTTTACGGATATCGATTTTTGCATCGGGATCTGTGTAAGGCCCGCTGCAGTCATACACAGTCAGAGGAGGATTTTTTTCGCCACCGAACGAGGTCGGCGTGTCGTCTTGCGCGATTTCTCTGAAGGGGACGCGGATATCCGGACGCGAGCCTACTTCGTAGACTTTGCGTGACATGGGCAGGGGTGCAATCGCGGCAGCATCGACTTCAGCCGTTGCAGCCAGAAATTTTGGGTTGGCATTCATTGAAACGCTCCGGGCATTAATTGGAGCCGAATCGGGATGGATTCCAAAGGATTTGGAATACGCTCCCAGCATCGGCATTATCCGTACTGGTACGAAGGGACTCTCTCAACCTGGCGCTTGCGCGTCAAGTACCCCCGCATAATTGTTGAAGTATAGGACTTCTTGACCGATCGCACATCCTTAACTTATTTTCAGTGTGGCTGATCGCGTGTCAATTGAGTGAGGTGTGATTTGAGTGTTTGCCACGCGGTGATGGTCTGCTGGGTGAAGGGAGGGGATTTTGTTAGATTTTCAAGAGTTTCTGCGCAATGATGCGCCTCTGATTGCCCCAAAAGCAGCAATACGGATTTGAGACTATGTGAAAGGTTGTGCATCGCAGCACAGTCTTTTTTCTTTATTGCGAGGTCTGCAGCGATGATGTCCGTTCCAAACTGGTTGCGGCATTGCTGAGCAAATTTTTCATACAAAACAGTTTGGCCGGCAAAATACGTTTCAATCGCGCGCGCCCGACCATCGGTTCTTGCATCAGATGCGACGGAGTCTGCGCCTGTCTCGAATAACTCTTGCAGTGTTTTGACTGATACAGGTTTAAGCAATTGGCGAATAACGCCGAGTTTGGTGAGTGTGTCCTGCATGACAGGGTCAATCCCTGCACTCAGTGCCACGATTTGCGCCGAACCCAGTATTTCAGGCATGCACGAGATTTTTTCAATGAAGCTCAGCCCTGATTCCCCCGGCAGCATCAGATCGGTCAGGATCCAGTTAAACGACCGCAGTGTGAGTGCATGCATTGCTTGTGCAACAGAGCTGCAGCAAGTGAGCACCAGATCAAAGTCCTCGAGGGCGTAAGTTACAAACCTTTGCATCAAAGGATCGTCTTCGAGTAATAAAACGTGCTGTGGCCTTGCTGTCATGAAGGTCAGGCTGCGATTTGCTGAGCCATGGCCTGGGACAGGTGAGGAATCAAATCCAGTGCCAGGCGCGTTTTGTGGATGATAGGCAGACCTTTGAGCGCAAAGTCATACGGTTCGAGCTGTTCAGCAGTTAATCCAGTGACAATCACCAGATTGCAGTTTGCAAAGAACGGATCGGATCTAAGCGTGGTGATCAGGGTTGCGCCATCAATACCGGGCAGCAGGATATCAACAAGCAGGCAATCCGGCTGAATTTGTCCAAACTTTGCAAGACCCGAAATCCCATCGTTCGCCAGATGCAAGCTCGCATGGGGAAAATGTTGGTCGATGAGCAAATGCACGAGGTTTTGAAAGTGTGTTGAATCCTCGATGAGCAGTATTTTGTAACGGGTGCTGTCAGGTTGGAGGGGCAAGTTTTTTGATCCGGATGGCTCGCTGTTCTTGTTTCCCTGACGGGAGGCGAGCCACTGCGCGACGGATTCTTTGGAGATCCTTCTGTGTCCACCTGAGGTTTTCCAGGCTTGGATCTCACCCCGATCAACCATCAGCTGGACGGAGCGCACCGCCAATCCGAGCATCTGGGCAACCTCAATGGTCGAGAGGTTGTCAGCGTTTGAAGCAGTCGGGCTTGGCGTATGGATCGAGGGCATGAGAAGAACTTTATCTCAAAAAACCGGCTGATAAGGGTAAAAAGATGAAATATCTGCTGCAAATGATACACAAAGGCAGATTATGATGCAT
>CAINDJ010000369.1 GCA_903847325.1 uncultured beta proteobacterium | reverse complement strand
ATCGAAACACTCCTTAATCTCGAAGACTCCGCACCCTATCACCACGCGTTAACCCTGATGTTCAGCAAGCAAACCATGCAGCAAGCAAAAGCATTGATCGCGGGTAAAGATCGCTTCTTTGGTCTGGATACGCTGGGCGTCGATATGCAGGGTAGCCCCATGCACCAGACATTGCTTGCAGCTTACGATAAATTGTTTTTACCCGACGCAGTCTAACTTATGGTGGTTTAAGTTAAGATCACAGCGGGACCCGCAAATATATGCGAGCCCGCTGACTCAGGACACTTGTCGAGCGAATCATCGCCCAAGTGATACTGAGTACTGAGGAGACAACACATGCAAACAAAACATCACTATGTTCGTCGTTTCGTGCGCACCTTACTTGGATTGAGTATATGCGTGTCGTCCTATGTGTCCGCACAAAACACGGGGGACTGGCCGAACAGAACCATCAAAGTCGTCGTACCCTATACACCGGGCGGATCCACTGACACCGCAACCCGCGTCATCATGGACAAGTTGTCCGCACGACTGAAACAAAACATTGTTATAGAAAACAAACCAGGTGCAAACGGCAACGTCGGTGCGGCAGCCGTCGCGCGTGCGGAGCCAGATGGCTATACCTTTGTCAGTGTGCTGGCGGCCTACTCAATCAGCCCACATCTCTATCAAATGCCTTTTGCTCCAGATGCACTGGTCCCCATCAGCAAGATGGCGGATCTGCCTTTGTTTTTATTCGTCAGCAACAAGTTACCTGTCACAACCGTGCAAGAGCTTGTGAACTATGGTCGCGACAATCCAGGAAAACTCAACTACGCCTCAAGCGGCACGGGCGCGAGTGCGCACATGACGGGTACAAATTTCGGTTTGTTAAGTGGCTTGCAAATGGAGCACGTCCCGTACAAGGGCAGCGCCCCTATTTTGGCCGATATCCTCAGCGGACAGCTCTCATTTGTTTTTGACACGATGGTTGTGTTTATGCCGCACGTCAAAGAAGGCAAACTCAAAGCGATCGCGGTGAGCTCAGCCAGGCGCTGGCCGACAGAGCCCAACATACCTACGATGGCCGAATCAGGATTTCCCGGATTTGCCATGTCATCATGGGTGGGACTGATGGCGCCTAAAGGCACGCCACAACCAATCATTGAACGCATTTCAAAAGAAATCGGAGAAATTGTAAAAGACCCCGACGTTCAGCAAAAATTCCTAGCTGCAGGTTTTGTTGCCGAAAGCTCGACACCTGATGGCTTTAAACAACTGATCGAAAAAGACGGCGCCATGTATGGCGAAATAGTCAAAAAAGCCAACATTAAAGTTAACTAAAAAATATGACTCACTCATTAAATAGTGCATCACACAAGGCAACTCTGCACCTTTCGATTCCTGTTAGCGATATCGCCAGCACAGTGAATTTCTATCAGGATTTATTGGGCTGCAAGGTCACCAGAACAATTGCCGACAGAGCCGATATTGATTTCTTCGGGCATCATCTTGTTGCGCAGCTCTCACCACAGGAGGCAGCGCATATCTCTGTCAATATCGGCAAAAACCCCTATCCTCTGCGTCACTTTGGCGTGATTGTAGAGTCTGGCGTGTACGACACGATGCTCCATAAACTGCGCGCGGCAAACATAAAATTCGCAATGGAACCCGATCATATTTTTATTGGTACGCCGCGCGAGCAAAACGTATTTTTGGTTTTTGATCCTTCGGGCAATGCGGTCGAAGTCAAAGGCATGGTCAAACCTAATCAAGTTTTTTCTGAGACTTGAGATAAATTTAATAAAAATTTCTAAATATAAATTTGAGTCATCATGTCCTATGGCTATGTTGGCTCTCGCAATGGAGATCATAATGAAATTGAAGAAAATCATTCAACGTACCGCACTGGCAATCGTTCTGATGAGTGGGGCCACAGCACCAGCGCTTGCACAATCGCCAGCGCCCTACCCAAACAAACCCATCCGCATGATTGTCGGTTACGCACCTGGCGGTGCTGCAGACAAATTAATACGCCCCATCACGGATCGTGTTTCAAAGATTATTGGCCAACAATTTATTGTCGAATACAAGCCGGGTGCGGGAGCTTCGATCGCGCTCGACATTACCGCAAAAGCGCCAGCCGATGGTTATACATTGCACATTACTGATTCGGGACCGATGGTCATCCTGCCCAACATGCGCAAGATGAATTACGACGCAACCAAAGACTTTACCAACATAGCAATGATCGCAGGCGGTGGCACGGTCATTCTGGTACGTCCCGACTCGCCAGCCAAAGATATCAAACAGCTGATCGCGATGGCAAAAAAGGATCCATCTAATTGGGGCTATGGCACATCCGGAATTGGCGGCGTGGGGCATCTCGCGGGAGAGCAATTGAAAGTCATGGAAAACATGACTATCTCCCATGTCCCCTACAAAGGCGGTAATCCCGCCGTTGTGGAATTGCTGGGCGGCCATGTTCCATTTCTGTTTTCATCACTCGGTTCTGCAGCCACACAAATTTCAGCAGGCAGTCTGAAACCTCTCGCCGTCACCTCTATGAATCGCAGTGTATTGTTGCCGGACGTCCCGACCATGAATGAATCAGGTTACCCCGGATTTGATGCAGCGATCTGGTACAGCATTGTCGGACCTAAAGGTCTCTCACCCGAGGTCATGGCTAAGCTTGTGCCCGCCTTCAACGAAGCAATGAAGGATCCAACTATTGTTAAATCCGTCAATGCCGACGGATACGATGTGATCGAAATGACCCCAGCTCAGATGGACGAGCTGGTCAAAAAAGATATGAAACGCTGGGGTGAAATCATTCAGAAAGCGGGCGTGAAAGACGAGTAATACATCGCGAACAATTCAGGCTTTATCGCAGGCCTTTGGTCACACCCGGACCAAAGACCT
>CAINDJ010000368.1 GCA_903847325.1 uncultured beta proteobacterium | reverse complement strand
GCCTTTACACGCGGGTGCACGATTGAAGCGACATTATTTGCCGAAGCCAGCGATCAGTTTAAAGCATTGAATGCAACCGTCATCGGTGTCTCGGGCGACGACATCGACACACTCAAAAAATTCTCTACAGGACCTTGTGGCGGTAAATTTGCCGTAGCGGCCGATCTGGATCGTAGCATCATGAAATCCTATGATGCCGCTCTGACCTTGATGCCAAGCGTCGCCGACCGGATTTCATATGTCGTGACGCCTGATTTAAAAATATGGTTTGTCCATAGCAGCATGAATCCTGATCAACACGTATCCGAAACACTCAAGGCGATCAAGGCCTGGAAATCCAAACCTTAAGTAACAGGAATGCCTGAATGACCGCTCTTTGCTGGTTTCGTACCGACTTACGCGTAGAAGACCAACCCGCGCTCTTATCCGCTGTCGAGGATGCTGATGCCATCGCATTGTTTATTGCATCGCCAGAGCAATGGCATCAGCATGGAGATGCTCCTGTAAAAGTCGATTTTTGGCTGCGCGGTCTGCACGCGCTCAAGACTGAATTAACTGCTTTGAATATCCCGCTTAAATGGTTAGTCATCGATCATTGGAAAGATGTACCGCAAGCTCTGCTTGAATTTTGTCAAATGCATGCAATAGACTCTGTCCATTGCAACCGTGAGTTCGGTGTGAACGAGCGGCGCCGTGACCGCCAATGCTACAGCTTGCTTAAAGGGCACGGCATCACCATGACCGGACATCACGGTGGCACCCTACTGATCCCCGGGACGGTCAAAACAGGCTCCGACAGCTACTATCGCGTCTTTACGCCATTTGCAAAAGCCTGTCGGGAAAAACTCCGCACGGCACCTTATCGGCTCGCAGCTGCGCCAAAGAAACAAACCAGCAATAAGCTCCCAGCAAGTGACGATTTACCCTCCGTCATGCCTGGCTGGGATGCTCCGGCTGCAACGCTGCAACAGGGGTGGCCTGCAGGATCAGACGTTGCACACAAGCGACTGGAACAATTTGCCCAAGCGCGTATGTCCCAGTATGTGCCTGATCGTGACTTCCCTGCACTGCCTGGCACCAGCACGCTCTCGCCCTACCTCGCCGCGGGCATGATTTCTGCAGGCCAGTGTTTGCACGCTGCAATGATGGTGAATCAGGGGGAAACAGAAACCGGTAATCGAGGCGTATCGACCTGGATCACAGAAATTCTCTGGCGAGAGTTTTATCAGCATCTGGTGTATGGGTTTCCGACCTTATCGATGCATCAGCCCATGCGGCCCGATACCAATGCTGTGGTGTGGCGAGACTCGCCCGAAGATCTAACAGCCTGGTGCGAGGCGCGCACAGGCGTGCCGATCGTCGATGCTGCGATGCGTCAACTCGTCACCACTGGCTGGATGCATAACCGTTTGCGCATGGTGGTCGCCATGTATCTGACAAAAAATCTGCTGATCGACTGGCGCCGTGGCGAGTCTTTTTTTATGCAGCATCTCATCGATGGGGAGCTTGCTGCGAATAATGGCGGCTGGCAGTGGAGCGCTTCAACCGGTGCAGATTCAGCCCCCTATTTTCGAGTATTTAATCCAATTAGCCAGTCTGAAAAATTCGACCCCAAAGGTCAATTCATCCGCCACTGGGTACCCGAACTCGCAAGCTTAAGCGATCGTGAGATTCATGATCCATCGGCTATTTCTCGACGCGCACTGAACTACCCCGACCAAATCGTTGATTTAAAAAGTAGCCGGGTCCGCGCCATCGAAGCCTTTGCTTCATTACGTTAATTTTTGAAAAAAGACACCTATGCAGCTCAGTGAATTTACTGTTCAGACAATCAACGGCGGCATGCAATCGATGGCCGATTACGCAGGTAAAGTTTTACTGATTGTAAATGTCGCTTCTAAGTGTGGATTTACTAAACAATATGCGGGATTGCAATCGCTTTATGAGGAGTATGGTTCGCAGGGACTCGTTGTGATGGGATTCCCCTGTGATCAGTTTGGACATCAGGAGCCAGGTGATGATGCAGACATCGAGAGCTTTTGTCAGACAAATTTCGCGGTCAGTTTTCCCATGTTTTCAAAAATTGAAGTCAATGGCGATGACGCAAGCCCATTATTTAAATGGCTAAAATCAAGTCAGCCTGGGCTGTTGGGGACAGAATCCATCAAGTGGAATTTCACTAAATTTTTAGTTGGACGTGACGGTCACGTCATTAAACGCTATGCACCGATCCAGTCACCTGAATCTCTTGACTCAGATATTAATAACGCCTTGAATTAACCGGAGCAAAAAATTGTTTCAGCCAAAGTTTATTTTCTTGCTCGCTGTACTCT
>CAINDJ010000367.1 GCA_903847325.1 uncultured beta proteobacterium | reverse complement strand
AAGGTCACGCAGTATGACTTCAGCCTGAAAAAAGCACGTGAGCTGATCAAGGAGTCAGGTGTCAACGTTGGCGCGCGTACCATTAAGATCCTGAGCTTCCCCTACGGATCGGCCTGGGATCGTTTGGCTGAGTACACCAAGCAAAGTCTTGAGCAAATTGGTTTCAAAGTCGAAATCGAAGCAGCCGATGCAGGTGGCTGGGCTAAGCGCACCGGTGATTTTGATTTTGACCTGACGTTTAACTTCACCTACCAGTATGGTGATCCAGCACTTGGCGTGGCGCGTCATTACCTGTCGACGAATGCGGTCAAAGGTTCACCTTTCGTCAACAACCAAGGTTACAACAATCCTAAAGTGGATGAATTGTTGAACAAGGGTGCGTCAGCCATCACCAAAGAAGAGCGTCAGAAGCTTTACTCCGAGGCACAGAATATTCTGGTCAACGAGGTCGCGAATGGTTTCCTGTTTGAAATCGAATATCCAACTTTCTATCGTAAAAATATCAAAAACCTCGTCACAACAGCGATTGGTCTAAACGAAAGTTTTGATAACGTCTGGATCGAAAAGTAAGTAGTCAGTCAATCACACGAGCACCTTTTACAGGTGCTCGTGTTTTTTTAGACCGTACGATCAGGACACACGAATTTTGAAGTTTTTATCTTTTCTTGCCGCGCGACTCTGGAAAGCACTTGGTGTGATTCTGGGCGTGATCGTGTTCAACTTTTTTCTGATCCGTCTGGCACCTGGTGATCCAGCCAGCATCATGGCGGGTGAGGCCGCGTCTTCCGATCCCGCCTACGTCGAACAACTGCGCCAGCAGTTTGGTTTTGATCAGCCCCTCTATCAGCAGCTCTGGCTATATCTCAAAGGCATCGTGCATTTTGATCTGGGCTATTCCTACCGCAATAAATTACCCGTGCTGGACCTGATCCTCGAACGCCTGCCTGCAACCTTGCTGTTAATGGGTTGTGCGTTTGTGTTTTCGATCGTGATCGGTGTGTTGCTGGGGGTACTCGCCTCACGTAGCCGATACACAAGTCGTCATAAGTGGCTCGATAGTGCCATCATGACAGGCGCTTTACTCCTGTATGCGACGCCTTTGTTCTGGCTGTCACTCCTGATGATTATTTTCTTTTCCGTGACGCTAGACTGGTTACCCGCCTTTGGCATGGAGTCGGTCGGTGCACACTTAACGGGCTGGGCCCACGTGGGAGATGTAGCAACCCATCTGGTGTTGCCGGTCATCTCGCTTGGGTGTTTTTTTATGGCCGTCTATGCGCGGCTCACACGCGCATCGATGCTCGAAGTCATGGGGATGGATTTCATCAAAACCGCGCGTGCCAAGGGTGTGCCTGCCGGTCAGGTGATCCGTAAACATGTGTTGCGCAACGCCCTGCTGCCGGTAGTGACCTTTGCAGGCATACAGCTTGGACAAATGGCCGGTGGCGCCGTGCTGACTGAGACTGTATTCGCCTGGCCGGGAATTGGACGTCTGATGTTTGATGCCTTGCTGCAGCGTGACTATCAACTATTACTTGGCGTATTTCTGGTCACTGCTACCTTGGTTGTCGTGTTTAACCTGTTAACCGATCTGCTGTATCGATTCATTGATCCACGGATCGAATTCGGGACATGACATGAAACAGTTTTTAAAACATTTCGCAATGAATCGGGGAGCCTTGTTAGGCAGTGCGATTTTATTGATTGTGATTCTGACAGGCATTTTTTGTTCGTTCTTTTTTGAAGAATCACCCTGGATGATGGTCGGCCAGCCCTTGCTGCTGCCATTTCAGGATATGGAGTTTCCCTTAGGGACCGATATGCTCGGGCGCGACATTGCAGCAGGTCTGGCCTACGGTGCACGTGTCTCCTTGATGGTGGGCGTCATTTCAACACTCGTCGCTGTTTTTGTTGGCGTGATGATTGGTGCGGCCGCTGGCTACTACGGCGGCTGGATTGATGATGCGATGATGCGCTTTACCGAATTCTTTCAGACCATCCCGCAGCTTGCGATGGCGGTCGTGCTGGTGGCGATTCTGAGCCCGTCGATTTATTCGATTGTGGGGGCGATTGCCATTGTGTCCTGGCCACCCGTGGCCAGACTGGTCAGAGGGGAATTCCTTTCGCTCAAGCAACGAGAGTTTGTGCAAGCAGCTGTAGTGATCGGCCAGCGCCCAAGCCGGATTATTTTTTCGCAGATATTGCCCAATGCGATTTCACCCATCATCGTCACGGCCTCACTGATGATTGCCACGGCCATCCTGACGGAGTCGGCGCTCGCCTTTCTGGGGCTGGGTGATCGCAATATGATGAGCTGGGGTTTCATGATTGGCGCCTCACGCACCATGCTGCGCGAAGCCCCCTGGATGAGTGTCATGCCTGGCATGGCGATCCTGCTGACGGTGCTGGCGATCAATTTGATTGGCGAGGGACTCAATGATGCGATGAATCCCCAGCTGCGCAAGCGTGGGGAGTCGTGATGATGGATTCTTCAGATCAAACACGTCGTACAGTTCCTTTGTTATCGATCCAGAATTTATCAGTCGCGTTGCCTGCAGGGGGGGATCGTCCGTATGCAGTCAAGGATATTTCGTTCGAACTCAACCCCAACGAAATACTTTGCATCGTAGGTGAGTCAGGTTCTGGTAAATCCATTAGTGCCAATGCCATCATGGGCTTGCTTCCCGCTTACCTGAAGCCCCAGGCGGGTCGTATTCAGTTTCGCGATCAGGACTTATTGCAGCAGTCAGAGCAAACATTACTAGGCTTGCGCGGCAAAGATATTGGCATGATTTTTCAGGAGCCGATGTCAGCGCTGAATCCGGTGATGAAAGTCGGTGACCAGATTGCGGAGGTCATGCAGGTACATAACGCCTTTGCCGGACCTGAGCAAAAATCCAGGATTCACGCACGCGTGATGGAGTTGCTGGAGTTGGTGGGTTTGCCGGATCCACAGTCGTTGCAATATGCCTATCCTTTCAGACTCTCGGGTGGGCAGCGTCAACGTGTCATGATCGCGATGGCGCTCGCGCTCGAGCCTGCGATCCTGATTGCCGATGAGCCAACCACGGCGCTGGACGTCACGACGCAGGCACAGATCCTCAAACTCATCAAAGACATTCAACGCTCCATGCAGATGGCGGTGATGTTCATCACCCATGATTTTGGTGTGGTGGCCGATATCGCGGATCGCGTGCTGGTCATGGAAAAAGGCTTGCTTGTCGAAACAGGTTTAGCCGCAGAGGTACTCAATGCGCCAACGCATCCTTATACGAAACGACTGATTGCAGCGGTCCCGCATGGCACATCACGGACCTCCATCACAGACGATGATTCGCAGCTGGCGGAGATCACGCAAGCTCCAGTGTTAGAAGTGAAAGGTTTGAAAAAAACCTATATCACCGCGCGCGGCATGTTTGTTAAGAAACGCGTGGTGCATGCGGTCAATGAGGTAAGTTTTTGTGTGCAGCGTGGTCAGACACTTGGCATCGTCGGTGAGTCAGGTTCTGGTAAATCAACCATTGGCCGCTGTCTGCTCAAGCTCACCGGGATTGATGGCGGACAGATGCTTTTCCATGGTCAGGACATCGCGCCGCTCACGGCCGCGCAGTTCCGACCCATGCGCCACAAGATCCAGATGATTTTTCAGGATCCCTTTGCCTCACTCAACCCACGCCATACGGTTGGCCGCATCCTGACAGACGGCCCGGTGGCAAATGGCGTGCCTTATGCGCAGGCTGCCACACGCGCACGCGAGTTGCTCAAACTCGTCGAGCTTGAGGAGTCCGCCTTTGATCGTTATCCAAATGCGTTTTCGGGTGGTCAGCGTCAGCGCATCGGTATTGCGCGGGCGTTAGCCCTAAATCCGGAATTGCTCGTTGCCGATGAATCCGTCTCGGCCCTCGACGTGTCCGTGCAGGCGCAAGTGTTACGTTTATTACAGGACATACAGCGACGTTTGAATGTCGCGATGATTTTCATTACACATGATTTACGCGTCGCCGCACAGATCTGCGATCAAATCGTTGTGATGCACCAAGGCAGCATCGTCGAGTCCGGCACCCCTGGAGCGGTATTCGATCATCCACAGCACCTCTATACACAGACTTTGATCAAGGCTATCCCGGGTCAGGACTGGAAGCCGATGGCGAAACAGACATGAGCGGTTCTAGAGAGCAGTTACAACTCCTCAAGGGTTGCGGCATCTTTTTGTGCTCGCTGAGTTGCCTTTCTGTGCTGGATGTATTGGCAAAAGACCTGGTGTTGCGAAACTCCGCACCCCTTGTGAATCTGGTTCGTTACGGCGTGATTATTACCCTGTCGCTCTCTTTGATGTTATTTAAGCGTGTGCCTTTTTATATCAACCCATCCGCGCGTAAATGGTTATTGTTACGTGGTCTCATGTTGGGGTTTGTTGGCATTTGTTTTATGCCGGCGTTGCAGTTCATGCCACTCGGTGAGGCGACCGCCTTATATTTTTTAGCACCCCTGATCATAGTTGTACTTGCACCTGTTTTTCTGGGTGAAAAAGTACATCGCAAACAATATCTCGCCGTTGCTGTGGGCATGATCGGGATGCTGCTCATTGTCAATCCTAGTGGCGACTTGTCACCCATTGGCTCAGGGTTGATGCTGGTGGCAGCATTTTGCTATGCGATGATGCAATTACTCACACGCAAACTCACTGGCCGCGTGATGAGCGAGCAGCAGTTTTTCTATACGGCTGCGATATGCGCACCGATGGGGTTGTTCGTATTGTTTCTGTACTGGCCACAAGTCTGGCCAGACACGCACGATATGTTGGAATTGTTGCTGATGGGAATGTGCGGCAGTGCGGGACAGTATTTACTGATTTACGCTTTTAAAGCGACACCCGCCTCCATACTTGCGCCGATTAACTATTTCCAGCTTGTCCTGGCCGTGATTTTTGGACAACTTGTCTTTGGTCATACCCCTGGGCTATTGTCTTTTACGGGAATTGTGCTGATTGCCGTTGCAGGTTTATCCTTGACACTACCCATGTTGACTGACTATTTGAGAAGAAAAAAGAGATGAGCCAAATCATGCATCAACCTCAGCACCAACCGATGATCGACTTGTTTGTTCATGCTCTCGGCGCAGCCTACGTCCTGACAGGCGAGGCTATTGAGCCCAAATACAAAACCGACTGGCAACACACCGCCGTGCGTGAGCCACTGGTGGTGTTGCGACCTGCTGATACCGCGCAGGTCGCCGCGATCATGAAAATCTGTCATCAGCATGATCACTCAGTCACCGTGCAAGGCGGCATGACAGGCCTGGTCGCAGGCGGCCTGCCTGATGATGGACAAGTTGTTATTTCCATGGAGCGCTTGAATGGCGTTGAAGAAATCGACCCCGCTTCTTCGACCATGACCGTCTGGGCCGGTACGCCACTGCAGCTGGTACAAGAGGCCGCAACCAAAGCCAACCTCTATTTCGCAGTCGATCTGGGTGCGCGCGGTTCGTGCCAGGTAGGTGGAAACATTTCTACTAATGCGGGAGGCAATCGCGTGATCCGTTACGGCATGATGCGCGAGCAAATCCTTGGGCTTGAAGTCGTCCTGGCCGATGGCACCATCGTGACCAGTCTGAACAAGATGCTCAAAAATAATGCCGGCTACGATCTGAAACAATTGTTTATTGGCTCAGAGGGCACGCTTGGTATTGTGACCCGCGCCGTGTTGCGCCTGCATGCGCGCACGCCTGGTTATTTCACCGCCTTCTGTGCCCTGGCCACACCTGATGCGGCTGTACAGTTTCTCGCGCATCTCAAGCAAACCGGTGGCGCGCTCATGTCCTACGAGGTCATGTGGCCGGACTTTTATGATTTTATGACGCAGCGTGTGCCGGGTATCCGTACGCCCTTGCCCACGCGCGCAGCCGCTTACGCACTGATTGAATTAGCGACCGACCTGAGCGAGCACGATCAGACACGCTATTCCGGATTGCTCGAATCAGCCATGGAACAAGGCTGGGTCACCGATGCCGCGATCGCGCAGTCGGGTAAAGAGGCTGCGGATTTCTGGCGCCTGCGAGATGCCGTGTCAGAGTTCCCGGTCCTCTGGTCACCCTACCGGGGCTACGATATCAGTTTGCCGATCGGCGACATGAGTCGTTTTGTCGCAAGCCTGCAGGCAGCATTCACAGCCGAATTCCCCACCAGCGAATACGCACATTTTGGCCATGTCGGTGACAGTAATTTACATGTTGTGATTCATGTGCCCGGCACACGCGCAGACTTTCCTGCGGCCGCGATCGATGCCTGCGTCTACGAGATGGTGCGTACATTCGGCGGCTCGATTTCAGCTGAACACGGCATCGGTCTGAATAAGAAAAAATATCTGCACTACACACGTAACGCATCCGAGATGGCACTGATGAAACTCATCAAGTCGACGCTCGATCCTAAAAATCTGCTTAATCCAGGAAAGGTCATCTGATGAAAACTTTTTTCCATCCTAATCAAATGTTGCATCACCCTAAAACTTACCTGTCACGCGGTCAGATGCGTGTGCCCCAGGAAATCCCTGAGCGTGCGACACAGATCCTGAAAGGACTGGCACAACTGAATCTGCCTGTGTCTGAGCCTGCCGATTACGGCAGAGAGCCCCTGCTAGCCGTGCATGATCCTAAGTATCTGACTTTCCTCGAGACCGGACACGCGACCTGGACAGCGGGCGGCCCAGACTGGGGTGATGAAATCATTTCTAATGTGTACGTGCGTGAGCCCAACGCCTTGCGAGGCATCCTGGGCCAGGCTGCGCGCTATCTGGCCGATGGCAGTTGCCCGGTCGGCGAGCACACCTGGACATCCTCATACTGGGGCGCACAGTCTGCGATCGCAGCGACCAAGGCTGTCCTCGCGGGCGACAAAAATGCCTACGCGCTGTGTCGGCCACCTGGTCATCACACACGCAAAGATGCCGCGGGTGGATTTTGCTATATTAATAATGCTGCGATCGCGGCAGAGTTATTACGCGGCCAGTACAAACGTGTGGTGATTCTCGATACCGACATGCATCATGGTCAGGGCGTACAGGAAATCTTTTACGATCGTGACGATGTGTACTACATCTCCGTGCATGGTGATCCGACAAACTTTTATCCCGCGACGGCAGGCTTTGATGATGAATCAGGTGCCGCCTCAGGTAAAGGCTACAACCTGAATCTGCCCATGCCGCATGGCTCATCCGAAGAAGTTTTCTTTGAGCGTGTTCAGATCGCTTTGAATACTTTGAAAGATTTCAAACCTGATGCCGTGGTGCTGGCCTTAGGGTTTGATATTTACAAAGATGATCCGCAGGCACGCGTGGCCGTGACAACAGAAGGCTTTGGTCGCCTGGGGCGCGAGATCGGTGCGTTAAACCTCCCGACTGTCGTCGTGCAGGAAGGTGGATATCACTTCGATTCACTTGCCGCGAATACGGTGAGTTTCTTTACGGGGTTTTTAAATCCTTAAACCGTTAAATTGAATCCTTGCGCAGTAGCCTTGAGTTTACGCCTCAAGGCAAGCAGCTCTCGCCACGGATCAGGTCTTCAAACGTCTCGCGCTGACGGATCACGTGGTATTTATCGCCATCGACCATGACCTCGGCAGGACGCGTACGGCTGTTGTAGTTGCCGGCCATCACAAAGCCATAGGCACCTGCTGACTCGATGGCGATGATGTCACCCTCGTTCAACGCCATTTGACGTCCACGGGCCAGCCAGTCCGCGCTTTCGCACACAGGACCCACCACGTCATACAGCGTTGTTGCCGGAGCGTTTGAGCCGCTGTGAGGCACCACAGGCAACACACCATGCCAGGCTTCGTACAAGGCAGGACGCATCAGATCATTCATCGCCGCATCCACAATCGCGAAATTACGTGCCTCGGTGAGTTTCAGATATTGCACGGTTGTCAGCATCACCCCCGCGTTACCAACTAGCGACCGGCCAGGTTCCATCACCAGTTGCAGACCGGCATAGCCGCGCGCCTGTAATTGCGCAAACACTTTATCGAGCAGCACGCGAGGTGCGAGCGGTGTTTCATCGTCATATTTGATACCCAGACCACCACCGATATCCAGATGCGTGAGCACAATGCCTTTCGCTTTGAGCGCATCGATCAGCTTGAGTAGTTTGTCCAGTGCGTCCAGGTAGGGATCGACTTCGGTAATCTGTGAACCAATGTGGCAATCGACACCGACCACAGAAATCCCGGGCAAAGTTGCTGCCAGGGCAAAGGCTGCGGGCGCCTCTTCGATTGCGATACCGAATTTGTTTTCTTTCAAGCCTGTCGAAATATACGGATGTGTTTTTGCATCTACATCAGGATTCACCCGCAATGAAACCGGTGCGGATTTACCCATTTCTGTGGCTATAGCAGACAGACGCTTGAGCTCGGGGATGGATTCTACGTTAAAGCATTTCACACCGGCGTTGAGCGCGGCCTGCATTTCCCAGGCTTGTTTACCGACGCCGGAAAACACCACTTTGGCTGGATTAGCGCCAGCAGCCAGTACACGTGCAAGCTCGCCCCCCGAGACGATGTCAAAACCACTGCCCAGACGTGCGAATTCTTTGAGTACGGCCAGATTGGAGTTGGCTTTCATGCCAAAACACACCAGTACGTCACGTGAGCCGATGGCTTCTTTATAGGAATTAAACGCAGTGGCCAGAGCTGCACGGGAGTACACGTACAACGGCGTGCCTAAGGCCATGCCCAGCTTTTGCAAGGAAACGCCCTCAGCGTGCAGCACACCATCCTTAAAATGAAAGTGAGGCGAACCGGCAGGGGTATGGATACTTGAATCAGTGGCTTGAGCAGTCATGTTGGCGCTATGGGTATTCAGTGTTTTGAGTGCATCCCGAACGACAATTACGTTGTTGCATTCGGGATGAGGCTTAGAGTGTAAAAAATTAGGGCTACTTATTCGATGATCACAGGTGTTGGCATCAGGATCAGATCTTCGTCAAAGAAAGGAATGATCGCGCTGTCTTCATCCGGATAGGCACCATACATAGAGTAGGGCGAGACGGCAGGCGTCAGCACCTCTGGTTTGCCAGGCATGAAAAGCGGGCCTTTATAGCCGCAGCCGCCAAGCCATGACGCGAACGCCAGCATCGCTACAATGCGAACAACACTGCGATAGTGGGTTTTGCTGATCACTGCAAACTCCCTCAAACGTGAGGATAAGGATTATGAACGAAACTGAATTTCATGCTCGGGTCCAGACCATCCTGGATGCTATTGAATCACAGGCTGACCATTGGTTCGAGGTACTCGACCTTGACGTGGAAAGCGCCCGCCAAGGTAACGTGCTTAATCTGACTTTTGAAAACGGCCATCAGGTCGTGATCAATAGCCAGGCGCCGCTGCAAGAAATGTGGCTGGCTGCTCGCAGCGGAGGCTTTCATTACCGGTTTGATGGCCAGTACTGGAAAGATACGCGCGGCGGCCTTGATCTGCATGACGCCTTGTCACAAATATGCTCTGCCGAAACAGGTCACAAGCTAGAGGTCAAACTCTAATTGCCTGGCCCTGGTCCGCTCCCCGGGCGTGAACTGCCACCCATATTATTCAAAAAGTCTCCCAGCGAATCTTTAGCAGGTGTGCCGGGAGTATCTTTTTCACCCAGTCCGAGTTTTGTGACGGCTTGGCCCGGAGGGAACTCACTGAAATAAAAATTCGTGCCTTCGGAGATCAGACCGTCTGGCATGGGTCCTCTCTTTTCTTCAGGGAATGCTTTGAGCGCATTTTGCATATAGCCCAGCCACACAGGTAACGCAGCTCCGCCCCCGGTTTCGCGAGAGCCCAGTGATTTAGGCTGATCGTAGCCAAGCCAGGCAATACCCACTAACTGAGGCGTATAGCCTGCAAACCAAGCGTCGACCGAATCATTGGTTGTACCGGTTTTGCCTGAGACATCATTGCGTTTGAGGACCTGTCTGGCGCGTGCTGCCGTCCCATAGGTGGCGACACCTCGCAGCAGGTCGTCCATGACATAGGCCGTGCGTGCGTCAATGGCGCGTGCTGCAGAGTCTCCCGCAATGACGGGTTTGGTTTGCATAATGACCTGACCGTTGGCGTCTGTCACGCGATCAATCAGGAACGGTGTGATGCGATAACCGCCATTGGCAAAGACTGAATATCCCGCGGCAAGCTGCATGGGTGTCACAGCACCTGCACCGAGGGCCATGGGCAGATACGCAGGGTGGCGTGCTTTGTCAAAGCCAAAACGGCTGACGTAGTCTTGGGCGTATCCCGCTCCGATCGCCTGCAAAATCCGGATGGAGACCATGTTTTTGGATTTAGCGATCGCCTCACGCATGGTCAGGGAGGGTTCGTACTGTCCACCGTAGTTTTTCGGTGACCAGGGTTTGGAGCCCGTTTGCTCGGCGGTCAGCTCAAAAGGCTGATCCGAAATCAAGGTGCCTGGTGTCAAACCTTTTTCCAGTGACGCGGCATAGATGAAAGGCTTGAACGACGAGCCCGGCTGGCGCCAGGCCTGGGTCACCCGGTTGAAATTACCGGAATAAAAGTCAAAGCCGCCTACCATCGCACGCAACGCACCATCCTGCGGTGTCATCGCCACAAAAGCGGACTGCACGGTTGGCATATTGAGGATTTCCCAATACTCGGGATTTTTGTGCAGGTAGACCACCGAACCACGCTGAATCCGCAGGTCGTTAGGCGCTTTGGGGTTGAGCGCACGGGCAATCACACCAATCGCTTTTTTATCTTTAATCGTAATGATGTCGGTGGCGCTGCGTGCGACACGCACTTCATCGGGTTTAACCGATAACACCACGCCGATCAGCATTTCCGTGCGGTCAGGGTGCTTTTCAAAGACGCCATCGAGAAATTCATCGAGCTTGGCCGGATCATTTTCGATCCCGGCAGGCATGTTCGTCTGCGCCTCTGGGCCCGGATAGGGCGCGCGACGGGTGTAATCCAGTACGCCTTCACGGAGCGACTGGTAGGCCCACTCCTGATCCTTGGACTGGATCGTCGTATAGACATTCAACCCGCGGGAGTACACGTTGTCCGGGTAGACACTGATCATCAGCTGACGGGCCAGCTCTGCCGCATACTCGCCGTGTACCGCATAGCCACCTGCGGGCGTGCCCTCGGACGACTTGATTACGACAGGCTGGGCCAGCGCGGCTTTATATTCTGACTCGGTCAGATAGCCCAGCGAGTGCATACGGCCCAGCACATAGCGCTGACGCACGACGGCACGGGCTTTGTTTGCGATCGGGTTAAAACGTGATGGCGCCTTGGGGATACCAGCCAGCAACGCAGCATCCGCAGGCGTAATGTCGGCAAGCTGCTTGCCCAGGTAGGTGCGAGAGGCTGCCGCAAAACCATAGGCACGGTTACCCAGATAGATCTGATTCAGATAGAGCTCGAGGATTTGATCTTTACTGAGACTGGCCTCGATTTTGAAGGTCAGCAGTAATTCATAAAATTTGCGCGAGTAGGTTTTTTCGGACGAAAGATAAAAATTGCGCGCAACCTGCATCGTGATGGTGCTGGCACCCTGGGTTTTTTGCATGGAGATCAGGTTGGTCAGGCCGGCGCGCACCACGCCAAACCAGTCGATGCCACCGTGCTGGTAAAACCGGTCGTCTTCAGCCGAAAGCACCGCGGATTTCATGACATCCGGGATTTCGTTAAATCGCATTACATTTCGGCGCTCTTCGCCAAACTCACCCAACAGCACCTTATCTGCCGTAAAAATGCGTAGCGGTACACGTGGCCGATAGTCGGTCATCGCATTCAAGTCTGGCAGGTTAGGCCAGGCGAGCGCAAACGCCATGCCGATCAGCAGCGCCGCGCAGGCAGCCAGCCCCGCACCGAGAATCGTCAGCTTGAGAAAAAATCGGACAAGGCGCGATCCTGACGGTTTAGCGTCATCGTCGTAGTTGTCATCGTCGTGGTGTGTGGAAGATTTGCTCATTGCGCGTCATTTTAAAGGTTTTATACGGGTTTGCTCGAATCTTTGCGTGCTTTACGTAGCACCCTACTGCCCAATCTCGCTGGTCAATGGGATAATGTGGTCATGATTAACGCACTGACGCCCGGTATGCACGCCTCTAGCGACCAACCCTGCGACCAAATTTCGGTCTCCACAGCAGACAATAGTCCTGTGCCGGCCGAGCATTTGTCGCCTGCTCCATACTCTTTGCCCCATAACTTGCCCATTTTCCTGGTCGGAATGATGGGTGCAGGCAAAACTACCATCGGTAAAGGTCTGGCGCGTGCTTTGCAGCGCGACTTTTTAGATCTCGACCACGAACTCGAGGCGCGTTGCGGCGTTCGAATCCCTGTCATCTTTGAGATCGAAGGCGAGTCAGGGTTCCGTAAACGTGAACGTCAGGTCCTCAATGAGTGCACGGTGCGCCCCGGGATTGTGTTGGCTACAGGTGGCGGTGCGGTGCTGGCTGCTGAAAATCGCCAGGCCTTACAAGGTCGCGGGATTGTTGTGTATCTGCGGGCGACGGTCGAGGAGTTGTTTCGCCGCACCAGTCGAGACCGTAACCGGCCTTTGCTTGCGACCGCCGACCCCAAAGCCACGCTGCGTAATTTGCTCGAAATGCGTGAGCCGCTGTATCAGGAGATTGCCGATGTGATTATGGATACTGGCACGGTCTCCGTCTCGGTGCTGGTGGGGCAGCTGATCGAGCAGCTTAAAACAATCGATAAAACCCTTGACCCGCGTAACCAGCAATTTACCCATCAGGTGTTTGCCCCCTTTCTTAAGCCTCAGCCAGCGGCTGCGGCAGACCTCTCCCGCGAGAATCAATCTTGAGCCCGTCCGTGAATGCACCTCTTCAAACCGTCAGCGTCGCGACGCCAGGTGGGAATTACCCGATCAATATTGCACCCGGCAGGCTTGATACCCTGGCGCAAAGCATCCCTGCGGATGCAACGACTATTGCACTGATTACCAACCCAGTGATTCACGCACTGATGGGCGAGCGCGTGACGGCCGCGTTGAACCAAACCGGTTGCCCGGTCATGACCGTCATGCTGCCCGATGGCGAGTCATACAAAAACCTCGAGACGCTCAATAAAATTTTTGATGCCATGCTGGGCGCCAAGCTCGACCGCAAATGCGTCATCGTGGCGTTGGGCGGGGGCGTCATTGGCGATATGGCGGGTTTTGCTGCGGCTGTTTATATGCGCGGCGTGAGATTTGTGCAGGTCCCCACGACCTTGCTGTCGCAAGTAGATTCCTCGGTGGGTGGTAAGACCGCGGTTAATCATCCGATGGGTAAAAACATGATCGGTGCGTTTTACCAGCCGATCGCAGTTGAAATCGACACCAATGTTTTTAATACCTTGCCTGACCGTGAAATGTCGGCAGGCCTGGCGGAGGTCATCAAATACGGGTTGATTCTCGACCCCGAGTTTTTCGAGTGGTGCGAAAAGTATGTTGTGGGATTGCGCGCCCGCGATCCAGAGCTGTTGGCGATTGCGATCCGACGTTCCTGCGAATACAAAGCCTGGGTAGTTTCCAAGGATGAGCGCGAAACAGGCTTGCGTGCGATTCTGAATCTGGGCCATACCTTTGGTCATGCGATTGAGGCGGGCATGGGGTATGGCGAGTGGTTGCATGGCGAGGCTGTTGGTTGCGGGCTCGTCATGGCGGCGGACTTGTCTGCCGAGCTGCTGGGTTTCCCACAGCCTGACGTGCAGCGTGTACGCGAGCTGGTCACAGCGATTGGCTGCCCGACGGTAGGTCCGCGATTGGGCGGTGTTGAGCAATGGCTGTCGCTGATGCAGGGCGATAAAAAAACAGAAGCCGGTGAAATCAAATTTGTGCTGATGCCCAAGATCGGCGAAACCATACGGCGCACCGCACCCGCCGATATTGTTGCGCGTGTGATTTTGAGAAATACAGTTTAAGGAAGCCTCACCCATGTCCGATCTCGCTGCCTACGCACTTCGTTCCGAGCACAGCCGGGGTCGGCGCTATGCAGAGCCTGCGCCAGGTAACCGCAGCGAGTTTCAGCGTGATCGTGATCGCATCGTGCATGCGAGTGCATTTCGCAGGCTTGAGTACAAAACACAGGTTTTTATCAATCACGAGGGTGATCTGTTTCGCACCCGCCTGACACATTCGCTGGAGGTTGCGCAGATCGCGCGCGTGCTCGCTCGCACCCTCCATCTCAATGAAGACCTCACCGAGGCGATCGCGCTCGCGCACGATCTGGGACACACGCCTTTCGGGCATGCCGGGCAAGACGAGCTCAACGCCTGCATGCGCGAATTCTCTCCAGACTCCGGTGGCTTTGAGCACAATCTGCAAAGCCTGCGCGTGGTTGATGAGTTAGAGGAGCGCTACGCTTCGTTTAATGGTTTGAATCTGTGTTTTGAGACGCGCGAGGGGATTCTTAAACATTGTTCACTTGCCCACGCAAAATTACTCGGTGATGTGGGGCAGAGGTTTATTGACCGCACCCAGCCTTCTCTTGAAGCGCAACTGGCTAACCTCGCAGATGAAATCGCCTACAACAATCATGATATTGACGATGGCCTTAGATCCGGATTGCTGACTCTTGAACAGATGCAAACCGTGCCAATTTTTGCGCGTCACTATGCTTTGGTTATAGATGCCTGGCCCGAATTACAAGCGCGTCGTGCCGTGGCCGAAACAATCAGGCGTATGATTAATACATTGATTACCGACGTCACGCAGACAACCGCGGCCCGGCTCGCGCAAGCAGCACCAGCGGACGCGAATGCAGCCAGGCAGTGCGGTGCGCTGGTCGCTTTTTCACCTGAGATCCGGCAGGAAGCCGATGTGTTGAAAAAGTTTTTGTTTGAAAATCTTTATCGGCATTACAAAGTGATGCGCATGACCAACAAGGCGCGACGTATTGTCCGCGAACTGTTTAGCGCATTTGTACAGGAACCGCGCTTATTGCCGCCCGACTACCGTCATCCGGATGAGATGACACAAGCGCGCAAAATCTCTGACTACATTGCCGGCATGACAGATCGCTTTGCGATCCGTGAACATCACCGTCTGTTTCAGATGGGAGACCAGCTTTAAGGAGATCATCATGCATATGATGCGCATTTCTAAAACCGTACGATCCCTCAGCTCCGCAGCCCTGCTAGTACTCACGCTTGCGGCCTGCGCACCGACCACTCCTCCCGGACTGGACGTCTCGACACAAAATCCACCGCCTCCCACCACACCGCTTGGTGAATCTCCGCGCGTAGATCTTGGCGGCAGATTATCGCTCATTCAGGTTTGTGCACCCACCGGCGGTAATTGCACACTCGCCTTCGTTGACTCATTGCCCGCAGACAATGTCCCAAAGCTCGTGAGTGATTACTTTGCCCGTGCGTCCCGTACACCCGCACCGCAGGTCACCGTTGAAAGTAATTGTTCACCAGGCTGGGTTGCCTCGGTCATGTCAGAGCAAGGCTCCGTACTTGGGGGCGGGCTGTTGCATGCGCAGGCCGCAGTCTGTGGTCATCCGACTTCGGCGAGTGCGATCAATAAAGCACTTGATGTGTGTGATGCCAAAACCTCAGGCGGATGCCGCAAGTCAACGCGCATCAAAGTTGTCTGGGGTCAGTGGATGGGCAACAAGCTTGCTGGACGCGATCTTGAGCCCGGACGACCTTACGAAGCCTGGTCTTATGCGGGTGGTATGGGGTGCGAGTCGCCTGTACCGATCGTTGCCTCGGCAAGTTGCTCAAACGAAGCGGCGCAAGCCGTGCGTGCAGCAGGCGTCAGGTTTCCCTGACACTTGCTCTGAAATTAGCGCTTGTTAACTGAGCGAGGTTTCAACACACGGGCCAGATAATGTCCCGTGTGGCTTTCTGTACTGGCCGCGACTTTCTCTGGCGTACCTTGTACGACCACGCGGCCACCACCATCCCCACCCTCAGGACCCATGTCAACGACCCAGTCAGCGGTTTTGATCACATCAAGATTGTGCTCAATCACGACGACTGTGTTGCCTGCTTCGACCAACTGATTCAAGACCTGAAGCAACAAGGCGATGTCATGGAAATGCAGACCCGTTGTCGGCTCATCCAGGATGTAAAACGTGCTGCCGGTGCTACGCTTGGACAGCTCAAGTGAGAGCTTGACGCGTTGCGCCTCACCGCCCGAAAGCGTGGTCGCACTTTGTCCCAGACGCAGATACGAAAGACCCACGTCCATCAGTGTCTGGAGTTTGCGTGCGATAGCCGGCACCGCGTCGAAATACAACAGCGCCTGATCGACGGTCAGATCAAGCACCTCATTGATATTGCGTCCACGATAGCGGATTTCGAGAGTTTCGCGGTTGTAACGCTTGCCTGCGCATACATCGCAAGGCACATACATGTCGGGTAGGAAATGCATTTCCACCTTGACCACGCCGTCGCCCTGACAGGCTTCGCAGCGACCACCTTTGACGTTAAAACTGAAACGACCCGGATCGTAGCCGCGTGTGCGCGCCTCGGGCGTACCCGCAAACAACTCGCGGATTGGTGTGAATAAACCGGTGTAGGTCGCAGGGTTGCTGCGTGGCGTACGACCGATCGGACTTTGATCGACGCTAATGATTTTGTCGAAATGATTCAGTCCGAGCAGGTTTTCATAGGGTGCGGGCTCAGACTGCGCGTGATGCAATGCGCGTGACATCACCACGGCGAGCGTGTCATTGATCAGGGTTGATTTGCCGGAGCCTGAGACGCCAGAAATACAGACGAACTTACCCGCAGGAATTCGCAGGTCGACGGATTTAAGGTTGTTACCCGTGCAGCCAGTGAGCTCTAACCATTTTTGCTCCTCGTCGAGCGGACGGCGTTTAGGGATTTCAATGGCTTTGGTGCCGCTCATGTATTGACCCGTGAGCGAGGCGGGATCCTGTTCGATCTGTGCGGGCGTGCCTTGCGAGACGATTTCGCCACCATGCTCGCCAGCACCCGGCCCCATGTCGACCACCCAATCAGCCTGGCGGATCATGTCCTCGTCGTGTTCCACCACGATCACACTGTTGCCGAGATCGCGCAAGTGTTGCAGTGTGGCAATCAGACGGTCGTTATCGCGCTGGTGCAGACCGATCGAGGGCTCATCCAGCACATACATCACACCGGTCAGGCCTGAGCCGATCTGGCTGGCCAGACGGATACGTTGCGCCTCGCCACCCGAAATCGTATCCGCACTGCGATCGAGTGACAGATAGTTCAGACCCACGTTATTCAAAAAGCTCAGACGTGCTTCGATTTCTTTGACGATACGTTGTGCGATTTCGTGTTTCGCACCCGTGAGGGTTAATTGCTGAAACCATTTCAGGCATTGCGAAAGAGGCTGCGCCTCGACTTCGTAAATCGCCAGGCCGCGTTCCTGCCAGCCACGACCCGTATCGGTATCGAGCAAAGCTTTGGGGGCGGAAATGATTTCGCTGCCAATGCGCACATGGCGCGCCTCGGGGCGCAGGCGCGAGCCATGACAGTCCGGACAGGTTTGCACCGCACGGTATTTGCCGAGCTCTTCGCGCACAGCGGACGAGTCGGTTTCTTTCCAGCGACGTTCAAGATTTGGAATCACGCCTTCGAAAGTATGACGTTTGACGGAGCTCCGACCTTTTTCATTCAGATAGAAAAAAGCGATCTCGGTCTCCCCGGAACCAAACAACACAATCTTGCGGATGTCTTCGGGCAGATTTTCCCAGGTTGTCTCGATATCAAATTCATAATGCGTCGACAAGCTCGAGAGCATGCTGAAGGTAAACGCATTACGTTTATCCCAGCCGCGGATCGCACCCGAACCCAGACTCAGCTCAGGGAAAGCCACCACGCGTTTAGGATCAAAGAATCCTACATGCCCAATCCCATCGCAGCTTGGACAAGCACCGACCGGATTATTAAAGCTGAACAAGCGAGGCTCAAGCTCGGGCAGACTATGGCTGCACACAGGACAGGCGTAACGACTGGAAAACAAGTGCTCCTCGCCGGTATCCATGTCTAGCGCCACCACGCGACCCTGAGCGAGATTGAGCGCGGTCTCAAAGCTTTCGGCCAGGCGCTGCTTGCTTTCCGGTTTGATACGCAGACGATCGATCACGACATCAATATCGTGTTTTTCGTTTTTGTTGAGCTCAGGCATGCTGTCGAGATCGACCATCTGACCATCGACACGCACGCGCACAAACCCCTGCGCCTGCAAGCTCGCACACTCATCATCGAAACTCCCCTTGCGGGTGCGTGCGATGGGCGCCAGGATCGCCAGCTTGGTTTCAGCGGGCCAACTCATCACGCTATCGACCATCTGGCTGACATTTTGTGCCGCGAGCGGCAAACCGTGCGAGGGACAGTAGGGTGTGCCGACTCTTGCGAACAGCAAACGCAAATAGTCATGAATTTCAGTAATCGTACCGACGGTTGAGCGCGGATTGTGACCGGCCGCTTTTTGTTCGATCGAAATCGCCGGCGACAAGCCCTCGATCAAGTCGACATCGGGTTTATCCATCAGCTGCAAAAACTGTCTGGCATAGGCCGACAAGCTCTCGACATAGCGACGCTGTCCCTCGGCGTACAGTGTGTCAAAGGCAAGCGAAGACTTACCCGATCCCGATAGCCCGGTCACGACCACCAGCTGATGGCGTGGCAGGTCGAGCGACACGTTCTTAAGGTTGTGGGTGCGGGCACCCCGGATGCGGATTTCGTCCATGACACGTTTCTTTGAGGCAACTTGGTACTATAACGTGCCTGCGCATTAAGCGTAGGATTGCTTTTCACTCTTTGAATAAGTCTTTTGATGTCTCCGACCCCTTCTTTGTCACTGACCCCCACTGAGCGCCGAGCCAGTATTGCGCTGGCGGGCCTGTTTGCCGCCCGCATGCTGGGGCTGTTTTTGTTGTTGCCGGTCTTTGCCGTGGCAGCTGTTGGCCTGGCTGGCGGTAACGATCCCGCCAAAATTGGTCTGGCGATGGGAATGTATGGCCTGACCCAGGCTTTCATGCAGATCCCCTTTGGCCTGGCCTCAGACCGCTTTGGGCGTCGCCCGGTGGTGCTGGCAGGTTTATGCCTGTTTGTTGCCGGCAGTGTGGTCTGTGCGCTCTCGCATGACTTGTTCTGGATCACTGTGGGTCGTGCGATCCAGGGCTCGGGCGCGATTTCGGCAGCAGTGACCGCCTGGCTGGCCGATGCGACCCGCCCTGAGGTACGTACCCGCGCCATGGCGATGGTGGGCGGCTCAATCGGTTTGTCGTTCGCCGTGTCGCTGGTTGCCGCCCCGCTAATTGTGGGCAGTGGTGGCCTGGCTGGATTATTCTGGACCATCGCTTTGCTGGGCGTCGTCTGTCTGGTTGTGGCCCGCTGGGTTATCCCGGTTGTACCACTCGCACCTAAGCCTGAGCAGCCTGCAAAACCTATGCAAGTACTCACTCACATCGATTTGCTCCGTCTGAATTTCGGTGTGTTTTGTCTGCACCTGATACAGGTCGCGATGTTTGTCGTTATCCCGCCGCTTTTCATTAAAGAGGGCGGCTTGACCTCGGCCGAGCTCTGGAAAGTCTATTTGCCCGTGATTCTCGGCTCCTTTGTTTTCATGGTCCCTGCCGTCTTTGTGGCGGAAAAGCGTCGCGCGCATCGCGCCATGTTGCGTCTGGCCGTTGCTGGACTCGTTGTTGTTTGTGCGCTTTTGCCCGCAGCAAGCCATGGGTTTTACACCCTGGCGATTGCATTGACGGGATTTTTTGTGATGTTTAACGTGCTCGAGGCCTTGCAGCCCTCGCTGGTGTCACGCGTTGCCCCGCCTGAGCTCAAAGGCCTGGCCCTGGGGTTTTACAACACCTCACAGGCTGCGGGTTTGTTTTTAGGCGGTGCGCTGGGCGGTGTGCTGGTCATGCGGGCCGGCCCCTCGGCGGTTTTCTGGGCCGCCTGTGCCCTGTCAGCGATTTGGTTACTGGTGACCTGGGGACTAAGTCCTTTGAAGAAAAATTAAATGAAAAAAATCTTCACTTTTATTTTTTTTGCGCTGATAGGTCAGGGCGTTTGCGCCCAGGCTATCGACACAAGTGTTTGCTTGGTGGTGACCTCAGAAAAAGATGTCTTGTTTGCGACAGGTGGTAAACAGCTCAAAACCTGTAACCCCAAAGTGATTCAACCCATGATCACTCAGGAATATGGTTCAGTGATGTTGATGCAATACACCCCTGACGGAAAATTACTGACAACAATTATGTATGGGCCGACTTCGCGTTTGCGCGGAGATAAAATCCAGGTCTTTACTTCCCAATACAAACAAGTGGGCAATCTGATCCATGAAACAGACCGCGATGGCTGCATCATCACCAGCCGTATTGATGAGAACACGCCCCAATACCTGACAAAACAAGACGTGCGCGCGAGCAATAATTGTGCGGATGTGATTCACCAAACGGTCAGCATCAGCAAGGGTCAGCCGCCAGGGAAATATATCAAAATCAAACTGTAGGGATGATGGCGTGCCGAGTCAGTTTTACTCGGCTTGTCCTGGCTGCAAATTGGTTCAAAGCGCTTGATTAAACAATAGCTCTTGATCGATCTCACTGATCTTGCGCACACCGCTTAACTGCATCGAGCGCGAGAGTTCGTCTTTCAAAATATCGAGCGCGCGCGTGGCACCTGGCTGACCGGCCGCCACTGCGCCAAACAATGTCGCACGACCGGTCAAAACGCCCTGCGCACCGAGCGCACGTGCTTTCATGATGTCGATCCCGCGACGCACACCACCATCGACCAATACCGGTACGCGACCCGCTGCCGCACGCACCACACCTGGCAAAGCATCCAGTGTGGCTGGTGCACCATCGAGCTGACGGCCCCCGTGGTTAGACACGACGATCGCATCGATCCCCATACACGCCAGACGGTCAGCGTCTTTAGGATGCATCACACCTTTCACAATCAGTTT
>CAINDJ010000366.1 GCA_903847325.1 uncultured beta proteobacterium | reverse complement strand
GATCAGCCTGTCCGAGCGTTTTAAACGACACAAAGGAGACTCGCAATGACGCTGCATTCGTCAATCACTGCGTCGGCGTCAGAAGTCCTGTTGCAGGTTAACCAGTTGTCCCGCAATTTTGGCGGACTCGCTGCGTTGCGTGATGTAACTTTTAGCGTTTCACGCGGCGAGATTGTTGGATTAATTGGCCCGAATGGTGCGGGAAAGACGACAGCTTTTAACGTTATCAGCGGCACCATGCCACCATCTTCCGGGTCGGTCATTTTTGATCGCCAGGATATTACTGGAGGTCCTCCAAGTAAAGTGGTTGTAGGCGGGTTGGCCAGAACCTTCCAGTCCACATCTACGTATCCAGAGGTCAGCGTTGCGGAAAATATTTACCGAGGCATGTTGTCTCGCCTGGAAGGCACAACCGTTGCCAGACTGACAGGACGACGCACCGGTTTGTTGCGTTTAGACCAAGTGCAAAGCGAAATCGATGAAATCCTGAACCAGGTCGATATGCAGGCCTGGCGTGACGTACCCGCAGGATCTCTGGCCTATGGTTTACAAAAGAAACTCGGTATCGCCGTGGCATTAGCGAGTCGGCCCACGATCCTGTTGCTTGATGAACCCGCCGCCGGTTTGAATCACGAGGAATGCAACGAGCTAGGGCGTCTGCTTAAACATCTCCAGCAGCGATATGGTCTGACCCTATTGCTGGTTGAACATCATATGGCGCTTGTGATGGACTTGTGTGAGAGGATTGTCGTGCTGGTGCAAGGCGAAAAAATTGCCGAAGGCACCCCTTTGCAAATCAGAGAAAACCCGGCTGTCATCGAAGCCTACCTTGGAGCGCCAGATTATGCCCATGCTTGAGGTGGATCGCCTTGTGGTCCGTTATGGCCCACTCGAAGCGGTTCGTGGCATTAGCTTTGCTGTCGAGCCAGGGCAGATCGTCGCGCTGATTGGTTCCAATGGTGCGGGAAAAAGCACTACGCTTAAGGCGCTGATGGGTTTGGTTGATGTCACGAGTGGCTCAATCCGCATGCAAGGCGACTTGCTTAACGCCCAGGCCTCAGCTAATCGCGTCGCACGCGGGCTGGCCTTATCGCCTGAGGGGCGTCGTCTCTTTGGCAGAATGACCGTATTGGATAATTTGCTTGTAGGAGCCCATACGGTTCGCTCCAGCAGTGACGTTCAGGCTTCTCTTAAAGAAATTTATGCCTTGTTTCCCCGTGTCCATGAGCGCCGCGATCAGTTGGCGGGCTCTCTGTCGGGAGGCGAGCAGCAGATGGTTGCGATAGGACGCGCACTGATGGCTCGACCAGCACTCTTGATGCTTGACGAACCATCTTTGGGAATTGCCCCGAAAATTGTGGCTGAGATTGCGGCCGCGATCGAGCGTTTAAATCAGCAGGCAGGGATGTCAATTATTCTTGTTGAACAAAATGCCCGGCTGGCACTTAAGCTTTCGCACCAAGCCTATGCGTTGGAGCACGGTGAAATTGTGCGTACGGGCAAAG
>CAINDJ010000365.1 GCA_903847325.1 uncultured beta proteobacterium | reverse complement strand
TAAGCAGTTAATGGTTAATGTTTGAGTCAAGGAGTCAAGATGGAACTGTCTGAAGTGCTCAATATTGCCCTGATGCAGGGTTTTGCGGGTCTGAGCCTGTTTGCTGTGCTGCTCCTGATGGGGCTCGGCCTGGCGATCATTTTCGGTCAGATGGGTGTGATCAACATGGCTCACGGTGAGTTCATGGCGATTGGTGCCTATACCGTCTATCTTGGCTCAACGTTAACCGAAAAGTATGCGCCCGGCTTTATGCCGGCCTACTTTCCATTCGCGATCGTTGCTGCCTTTATTTTTGCTTTTATTGGTGGCTGGATCGCGGAATGGGCGCTTATCCGTCATTTGTACAAGCGTCCGCTGGATACTCTGCTGGCAACCTGGGGTTTAAGCCTGGGTATGCAGCAGGTTTTCAGAACATTTATTAGTCCTAAAGAAGTGAGCCCAACCCTGCCAGATTGGTTGATGGGCTCATGGGCGCCACAAGAGGGCCTGGATATTCCGATTAATGGAATGTTTGTGATGGCATTGACCTTGCTGGTTACGGCAGGCGTGATGGTTGCCTTGTACAAAAGTCGTTGGGGTCTGCGTGTCCGTGCTACGGTCAGCAATCGTCCGATGGCGAACGCCACCGGTATCAATACAAAGAAAACCGATCAACTTACTTTTGCAATTGGTTGCGGTATCGCAGGTATTGCGGGTGCTGCATTTACAACGATTGGATCGACAGGTCCTACCTCCGGATCTCTATATATCGTCGATGCGTTCCTGGTTGTGACCTTCGGTGGCGCAGCAAGTCTGCTGGGGACTGCATTCTCGGCCTTCCTGATCGCACAGACACAATCAATTAGCGAGTTTTTCATGACTGGCTCGATGGCCAAGGTCTTTACGCTATCCGTCATCGTCATCGTTCTGATGGTACGTCCTCAGGGCTTGTTCGCCTCGAAGATCCGACGCTAATCATCAACTCGTATACCGGAGCCGACTCTCATGCAATCAATCAAGAATTTGCTCAAGCAACCAGGCGTGTTGAGTATCGCAATACTCGCCGTCGTCTTGCTAGTAGTTTTCCCCGTACTGTTAGATAATTTTCGACTGAATCTGGTCGGTAAGTATCTGACGTACGCCTTCGTCGCCATTGGACTGGTTGTTCTCTGGGGCTGGGGTGGGATTTTAAGTTTAGGCCAAGGCGTATTTTTTGGTCTGGGTGGCTATTGCATGGCCATGTTTCTCAAACTTGAGGCCTCAGATCCGATCACCACAAAAATCCAGTCGACTCCAGGCATCCCTGACTTTATGGACTGGAATCAGCTGACTGAGTTACCAATCTGGTGGTTACCGTTTAAAAGCCTGACATTCTCACTGATCGCCGTCATCGCAGTGCCCTCTTTACTGGCATTCATTGTGAGTTACGCAATGTTCAAGCGCCGAGTGGGTGGTGTGTATTTCGCGATCATCACACAGGCTGTCGCGTTGATCATGACAACGTTGATTATTGGTATGCAAGGTTACACCGGTGGTGTGAACGGCATGACCGATCTGAAAACGATGAGTGGCTGGGATACGCGTACGGATGAGGCAAAAATAATTCTGTATTACGCTTGTTGCATAACGCTGTTGCTGTGTGTGATCGCAGGCACTTACATCCAGCGCAGTAAATTCGGTACGCTGCTGCTGGCGATGCGTGATAAAGAGGATCGTGTTCGCTTCTCCGGTTACGACGTATCGATGTTTAAAGTTGCCGCATTTTGTCTCGCAGCAGGGGTGTCCGGTATTGGTGGTGCGTTCTTCGCACTCCAGGTGGGTTTTATGTCTCCGTCGTTTGTCGGCATCGTACCTTCGATCGAACTGGTTATCTTATGTGCGGTGGGCGGCCGACTCAGTCTGGTAGGGGCTGTCTATGGCGCCTTGCTGGTCAATGCGAGCAAAACGGTTTTCTCCGAGAATTTCCCTGATTTGTGGTTGTTTCTAATGGCTGCACTGTTTATTGGTGTGACGATGGCCTTTCCGTATGGCTTGGCTGGATTGTTTGAATCGCACATTAAACCCTGGTGGATTCGTAAATCGACAGAGCGCCGCATGATCAAACAACGTTTGATTGAGCTTGAAAGCGAAGGTGATCTCGAGGCTGCGCAAGCGGTGCAAGCGGATTCGGCTTCAGCCATTGCAGTGCCTTCGACAACCGATGCAGCAGACTTAGTAATCAGAAGGAGTGCGCCATGAGTAGCAGCACCGACTTTGTATTGGCGATAGAAGACCTGACTGTATCTTTTGATGGTTTTAAAGCTATCGACAGTTTGAATCTGTATGTCGATAAAAATGAATTGCGCGTCATTATCGGACCTAATGGCGCCGGCAAGACCACCTTGCTCGATATGATTTGTGGTCGAACAAAAGAAACTGCGGGCAGCATCAAATTCAAAAACGAAGAGATGACGGTGCTGCCAGAGTATGCAAGGGTTAGAAAAGGTATCGGCCGGAAATTTCAGACACCTTCCATTTATGAGAATTTGTCGGTATTTCAAAACCTGGAAGTTTCCTATCCAAAAGGGCGTTCCGTTTTTGGAGCGCTACTGTTTAAGTGTGACGATGAAGTTAAAGACAAAGTCGAATCCGTCGCACTGGAAATTGGTTTGACCGAAACGTTGAAAACCGAAGCGGGCTTGCTTTCACATGGTCAGAAGCAATGGCTTGAAATCGGCATGTTGTTGATGCAAGAGCCTGAGTTATTGATGCTTGATGAGCCAATCGCCGGGATGAGTGTGCGTGAGCGAGAACTCACCGCGGAATTGCTCAAACGCATTTCAAATAACCGGTCCGTAATCGTCATTGAACACGATATGGAATTTGTGAAGAAGATTGCTCACAAGGTGACCGTGATGCACCAGGGCAAGATTTTGGCTGAGGGATCGATGGATAAAGTCCAAAGCGATCCAACGGTTATTGAAGTTTATCTCGGACACTAGGAGACCTGACATGCTAAGCGTAAAAGATCTCTACGTTGCTTACGGTCAAAGCGAAGCCTTGCACGGTATCAACCTTGAGGCGGGTAAGCAGGAGACTGTCGCGATCATGGGTCGCAATGGTATGGGTAAGACTACATTTTTTAAGAGTCTGATTGGTTTGTTGCCGACCAAAAGCGGCTCGATCACAGTTGATGGCCAGGATGTGACCCGTGACGAAAGCTACCGTCGTGTCGCAAAGGGTATTGCTTATGTGCCACAGGGCCGGATGATCTTCCCTACATTGACTGTTGAGGAGAATATTCAGACAGGCCTGGAAAACGATAAAGACAAGGTCATTCCGGACGAGATTTATGCCCTGTTTCCTGTTTTGTGGGACATGCGTCGTCGCAAAGGTGGAAACC
>CAINDJ010000364.1 GCA_903847325.1 uncultured beta proteobacterium | reverse complement strand
TCCTCAGCAACGAAAGTTACTTGAGGTTTGCTGGAAAGCTCTTGAAGACGCCGCATTAGCGCCTTCGAGTCTGTCAGGAAAACGTTGTGGAATCTAAGTTGGCCAACAGGGTAACGAGTATCTTGAGCTGATTAATAGTCCGGCGCTTGCTTCACGAACCGGACCAGTCATGGTCGGCAACTCTATCTCGATGTTACCTGCGCGACTGGCGTACCTGCTTAACCTGCAAGGCCCCACACTGGCTGTTGATACGGCGTGTTCTTCCTCACTCTGTGCTGTTCACCTCGCAGCGAGGGCATTAGCGGATGGTGATGCGGATTTGATGATCGCCAGTGGCGTTAATTTATATTTAAGCGAGCGTCCGTATTTAATGATGAGTCGTGCCGGAATGCTTTCGGCAACCGGTCGTTGCCAGGCATTTTCAGGCGATGCCGACGGTATGGTTCCAGGAGAAGCCGTTGCTGCGGTGGTGCTCAAACGACTATCGGATGCGATCGCTGATGGTGATGTGATTCATGGTGTGATTCTTGCCTCTGGTATGAATCAGGATGGTAAGTCCAACGGCATTACTGCGCCAAATGGTAAAGCGCAGCGTGATCTTGAGTTATCCGTTTACGCACGTGCCGGTATATCGCCTGAAACAATCACCATGATTGAGGCACACGGGACTGGCACACCTCTAGGTGACCCGGTTGAATTGAAAGCGCTCGAAGAGAGCTTTCGACGAGCCACCGACCGCACAGGGTATTGTGCAATAGGGTCGGTTAAATCAAATATCGGGCATGCCTCGGCTGCAGCAGGAATCGTTGGGCTAGTTAAGATACTTTTGGCGTTGAAATATAAAGAAATCCCTCCTACATTGCATGCACATCGGCCAACTAGTCATTTCGATTTTGAACGTTCACCATTTGTGATTAACAAGGATTTGCGAGATTGGAGTGGCGTAGCCCCTAGACGTGCCGCGCTGAGCTCTTTTGGTTTTAGTGGCACGAATGTGCATATGGTCATTGAACAGGCACCTGAACGTGTGCAAAATGACGTATTAACTGGCCCTTGGCTGATCCCGTTGTCAGCGCGATCAAAAGACGCTTTGTTAATAATGGCTTCTGAGTTGCTCGCCAGGCTCAGTCCGGATGCACCTAAACATCCCCGACTGTGTGATGTCGCGCATACGTTGCAGGCTGGGCGCGACGCGTTGGAGTATCGGCAGATATTTCTGGCCACTTCAATTGTGGACTTGTGTGAACAATTGAATCGCTTTGTTCAAGGGCATGGTGTGGCGCTGCCGGAAGGATCTTCTGGCGAACTAGCCAGGTCGTTCATGAAAGGAATACAGGTATCCTGGCCGACTGACCGGACTGCGAACAGAATTTCTCTGCCAGGCCACCCATTTATACGCGCTCAGTACAGAATTAAGCGTAAGACTGAATCCGGTTCTGTTCATAGCGTTAAGCTGCATCCTCTCGTTGACCAAAATTGTTCTGATATCAGAGCGATTCGTTTTACAACACGTTTAAATGGAACTGAGTTTTATCTGGCCGACCACATCGTTGGTGGCCAGAGAGTACTTCCAGGTATGGCTAGTATCGAAATGGCGCGCGCTGCCGGATCCCTTGCGCTTGGAGAGCCAGTGACGATTGTCACGAATATGGCGTGGTTGCGTCCCATTATTCAAAACCTACAGCCAATCCAGCTGACAATCCGATTTGAGCAACGATCTCCTGCAGCTATGCACTTTGTGATTGAAAGTGAAGCCGGTATACATTCTGAAGGATCATTGCAAGGCACTCGGCTGGAATTTTCTGATGGCAATGTCGATGTGCATGCGATCAGAGCGCGCTGCCATGTCAAGCATTCTGGTTCCGATATCTATCGTTTCTTAGCACAGTCCGGACTTGCGTATGGGCCAGCGTTTCGGGTGATCCAGAACGCCTATGCAAGCAAAGACGAGGTGTTGGCAGAGCTGAACCTGCCCGCCAGCGCAGGCGATGTCGCAGCTTTTGTACTGCATCCATCCATACTGGATGCTTCGACACAAGCCATCGTTGCAATGGAGCACAAAGGGTTGCTCAAAAGTACCCGGGTGCCATTTGCGATAGAACGTCTGGAGATTTTTGCTTCACTGCCGGAAAAAATATGGGTGCATGTCCGACGTGCTGCCATATCGGGTGATGTTGAAAAATTTGATATTGACCTTCTCGATCCCTCAGGTCGCATACTCGTTAAGATGCATGGCTTCAGTGCCAAGTCGTTCACTTCGCAAGACATACTGCCATTAGATCAAGCTTCAATCAGCCCGTCAGCTGCTCGTCCTGTGCTATTGGTTCCCAATCAGGAAGAAGTTGTTTTTGATCTGTCGGATGATGACATTGCCGATCCCATGCGTGGGGCAGTCCTACAACAGCTTCTCGTTGTAGGGGGGGGCTCATGGCGCGAAGTGATAGCACGCGAGTTTGCACACGCCGCATTCATTGAGGCTGCCACGTTGTCTTCGGCCTTAATCAATGCTCCTCAGGCTGCTGTGCTGATTATGGCCGACCTGACGCCCAACACCATTATGGATGTGCTCCGTGCTGCACGTGCCCTGGCATCGGATGCTGCTAAGCGTTTTATCTTGTTTGCACATCCTGTTGGGGATCACTACGAGATTGCGGAAATCGCAGCGCTAGCTGCTTTATGGCGTACTTTTTCACTTGAAAACCCGGGAAAGTCGATAAAAAGTGTTGGCTTTGCAGATTGGTCCGATCGTTTCGGTGTTGTACGCGGTCTTGTTCAGGAATGGCGTGCGCATCAAACTGGAATGCAAGAGTCTGTCTGGCAGGGTGGGCGTCCTAGCCGCGTCTCGTTGATTCAGCAGAACTGGCCAAGCGGGTACGCAGACAGTTTTAAAGCGAAAGGTGTGTATGTATTAACGGGTGGCTCAGGTGCGATCGCGCGCAAGTTATCCCAAGAGCTTGCTACAAAATATCAGGCGCGTCTGGTACTGTTTTCCAGAAGTGCGATTGAACCTGCATGGATACGGACGCTTGAACAGTGTGGTGCTGAAGTTTTGGCGTTACAGGTCGATGTGTCTGAGGCGCAGTCGGTGCAGAATGGCGTTCAAACAGCACTGCATCGCTTTGGGCAGATTGACGGTGTTTTGCACATGGCAGGAGTATTGCGCGATGGTTTGATTGCATCGCAGACGCCCGCCATGCTCTCTGTCGTGACAGGCCCAAAGATTCAGGGCGCTGTGAATCTGGATCGCGCGTTGAATGGCCTGCCACTTGATTTCTTTGTTTTATTTTCCTCGGCTGCGACCTTGGGTAATTTAGGTCAGGGTTTATATGCTTATGCCAGTCGCTATCTGGATTACTTTGCTCAAACAAGGGAGGTTAAGCGTAAAGCTGGGCAGTGTTCAGGTAAAACCATTTCGATAGACTGGAGCCTGTGGCGTGATGGTGGCATGCGCGCTTCGCCAGAGTCCACTGAGGCCTTGTGGAATCAGCTCGGTATCTTACCGATCGAGACCGATAGCGCCCTGGAGGTTCTTAAGTATGTAGTGAGCACCTCTTTCGAGCATAGTCGGGTTTTGCCACTTTCTGGTAACGCGCAGCGGATACTTGCCTCATTTACTCAGGTGAGTCTGCATCAGT
The DNA here is from genome assembly GCA_903847325.1 of uncultured beta proteobacterium. GTDB lineage: Bacteria > Pseudomonadota > Gammaproteobacteria > Burkholderiales > Burkholderiaceae_B > Zwartia. Next base: position 2,180 of record CAINDJ010000364.1, on the reverse strand, counting down.
CTATTTCATCTGCGACTCAGTCACATATTGCTGCTGCGTTGCCAGATGGTGTGGCGATTGAATATTTGACGTCTATTCTTGCAACAGAACTCAAACTCAACGCTGACCAGATCAACCCTGACGACCGTTTCGAGCGTTACGGTGTCGATTCGATTATGGCCATGCAGTTGACCCGGTTGCTTGAGGTGGACTTGGGAGAGTTACCTAAAACTTTATTCTTTGAATGCCGGACCGTTGGTGAGCTTGCTCAACGTTTACAGGCCGATTATGCAAATGCATTCATCAGGAATGTGCCTGCTCAGTCCGAGTCCGAGCAACCACCGCAGTCCGGGCAACCACCGCAGCCCCAACTCCAAGCTCAGTACCAGCCTGCTGCAGCTCCCAGAAATGATCATGGCGATGCTATTGCCATCATTGGTGTTTCAGGTCGTTTTCCTAAAGCGGAGTCTCTATCTGAGTTTTGGGAAAACCTTATTTCAGGTCGTGATTGCATTGAGGAAATTCCAGATGACAGATTTGCATGGCGTCATTTGTACGATTCAGATCACACCCGCTATGGCAGTCTTTATGCCAAGTGGGGCGGTTTTATCTCCGATGTAGATAAATTTGATCCGTTATTTTTTAGAATTTCGCCTCGCGAAGCGTCGTTCATGGACCCGCAGGAGCGCCTTTTTCTGCAAACCGCGTGGTCGTGCGTAGAATCTGCGGGCTACGCGCCTTCATCACTTGCGGGACGCAATGTCGGTGTCTATGCTGGCACCATGTATGGCGAGTATCAGTTGCTTGGCGTTGAGGAAACCGAGCGCGGTAATGTTCTGGCAACGGCCTCCTTTTACGCCTCTGTAGCAAATCGTGTGTCTTATGCGCTGGATTTAATTGGCCCGAGCATGGCTTTGGACACAATGTGTTCGTCTTCGCTCACGGCGATACACCTTGCTGTTCAGGCAATCCGTTCTGGTGACTGCGAAATGGCCATTGCTGGTGGCGTCAATGTCAGCATTCACCCTAACAAATTCCTGACGCTTTCGCAGGGACGTTTCGCGTCGACAGATGGGCGATGCCGTAGTTTTGGCTCTGGTGGTACAGGCTACGTTCCTGGTGAGGGGGTGGGTGCCGTGTTGTTAAAACCCCTGGAAAAAGCGATTGCAGATGGAGATAATATTTGGGGCGTTATTCGCGGCTCAGCCCTGAACCATGGTGGAAGAACAAGTGGATACACCGTCCCCAATCCTGTTTCACAGGGATTGGCGATTTCAGCAGCCATGGCGCGCGCGGGCACTCAGCCTCGTGATATTAGCTACGTAGAGGCTCATGGAACTGGAACTTCCCTGGGTGACCCTGTGGAGGTCAATGGCCTGTCTCGTGCTTTTGGTCGTTCTCAGCTGGGAGATGCAACGCGTACCATTGGTTCAGTCAAATCCAATATTGGTCACCTTGAGGGCGCGGCGGGTATTGCCGGAGTGATCAAGGTTTTACTGCAGATGCAGCACGGAGAAATCGCCCCGACTCTGCACACAGAGCCACTTAATCCAAATATTGACTTTGCCTCGATGCCATTTAGTGTCTCAACTGGGCGCAAACCCTGGCAGCGAAGACAAAACCCTGATGGCTCAGAGTCACCAAGGATAGCGGGCGTAAGCGCCTTTGGTGCGGGTGGTGCCAATGCACATGTGATTATCGAGGAGTATCAGCAAGCTTCTGTGTTGCGTAATCTTCCTGCTGGACCTGTAATACTTGTTGTCTCTGCCAAAGATGAAGATAGATTGCTGCAGTCAGTGAGTGATCTGTATCATTGGATGTTGAGTGCTCCACAGGAGGCATGGACACTGTACGATGCCGCCTATACCTTGCAGGTGGGGCGTGATGCGTACGCCACACGCTGGGCTGTTGTCGCGCATGACATCACGCAAGCCATTGGGTCCATGCGTGCATTTTTGCAGCAGCCACTTGTTCATCATACGGATGAGACGCTGAAAAACGCACCAGCTTTACAGCGTGAATTAGCGCATGCCTTGCAACATAAAGACGCACAACTTCTCGCAAGCGTATGGCAACGCGGTGCTCAGGTAGACTGGCAGTCTTGGCATCTGGATGTGTCGATTTTTAAACGTCTTGTTTTACCAACGTATCCATTTGCACGCGAGCGTTGCTGGATAGAACGCACGCCCTCAAAGAATGCG
>CAINDJ010000363.1 GCA_903847325.1 uncultured beta proteobacterium | reverse complement strand
CATCGCCAATCCTTGACGAACGGCAACATGATCCAGGTTGCTTTACCTAAAGCGGCACTCAGATGTGCCACACTCGTATCAACCGTCAGCACCAAATCCATGCATTCAACCAGCGCAGCTGTATCGGTAAAGTCTAAAATATGCTCAGAAAAATTCAGGATTTCTGGATTATTTTCTAACGTAACTAGGTCCGGCGCACGGACTTCTTTTTGCAGGCTCACATACTGGAACTGTCTAGGTAAATTAGGCAACAGCTCGTCCAGTACGATGCTGTGATTCACGTCGTTTTTATGTGCTGCACTCCCACTCCAAACCAGACCGATCCTAGGCTTAATTTTTTCGCCTAACAATTCATTCCATGAGGCGATCTTTCGTGGATCGCTTTTTAAATATGCCTGAGGCGAAGGAATATTATTCAGATTCGTTTTAAAGGCATATGGCAAGCTCATCAACGGACACTGATAATCAAAGTCCGGCAATGCATCACCCGTCGCGAATATTTTCCAGACCCCCTCAAGCTTCGCCAGCAAATTCACCAGCGGACGCGGGACTTCCAGTACGACGCGTGCGCCGCGCTGTGCGACATATTTCACATAACGACAGAATTGCAGGGAGTCCCCAAAGCCTTGCTCACCATAAAGCAATATAGTTTTGTCCGCCAGTGACTGATGGCCTCGCCACAACGGTTGTTTAAACCCGCGCAACGGTGAAGATGGAACCGCCCTGCTCCAACGATATTCATAGAGCTCCCAACCCTTTTCGAGCTGACCAGTCAACAGCAGTGATAAAGCTTTATTCCAATTTGCTTCTACCGAGTCAGGCTTTAATTTGATCGCGGATTCGTAACTCTCTAATGCCTCGTGATGTCTGCCAAGCTCCTGGAGCAACACGCCCCTGTTAGAGTGGGCCTCGGAAATCTCAGGTTTAATTGCGATCGCTCGGTCATAGCTCTTGAGCGCCAACTCATGCTGCATCAATTCTTTTAAGATGACGCCTCGATTTAACAACACCTCCGCGGCATCCGGCTTGACCGTGATCGCCTGATCGTAGCTGGCAAGTGCTTCCTTGAGTCTGTTCAGACCGTGCAAAGCAGCACCACGATTCGAGTGTAATAAAAAGTTCTGAGGCTTGAGACGAATTGCCTGGTCATAATCCTCAAGTGCGCGTTCATGTTGATTAAGTTCTTTGAGAATACCGCCGCGGTTGTAATACCCGTCCAGGTGCTCTGGATCCAGTTCGATTACCCGGTCATAACAGGCTAGCGCAAGCTCTGGTTGTTTGATTTTCTTATAGATTCCGCCTAAATTAAAATGCGCTAAAACATAGTCAGGCCGGATTTCAATTGCACGCTCATAAGCATCTATCGACTCGTCATAACGTTGAAGTTCATTGAGCACATTACCCAAATTATTGAATACCACTGGGTTGCTTTGATCGATTTCCAGAGCATGCTGGATCAACTCATGCGCATCGAACTTGTCGGGCGTTTGAGCAATGATCGCGCCGAGTAACTGCAACGCATCAAAATGATCTGGATTGATCGTCAGGATTTTTTCGTACAAGGCCCTAGCCAGAACGATATCGCCTTGCTGATGCTGTTTAAAAGCATTTTGGAGAGTGCTACTGATTTCGTTTTTTTGAGCCGCAGACAGATCACTAGCTGTTTTTTTAACTAAAACAGAAGATCCAAATTTCTCACACAATTCATTTTTTAAATTTTTATATACGTCAGTCCAGACTCCTCTTTTTAAAAAATGACTGGAGCAATTCCCTGCACTGATTTTCTTCCACTCCCGCCGCAACCTCTACCTTATGATTCAGGCAACCATCGCTAAGAATGTTCATCTTCGTACCTGCTGCGCCTGCTTTCTCGTCCCTGGCGCCAAATACCACCCGCTTCACCCTCGAGAGCACAATCGCCCCTGCGCACATCGGACAGGGCTCCTTGGTAACGTAAAGATCGGTTCCCTCCAGTCGCCAATCGCCGAGAGCCTCAGAGGCCTGTGTGAGGGCAATCATCTCAGCGTGTGCGGTCGCATCCTTGAGTTGTTCCACCTGATTGTGCGCCCTTCCGATGATGCGCCCCTCGTGCACAATCACCGCACCGACCGGCACCTCTCCGTTCTCAAATGCCTTTTCGGCTTCCTTGATCGCCTCCTGCATGTAGTGGGCGATCTTCCGGCTGGAGGGTTCCATTTTTAGGAGGGTGACATCCGTTTCGGTAGCCGGCCATTTCGTTTGCGGCTTCTTCATGCCTTCAGTTTCAAACTTTGGGCCACACTCTGTATCTGCTTATCCCTAATCACTAATCACTAATCACTTATCACTGTAGTTATGGCGCGCCCGGAGGGAGTTGAACCCCCAGCCTTTTGGTCCGTAGCCAAACGCTCTATCCAATTGAGCTACGGGCGCGCTACTGCTTTTCCCGTTCGGAAATATCCGCTCGTACTCCCCCGACGATACCCGCGAACACGTTGTAGAGAAGGGCGAGAAGTGTACCGCCAATCCCTCCCGCAAGCCCGATCGCCAGCGCGGAGGCGAACACCCGCGGGATGGGGCCCAGCTGGGCAATTCTATCCTTGAGCTGGTGGAGGGGGGCCAGCGAGAGACCCGGCACGATCTGGAGACTGGTCACTGCACAGTAGATCAGCGTCATGACGAAGCACGCGCTGAAGAAGAGGACGAACATCGAGGCCGGGAGTACGCTTCGTATCTCGGAATCCTTCATCACTTCCCCTCCGTCTCCAGTCAAAACCGTAGACATTATACACAGGACGCCTAAGTAAATCAATTCCACTCACCTTGAGGTAATGGGTCATCTATGAAAATAAAATT
>CAINDJ010000362.1 GCA_903847325.1 uncultured beta proteobacterium | reverse complement strand
TGCTTTGCATGCGGCGCATCTGTTGATGAATCCGTGTATCTGACACATTTAACTTGTGACATATGCATGCGCGCGGTGCGGGCCAGATTTAAATGTTTGGGAATGTTCGGCAACGTCTACTTAGAACCGTAGATGTGTTTATTTCAGCGAGAATCAGATTTGAATCTTTTAGAAAAATACTTATTAATACTGAACTTGCAGCTGAAAATAAAACTGGCCGAGCGCCTAAGCGATCGACCAGTTGTATTTGGTTGCGGGGGCAGGATTTGAACCTACGACCTTCGGGTTATGAGCCCGACGAGCTGCCAGACTGCTCCACCCCGCGTCTGATGAAAAGAAGTATACCGCATTTCACGATCCGGAACAAGTCGCCGGTAAGACTTAAGGAAATAAACGCTTATGAATGATCATGAAGCTACTCTAGTGCTAGAAGCCGCGCTGCTCTGCGCGCCTTCGCCTATGCCCTTTTCGGAGTTGCGTAAGCTCTTTGAAGAAGAAATAAGCAATGAACAAATAAAAATTTCTCTTGAGACATTGCAGCAGGCCTGGCTTGATCGTGGAATGGAACTGGTTGAGCTTGCGAGTGGCTGGCGTTTTCAGAGTCGCGAATCGATGCAGCGTTATCTCGAGCGCCTCAATCCTGAACGTGTTCCCAAGTACTCGCGTGCGGTGATGGAGACGCTTGCTATCATTTCATGGCGCCAGCCAGTCACCCGTGGTGATATCGAAGATATCCGAGGTGTCACGGTATCTTCGCAGATTATTAAAACACTCGAAGATCGTGGCTGGATCGAGGTCATTGGACATCGTGACGGTCCTGGCCGTCCGGGCCTGCTTGGCACTACCAAGCAGTTCCTGGATGATCTGGGGCTGCGTGCGCTTGATGAGCTGCCAGCGCTAGGTTCTATTGCAATCAATGAGGCGCTTGCTGCCTTGCCGGGTGATGCCTCGCAGTCTTTGGCGCTTGATGCCACAGCAGAGGGGCAGGGGAGTTTGATTCAGGACGCAGCACCCGACGCAGGGATCGGCGAAGAAATGATTGCCGATGCCTCCCTGGATGCAGAGTCAGATATAGATCCTGCCTTAGTTGCAGGAACGGAAACGGAAACGGAAACGGAAGCATCTGCATATATAGATATAGATGCAGAGATAGAAGTTGATGTTGCAGATATCGCAATAGATACGGATACAGATATTGATGACGGTGAGGCAGCAGACGTTGCTCATCATCAAACAGAAGATCAAACAGAAAATCAGGCTCAAGAGCCCTCGGATACGCAGGATATGCAAGACGTTCTAACCGGCTCGTCAGCACCCTTGCAAACTAATGAATTCAACCCGGAGTCCAAGTGACTAATACCAATCAATCAGAACAACCTATTGCTGATCATCAAACATCAGCTGACACTGCAGGTCATGAGCAGGATGCTGCGCCCGAAGCGACGCAAGCAAATGCCAAGCCGCGCGGCCGTAAGTTGCGCACGCCTTTTCGTCGTCGTCGCAGTGATGCGCCAGAGGCTGGCGATGAGGCGCAGAGTGTTGCTGTCGCAAGTGATGTGGAGCCAACCGCTACACATGAAACACATACAACGCCCTCCGTGCATGCTCCACGGGCACCTCGCGCACCGCGAGCACCCAGAGCGCCTCGCGTACCGCGTGTAGCCGTTGCTGAATATGTCGAACCTGACACTGATACTGTTGATCTCGGCGATCCTGTACTGGCAGAGAAAGAGGCTGAACAGGCGTTGTCATATCTGAGCGGCGCGGATCGCATTGAGCAGCGACTGAATAAGTATCTCAACAGTGATTTACTGATGCCTAAGTTGCATAAGGTTTTGGCAGATGCTGGGGTTGGCTCACGACGTGAAATGGAAGAGTTGATTATTGCCGGTCGCGTTTCCGTCAATGGCGAGCCTGCGCATATCGGTCAGCGCGTCGGTGCGAACGATACGGTGCGTGTCAATGGCAAGCCTGTGACGCGCACCAATACGCGCAAGCCACCTCGTGTCATTCTTTATCACAAACCTGCGGGTGAGATTGTCAGTCATGACGATCCCAATGGCCGTGCGAATGTGTTTGCGCGTTTGCCTAAGATGAAAGTCGGTAAGTGGCTATCCATTGGCCGACTCGATTTAAATACAGAGGGTTTGCTGATCCTGACAACGTCAGGTGATTTGTCGAATCGTTTACTGCATCCCCGTTACGGCAATGAGCGCGAATATGCTGTGCGTGTATTGGGCGAGTTGGGCCCTGAGCAGCGTCAGCAGTTAATTCAGGGCGTGATGCTTGATGATGGGCCGGCCAGTTTTGGTATGGTTGAATTCATTGGCGGTGAAGGCAGTAACCGTTGGTATCGCGTCACCCTGAATGAAGGTCGTAACCGCGAAGTCCGCCGTATGTTCGAGGCAATCGGTTTGACCGTAAGCAGGTTGATTCGTACCCGCTTTGGTGACATCGTTTTACCGACCACGTTACGACGCGGCCGTTGGGAGGAGCTCGATCCTAAGATTGTGTCCGCACTGATGATCCAGGTCGGGCTGCTGCGTGACGAAGAAGAGGGCGCCGATGGCCGCTCGCGTGGTCCGCGTCAGCCGGTTTCTCATGAGGGAGCATTGCCTCCGGGTTTTGGTACCCTGGAGCAAAACGGTACGAACGGTGCGCGGGTTGGGCGTCGAGGCAATATTCAGGGAGGGCGTATGGATAAGCCCGCGGCCTTCAGACACCCTTCGGATTCGGTCGGGCCTACCGTGCTGACCGTGGGGGGGGGCTACGCAAACGGTCATCCTCAGGGAACAAGTTCCGGTCGAGGCGGCCGAACACAGTCTGGTTCGGGGCGACCAGGACAGGGTCGACCCGGGCAAGGGCGTCCGGCGGGTCAGGGGCGTCCTGGTCAGGCGGGCACCGGCCCGGGGCGTCCTGCCGGACAGGCAAGGTCGTCAGGTCCCAGAGGCCCGCGTCCACCGAGAGCCGATCAGGCGCCCGGTTTTGAGCAAACAGGTGAGCAAGGTGCTTCGGCACCCTATCAGGCAAAACCCCGTGGCCCAAGAGGGCCGGGCGGTCCGCGTCCGCAAGGTGCTGCAGGTGGTCCGGGCGCACGCACGGGTCGACCGACAGGTCCGCGCGGCCCGGCCAAATCTGGTCCATCTGCAGCCCCTGGCGCAGGAAGTCCTCGTCCGCGTACCGCAGGTAAAGCTCCAGGCAAGCCTCGTTCGGGACCAAGAGGGGATGACTGGCAGCCGAGCGGTGCGTCTGCGCATGAATCGAAACTTGGCTTTGCGAAGTCCTCGCGAGGTGGGCGTTAAAGCCCTGTTTGAATGCGTCCTGTCAGCTAAATGGTTGGCAGGACAAGACTTTTTTGGATTTCGCTGCCTATAGATTCGCCTAATTTGTTTTGGCTGCCGTCGGAGCCATGCCAACTATTATTTTTCTTTTGGCCATTGTCGGGTTTGGGACCAAGGCCGGGTTCATGCC
>CAINDJ010000361.1 GCA_903847325.1 uncultured beta proteobacterium | reverse complement strand
TGAAATCGCGTTTTTCTTTCCAGAAATCAGCATTCACAGCCGTTAATACGGCTGACTAGCTCGTGAAGCATCCCGCCTCACTCGCTGCGTTTTTTAATGCACTGATATCCGCATGCACCCTGAACCGATCAATTTGCTTGGGCTTGATGCCTCTGCACTGACCCAATTAGTTGGGCAGTGGGGGGGCAAGCCTTTTCGTGCCCGGCAATTGCAAAAATGGGTGCATCAGCGTGGTGTGAGCCAGTTTGACGAAATGACCGATCTGGCGCGTGAATTTCGCGCCCAGCTCTCCGAGCACTGTGTCGTACAGGCTTCGCCTGTATTGACACAGCAGCGCTCGACCGATGGCACCCGCAAATGGCTATTTGATGTTGGCCAAGGCAATGCGATCGAATCTGTTTTTATTCCCGAAGACGATCGTGGCACGCTTTGTATTTCCAGTCAGGCTGGATGCAATGTCGCTTGCAGGTTTTGCTCGACGGGGCATCAGGGTTTTAACCGCAACCTCACCACCGCCGAAATCATCGGCCAACTTTGGTGGGCGCGTCGCGAGCTCATGCAGGATCATGCATCGGCCCGTTTGAGTGCCGAGCCCGGCACATTAGCTGAGAGTTCAGCCGACCCGCGCGTCATCAGCAACGTGGTGATGATGGGAATGGGTGAGCCTTTGCTGAACTACGAGCCTGTCGTGGCAGCGGTCAAACTCATGCTTGATGACAATGCTTATGGCTTATCGCGCAGACGTGTGACAGTCTCGACCTCGGGTGTTGTGCCCATGATGGACAGGCTCTCCCAGGATTGTCCCGTGGCCTTGGCGGTATCCCTGCATGCACCGAATGATGCGCTGCGTGATCAGCTTGTTCCACTTAACAAAAAATACCCGCTTGAGGAGTTGCTCTCGGCGTGTGAGCGTTATCTGAAATTCGCCCCGCGCGATTTCATTACGTTTGAATATGTGATGCTTGATGGTGTCAACGACACAGATCAGCATGCCCGTGAGCTCATTCAGATCGCGCGTCGCCTGCATTGCAAATTCAACCTGATTCCATTTAATCCTTTTCCCGGTTCTGGTTTGCAGCGGTCAAATGCCGCGCGCATACGTATTTTTTCCCAACATCTGAGCGATGCGGGGATCATCACGACCGTGCGTAAAACGCGCGGTGATGATATCGATGCCGCGTGTGGTCAGCTCGCAGGCGAAGTGCGTGACCGGACCAAATTGAGCGAAAAAATGGCTGCGCAGAAATCGATTCCAATCAAGGAGATCCGTGCATGAGCGACTTAGATTTACTGAGCCCCTTAAAAAACGAATCGCCTCCGGCACCCTCAGAGCTGATGACAACTGCGGGTTCATTACGTGCACTGCGTATTGCCCGGGGCTTGTCGCTTGAGGATGTCTCGATGCGGTTAAAGTTTCCTGCCAAGCACATCGAAGCACTCGAATCAGAGAGCTTTGATCGTTTGCCCAAAGGTCTGGCGCTTAAAGCCTTAGTGAAAAACTACGCACGTCTGCTTGGTGTGGACTCCGCGTCAATCGAAAACGTATTGCAGCCATATATTGGCAAAGTCACTGGCGGCATTTCTGCGCACACTTCCACGCGTACGCTGGGTGCGCATCATGCCGAGAAAAACAGCTCTGCCAGCTCTTCGATGTGGATTATTGTCATTCTCTGTGTGGTGATTGCTGCGCTCGGCATCGCCATGTGGCAAGGTATTTTTCCTACAAGCTGGATGCCTGCCTGGATGCTTGGGGCTGTTAAATGACGGGTGACCGTGCAATGGGACCGCTTGCCAGGCACCTCACCCGCTCTGTAAATATCAGCTGGGGTGGCCATACGGTCACCGTTGGAGGCGATGCGCCAGTATTGGTTCAATCCATGACCAATACCGATACAGCTGATGCCGTCGCGACGGCGATTCAGGTTAAAGAACTCGCCCGCGCAGGCTCGGAGATCGTCCGCATTACAGTGAATACCCCAGAGGCCGCAAAAGAAGTTTCCGCGATTCGCGAGCAGCTCGACCGTATGGGCGTATATGTCCCGCTGGTGGGTGACTTTCATTACAACGGCCATAAATTATTAACCCAGTTCCCGGATTGCGCCCAGGCGCTTTCAAAATACCGTATCAATCCAGGCAATATGGGCGGCGGTAAAAAGCGCGATGATAATTTTGCGCAAATGATCGAGGTCGCTTGCCTGCACAACAAGCCTGTGCGTATTGGTGTGAACTGGGGCAGCCTCGATCACGAACTGCTCGCCCGCATGATGGACGAAAATAGCAAGTCAGCCCACCCGCGCGATGCGCAGGCCGTGATGCGTGATGCGCTGGTGGTGTCCGCCGTTAGCAATGCCCAGCGTGCCGAAGAGCTCGGACTGCCGGGCGATGCGATTATCTTGTCCTGCAAAGTCAGCCACGTGCAGGATCTGATCTCGGTCTATCGCGATTTAGCTTCGCGTTGCGACTATCCTTTGCATCTGGGCCTGACCGAAGCCGGCATGGGCAGCAAAGGAATCGTGGCCTCTACCGCTGCGCTCAGCGTATTGTTGCAAGAAGGTATCGGCGACACGATTCGTATTTCACTGACGCCCGAGCCCGGCGGAGATCGCACACGCGAAGTTATCGTCGGACAAGAGATTTTACAAACTATGGGGTTGCGCGCCTTTACCCCGATGGTTGTCGCTTGCCCGGGATGTGGCCGGACCAGCAGTACCGTTTTTCAGGATTTAGCCTCTCAGATTCAAACCTATCTGCGTGAGCAAATGCCGCTCTGGAAAGATGTCTATCCGGGCGTTGAGTCTATGAATGTGGCCGTAATGGGCTGTGTGGTCAATGGGCCTGGCGAGAGCCGCCATGCAGATCTCGGGATTAGTCTGCCGGGCACCGGCGAGGTTCCAGCCGCACCGGTTTTCGTCGATGGTGAGCGAACTGTCACCCTAAAGGGCGACAACATAGCTCAGGAATTCCAGGCCATTGTCGAACAATATGTCGCGCGTCGTTATGGCGCAGCGTTGCGCGTTTAAGTTGCATCAGTTTTTGATTTTTACACATGACACAAACCTTTACTAAAGTCACCGCGATCCGCGGCATGAATGATGCGCTACCTGGCTCAAGTGCCCGCTGGGAGCAGCTTGAGGCCATCGTACGCGACTGGCTGCATGCTTATGGTTATCGCAATATGCGCACACCTATCCTTGAGCACACGCGTTTATTTACACGCGGTATCGGGGAGGTGACCGATATTGTTGAAAAAGAAATGTATTCGTTTACGGACTCTCTCAATGGCGAGTCACTGACCATGCGTCCCGAATTTACGGCCGGCATGGTACGCGCTGCGATCGAACACAATTTGCTTTATGACCGCACGCAACGCGTGTATGCGATGGGTCCCGTGTTTCGTCACGAGCGTCCGCAGCGCGGACGCTATCGCCAGTTTCATCAGATTGACGTCGAGGCCCTTGGAATGGCTGGCCCGGATATTGATGCTGAGATGATCGTCATGGCCGCGCGGTTGTGGAAACTGCTCGGTATTACCGATGTGCGGTTAGAAATTAATTCGCTAGGACAGGCCGGGGAGCGCGCGGCGCATCGTGCCGCACTGATCACGCATCTTGAGCAGCATAAAGACGTGCTCGACGAGGACGGCCTGCGCCGGATGTACACCAATCCTTTGCGGGTCCTGGATACTAAAAATCCTGCGATGCAGGATATGGCCAACGCCGCACCGAGGTTATTTGATTTTCTGGGTACGGAATCGCGTGCACATTTTGATGCGGTCTGCGCGCGACTGGATGACGCAGGGATCAAATATCAGCTCAATACACGCATGGTTCGCGGACTGGATTATTACAATCTGACTGTTTTTGAATGGATCACGGATAGTCTGGGTGCGCAGGCGACGATTTGCGGCGGTGGTCGCTACGATGGCCTGATCGAATTGCTCGGCGGCAAACCTGCACCTGCGGTAGGTTTTGCCATCGGGATGGAGCGCCTGATTGATTTATGGGGTCAGATGCAACCTGATACGCCAGCGCCGGCCGAATGCGACGTCTATATTGTCCAGCAGGGCGATGAGGCACAACGTCGTGCTGCGGTGTTGGCAGAGGCATTGCGCGACGAGGGTATTTCGGTCGTGGTACATGCGGGCTCAGGAAGTTTTAAGTCGCAATTCAAGCGTGCTGACGCAAGCGCAGCGTCGATTGCGGTTATCCTTGCAGGCGATGAGCTCGCAAAGGGCGTGGCTTCGGTCAAAATGATGCGTCAGTCAGACGTATCTGACGACGCGATGCAACAACAAGTGCCCCTGAACAGTTTGGTGGCTTTTTTGAAAGATAAGGTTTAAAGAGCATGGCATACGATCTCGAAGAGCAGGAACAAATAGACCAATTGCGTGCATGGTGGGGCAAGTACGGCACACTCGTATCAACAGGTCTGCTCATTGCTGTGATCATCCTGGGAGGATGGCGTGGCTGGCAGTGGTATCAAAACCACCAGTCAGGACAGGCGCGCGGTTATTTCGAAGCCCTCGAAGAAGCCACCCGTCAGCCGGGCGATGAGTCTGTCGCGCGCATCAATGCCGCAATGAAAACCCTGCGCGATGAGTATGCTGCCACCGATTACGCTGCACGCGGTGCTCTGGTCGCCTCCGCTGCCTTACAAACGCGAGATCAGATTCCTGCCGCACGTGCTCAGTTAGAGTGGTTGGCGCAGAGCAAAAATATGGCGCTGGTCCCGGTTGCTAAATTACGTCTGGCCGGACTGCTTGTGGATCAAAAAGAATACGATGCTGCGCTTGCCCAGATCAACGATGCACCGGCCGCCTTTGTGGGTCTCTTTGATGACCGTCGTGGTGACATTCTGGCTGCGCAGGGCAAGTCTGCCGAAGCCCGTGATGCCTGGAAAAAGGCGCTTGAGGCGATGGGGCCTGCAAGTCCGCTCGCGCCTGTGGTCAAACTCAAAATCGATGCTTTGGGAGCCTGATGATGCAATCTAAATGCTTCTCGCGTATCGCTCGTGTCTCTGCCGCGATGTTTGCTGGATTTGTGCTTGCCGGATGTAGTGTTTTCAGCGGAGATGATGGACGTAATGATGCTGCTCCTCTCAAAGAGTACAAGGCTGGATTGTCTGCGCAGATTGGCTGGAAAGCAGCCATTGGTGGCGGTGCAGGCATTGGCTTTGCGCCAGCCGTTGTTCGCGACGTGGTCTACGCAGCCTCTGGCGATGGCTCAGTCGCACGTTATGACTTAAGCTCGGGTGCGGTCGGTTGGCAAATTAAACTCGACCAGAAACTAACCGCTGGTGTCGGGAGTGATGGCACAACGACTGCTGTGGTTGCAGCTGACGGTACGGTAATCGCTCTGGACGAAAGCGGTCAGGTTAAATGGCGTTCCAAAGCCAGTAGCGAAGTGGTCGTCCCGCCGGTCGTCGGATTTGGCGTGGTCGCAGTGCGTAGTGGCGACTATCGGATTCAGGCCTTTAATGCTGAAACCGGTGAGCGAATCTGGAGCGTGCAACGCCCAGGCCCGTCCCTCACGTTACGTGCGCCTGCCCGTATGGCACTCATCGAAGGCATGGTGCTCAGCGGTATCCCCGGTGGCAAACTGATGGCCGTCAATGCGCTGACGGGTGACGTCCAATGGGAAGGCGTGGTTGCAGTCCCTAAAGGCTCGACAGATCTTGAGCGCGTCAATGATGTGGTGGGGTCCCCAGCGATTGTGGGACCTTTGCTGTGTGCTGTTGCGCATCAGGGGCGCATCATCTGCTTTGACATTGCAGCAGGCGGTCGACCTGTCTGGAGTAAGCCTTTTTCCAGTAATGTCGGGATGACGGTTGATAATCGTCATGCTTACGCACCGAATACTCAGGATGTCATTTCCGCATTCAATTTGCAGGATGGCACCGTCGCGTGGAAACAAGACGCGTTGCGTTACCGTCGGGTCACAAGCCCCGCGGCAATCGGTTCAGCTGTTGCAGTCGGTGATTTTGAGGGATTTGTCCATTTTATGGCGCCTGATGATGGCCGCATGCTGGCTAGACTTTCTGTGGGTGGGGGCGCTATTCGCGCGCCGTTGCTCGCAACAACCCAGGGTGTCCTCGTCCAGACGGGCGACGGCAACTTGATCATGATAGTGTTGAATTAATCCGTGTCATTTAAACCTGTAGTTGCCCTGGTCGGGCGCCCGAACGTTGGCAAATCGACCCTGTTCAATCGACTGACGCGCTCGCGCTCAGCGCTGGTGGCTGATTTTTCCGGCTTAACCCGCGATCGTCACTATGGTGAGGGCAGGGTAGGCGAAAAACCTTTTATCTGTGTCGATACAGGTGGTTTTGAGCCGGTCGCTAAAGACGGCATCTTGCACCAGATGGCGCGTCAGACGCAGCAAGCCATTGCCGAAGCAGATGTCGTGATTTTCCTGGTCGATGCGCGTGCGGGACTCAATGCGCACGATCACGAGATTGCACGTCTATTACGCAAACTCGGTCAACGCGTTGTTTTATGTGTCAACAAAGCCGAAGGCATGTTGCACGGTACTGCTGTGGCAGAATTCCACGAGTTGGGCTTGGGCGAGCCCGTTGCGATTTCTGCTGCGCACGGCGAAGGTATCGTTAACCTCATTGAGATCGCGCTTACGGGTTTTGGGCCTGAGCCTGAACCAGAGGTGTTTGACGCCGATGATGCCGAGCCAAGTGCGGCCGTACTCAAAGGTGATGACGAATTTTTCGTCCCTGAAGAGCCCTTCGAACACCGCATCAAACTTGCCATTGTCGGGCGACCTAACGTTGGTAAATCCACACTGATCAATACGCTGCTCGGTGAAGAGCGCGTGATTGCTTTTGATATGCCTGGCACAACGCGTGATGCGATTGAGATTGAGTTTGATCGTGGGGGCAAACAATACACCTTGATCGATACTGCCGGTCTGCGCAAGCGCGGCAAAGTATTCGAGGCAATTGAAAAATTCTCAGTGATTAAAACCTTGCAGGCCATCGAGGCCAGTAACGTTGTCCTGCTGATGATTGATGCCCAGCACGAGGTGTCCGATCAGGATGCGCATATCGCCGGCTTTATTCTGGAAACAGGTCGCGCGTTAGTGGTTGCGATCAATAAGTGGGATGGTCTGGACGAAGATCAGCGCGAGCGGATTCAACGCGAATTCGATCGTAAGCTGCGCTTTTTGTCATTCGCTCGTGTGCACACCATTTCCGCCCTGCGTGGTCAGGGCGTCAACAATCTGCTGCGCTCGGTCAATTCTGCGCATGCTGCTGCCTTTGCCAAGCTCTCCACACCAAAACTCACACGTGAGTTGCAAGCGGCGCTTGAGCAACAACAACCTCCTCGCAGGGGTATTTTCCGTCCCAAGATGCGTTACGCGCATCAAGGGGGACAGAATCCACCATTGATCATCATTCACGGTAATGCGCTGGATGCGATCCCTGA
>CAINDJ010000360.1 GCA_903847325.1 uncultured beta proteobacterium | reverse complement strand
GTATGAAGTCGGTATCACAGACAGATCGATACTGTTACTAGCTGCCATGTTGTAGAACGAAATGAATTGCGTCCCTGCCGTCATCTGCGCGGGCTGAAGGATGGAGGAGAATTTACCTGTGATGCCACCATCAGCGGTCACGATACGAAAGCGATCGCCCAGGACAGGAATATAAGGCGCGCTGCCATATCCAGACTCTGAAGGACTAAAAAGATTTGCTATGCGTGGAGAAAGAATAGCACCAGCATTAATTACAAACGGACTACCCGCTACAAACATGTAGGAGTAATAACCCGTCGCACCAACGGGCGTGGACGGATCAGCTTGTAGCTTGCCGGCAATATCCTGCAGATACGTCGAGCCGTTGTTCATCGTGACCGTCGACATGGTGGTCAGATACCCGGGCGAATTACCTGGCTTGAGGATACCGGCAACGGTCAAGGCGCCTGGAATCGTGCCTGTACCGCTAAGCTGTCCACCGGCACCCACCGCGACTGGACCAGTACCTGTTGCTGAATTGCCAGATATGGATAGCGTGCCAGATGCAATAGTCGTACCGCCAGAGAATGTATTGTTACCACTGAGTACTGTGGTGCCAGAGCCGTTAAAGGTCAGACCACCCGGGCCGGAAAACACACCAGATAAAGTTGCGATACCGGTTGATGGAGCGGTAATCGTGCCACCGGCGCTTGTGACGAGGAAATTCAGGCTGGATTGGTTGCCAGGGGCTAGTGTCAGGGTACCGCCTGCGAATACTGGGGTGGTGGTCACGCCTATGCTAGTTAAGGATGTTGTGCCACCCGCTGACATGCTGGTTTGTGCTGCGGGTGTTGTGGGTGTTGTAGGTGTTGTGGAACTGTCGGTTGGTGTTGAGGGAGTGAGGGTTACCACAAGATCCCAGCTGACCTCTGAACCCTCGTGCAAAACGAGACTGTATGAGTAAGTACCGTATGTTCCAGTCAGGCCCGTCAGGTAACCACTAAACGACGGGGAGTTAGTCGTCTCTAGCACGCCGGGATATCTATTTACGGTAATGGTGGATGCGGCAACCCCAGTCACACCACCGCCGTAAATTCCAAAGGCCATCGGACCGCCACCAATATCAGAGGCACTTAACTTACCGTAATTGGACGTGCTGTAGATGATGATGTTGTAGCGACTAGGTAAGTCTCCGGAGTACTTTAGTGCTCCACTCTGCCCCTGTAGATTATTAATCGTTCCAAAAACAGGAAGTGGCTCATCTTGCCTGTAAGCATTAAAAACGAAACCTGTCACCGTACCGGTATTAGTAAATGTGTTGATCGTGCCGTAGTTCTGAATCGCAAGGTCATTAAAGACAGATCCTGTGATTGTGCTTTTATTTACAAACGAGTTAATGGTGCCATTGTTTTGGATTGCGGCTTCAAAACCATACAGACTGCCCGAAGCGTTAACTACAATTGAATTTGTAAGGTTAGCGTTAACAATCCCGGTTCCATTTGAGAAAATGTCGCCACTAATGGCTAAGCTTGTGCCTGATGCCGCTGTGATATTGATGGAAGGATTTGCGTTAGTCTGACTAACCGTCACCCCTGTATCCACATTCACTGTCAGGTTTGAACCCGAGATCACCAGATCACTACAACTAACGCTTGGCGAGCCATTGGCTGCACAAGTCACAGCATAAGCACTCTGCCCCACCAGCCCACTAAGTGCGCCAGCGAACACTAGAAAAATATATTGAAATAATTTATCTTTCAAATCGTAAAACCGACTACCCTCAAATCTGTGTTTCACGAATTCATACCTGGTGCGTTGAGCCGTAGATATTCAAGCAATATCTGCACAGAATCATAAACAAATATTCATTGCCTTTTGTACAACAACCAGCATTTTGATAAAAAAACTCAAGTTACATCCGATTCTAGTCAACCCATACTGCAATTTGTACTCAACATAGGACAAATCATGACAACCGAATCCAAATGCCCCTTTTCTGGCGGCGCTAAACAAAACATGCAGGCAGGTGCACAGACCAACGCAAACTGGTGGCCTAATCAGCTCAACCTGCAAATCCTCAATCAAAATTCTCCCCTCTCTAACCCGATGGAGAAAACCTTTCATTACGCAGAGGAGTTTAAGTCACTTGATTTGAACGCCGTCATTAAAGATCTGCACGCACTGATGACCGACTCGCAAGACTGGTGGCCTGCTGACTATGGACATTACGGACCATTTTTTATCCGCATGGCATGGCATAGCGCCGGCACGTACCGGATCGCTGATGGACGCGGCGGTGCAGGGTCTGGCGCGCAACGTTTTGCGCCACTCAATAGCTGGCCCGATAACGTCAGTCTGGACAAAGCACGGCGCCTGATCTGGCCGATCAAACAAAAATACGGCCGCAAAATTTCCTGGGCGGACTTAATCATCCTGACCGGTAACGTTGCACTCGACTCCATGGGTTTGAAGACCTTTGGTTTTGCTGGCGGGCGTGAAGACATCTGGGAACCTGATGCAACTTACTGGGGCGCTGAGTCAACCTGGCTGGGCGACGAGCGTTATACCGGTGACCGTGATTTGGAAAATCCACTCGCTGCAGTCCAAATGGGACTGATCTATGTCAATCCAGAAGGCCCGAATGGCAAACCGGATCCCGTTGCCTCTGCACGTGATATTCGGGAAACTTTTGCCCGCATGGCAATGAATGACGAAGAAACCGTGGCACTTGTCGCCGGTGGCCATACGTTTGGTAAATGCCATGGCGCGGCAGATCCTGGCAAATACGTCGGCCCAGCACCCGAAGGCGCACCAATCGAGCAGCAAGGCTTGGGATGGAAAAATACCTTTGGCAGTGGCCATGGGGTCGACACGATTAGTAGCGGTATCGAAGGTGCGTGGACCACCAACCCCATCAAGTGGGACAACAACTATTTTGAGAATCTGTTTGGCTACGAGTGGGAGCTGACCAAGAGCCCCGCTGGTGCACACCAGTGGACACCCAAAGATGCCTCGGCAAAAAACACGGTGCCTGATGCACACGATGCGTCCATTCGTCATGCACCGATGATGACGACAGCCGACCTCGCATTAAGAATGGACCCTGTCTACGAAAAAATCTCCCGCCACTACATGGAAAATCCGCAGGCAATGGCCGATGCGTTTGCCAGAGCCTGGTACAAACTGACGCACCGCGATATGGGTCCAGTCGCTCGCTACCTCGGTCCACTGGTCCCTGCAGAAGTCCTGATCTGGCAGGATCCAATTCCGGTGCTGGATCATCCCGTAATTGATGCGCATGACATTACAGCGCTTAAATCACAAATTCTCGCCTCAGGACTATCGACCTCACAACTGGTCACGACGGCCTGGGCATCTGCCGCAAGTTACCGGGGTAGTGACAAGCGTGGTGGCGCCAACGGTGCGCGTATACGTCTTGCACCGCAAAAGGATTGGGCAGTCAACCAGCCAGCTGAGCTTAGCAAGATTATTCCGGTCATGGAGTCGATCCAGAAAGCATTCAACGCGGCGCAATCTGGTGGTAAGAAAGTCTCACTGGCTGATCTGATCGTCTTAGGTGGTAACGCTGCGATCGAACACGCTGCCAAGCTGGCGGGATCTGTGACCCAAGTGCCCTTCTCACCCGGGCGCATGGATACGACTCAAGAGCAAACAGATGTTGCGTCGTTTGCAGTGCTTGAGCCTACCTCTGACGGTTTTCGCAATTATTTGAACCCTACCCACGCTGATGCTGCAGCAGAGTTGCTGTTGGATCGTGCCAATCTGTTAACGCTGACAGCACCCGAGATGACGGTGTTGATTGGTGGTCTGCGCGCGCTCAACGCAAATGCCGACCACTCTAACCACGGTGTATTCACTAATCGTTCTGGCACGCTCAGCAATGACTTTTTTGTCAATCTGCTGGACATGGGGACGGCTTGGCAACCATCGGCAACTAACAAGGGAGTCATTGAGGGACGCGATCGTAAAACCAAAGCACTCAAATGGACAGGGACCACGGTAGATCTGGTGTTTGGTTCTAACTCACAGCTCCGCGCGGTCGCTGAGGTCTATGCCTGCAGCGATGCGCAAGAAGTCTTTATCCGTGATTTTGTCGCCGCATGGAATAAAGTGATGAACCTGGATCGCTTTGACCTGAAATAACTGAGTGTCAGAGTATCAAGTCACTCAGTCATCGCGAAACTGCATTTGATATAGCGCGGAATATGCACCACCAAGAGCCAGCAATTCCGCATGCGATCCTTGCTCAACCACTCGACCATGATCCATCACAATGATTTTGTCAGCGTTCAGGATCGTTGAGAGCCGATGTGCGATGACCAGGGTCGTGCGACCCTGCATTAGAATCTCTAGCGAAGCCTGTACCTGACGCTCGGATTCATTATCCAGTGCCGAAGTCGCCTCATCCAGAATCAGGATCGGGGCGTTCTTAATCAGGGCACGTGCAATCGCTAATCGTTGACGCTGTCCACCTGAAAGTCGGGTTGCGTTTTCACCAACCTGCGTTTGCAGTCCGAGTGGCAGGCTATCCACGAACTCAAGC
>CAINDJ010000359.1 GCA_903847325.1 uncultured beta proteobacterium | reverse complement strand
TTTCAATACCGTCGCAAAATCTTTTTGCCATACTTTCTATTGACTTATCTTTTGCCGACTCTTTGCACTGAGCCTGCATACGCGAATACAAAACTTCATCGTTTAGGACGCCAAGCGCGCCTGCAGTAAAGGCATCGAGCGTGTTTGCCGTCATCAAGCCATTTATTCCAGATTTCAAATAAGCTATTTCTGGCGAATGGATACCGCAATCTGTTGTCACCATCGGCACACCAGCTACGAATGAATCCAACACACCCAAGCCAACCATGCCCGGATTAAGCATCAGTTTTGACATTGCTAAAAAAAGTGCCTTGTCTCTGCCTTTACGCGCACCAAGAAAATGAATCCACCCACCAGATCGGGTGACTGCCTGTTCTATGATGCCTCGATCTGGACCGTCGCCTATCACCAACAACTGAAAACCAGGAACCTGAGCGTGGATAGCCTCGACTGCATCTATCAGAAAGCCCAAGCGCTTCTCTGCATGAAGCGAACCCAGCACGATGGCCACGGGGCCTGGACCAATCCCATACGCCTGTCTCTCCGCCTCTATCTCATTCAACGACAGTGAATTCAAATCCTCCTGCAAACCACGTGTATCAATGGCGTTGTTCAATATCGTAATGTTGTTTGAATCAAACCCTGCCTCAAGAACCACTTTTGCACTTGCTTCCGTGTAGGCAAACCACCAATCGGCCTTCCGCAAAAACCATCGCTTTACGAGTTCGCTCAAATGATTTACACGCACGGCCTGAAAATTACGCCCATGCCCCCAAAATGCCAATTTAAAATTATTCTTTTGAAAGATCAAAAAATGATTGAACAATAACTTGTTTTCGTGCGTCACTATAACCAGGTCAGCATCCGACATAAATTGACTCGCATTTTGCCAACAAAGTCGCCCATTGAAAAAATATTTCGTTGGAAGGTGAATACCCCAAGTTAATACCCCGTAATCCGCCTTACGCTGCTCCCCCGGTGTTCCATCCCCAAACAGAACGATCAACTCGATGCCGGCCCTATTCAGCTTATCACGCATCAAATCGAATAGTGGGATGCGGTAGTGAGTCATTCGTCGTTGAATGATGACAACACGCGGGAGCTTCACTACTGCTGGCGAACATTGGTCTTTATGGCAAAGGGTCGCACGCACTGCGTTGGCAATACCAGCGGCAGCGTTTTCGTAACTGTATTCCTTAACCAACTCCAGACTTCTAACCGACATTTTCTGATACAGCTCGCTATCAGACAACAACCGCACGGCAGCATCTGTCCATTCTTGAACATTCAATGGAATCACAAAACCATTTTCTCCGTCACGAACAAGTTCAACAGCAGCACCTGCAACGGCCGTCACCAAAACAGGCAAGCCGGCGGCACAGGCCTCGTTGGCCACCACGCCCCATGGATCCCATTCTGTTGGAAAAATAAAGACACGGGCAGAACCATAAAGCTGAGGCAACGCATCCTGGCGTGCAAAACCTGAAAATACCGCCTCGACGTCGCCTGAAACGGAATCCGCAGCAGCGCGCATCTTCGGCTCCATCTCTCCAGAACCAACAAAAATAATCGATACGCGTCGCCCTAGCCGCTTTGCGACTTGACGGACCATTTCAATCGCGAAAAGTGGGTTCTTGATAGCTACGAAGCGACCACAAAAAATGAAATCAAAGAGTTTTTCAGTAGGCGGCGCGTTGAAGAAAGCTTCGTTATTGGCGCACAGATGGGACTTGAACATGCGCTTTGCATCTATGCTGTAGCTACTATAAAGCGCGAAAGCACCGTCACTGGCCCCTATGAAGGCTTGGCTCCCAGCATAAACTCTGCGACGCATCCAGCGATGAATACCGGTAAGTTTTGTCTCTGATTCCAAAGTGCCATCGGTCATCGCAATATGCCGTACCCCATGAAGGCGCGCATAGAGATAGGCAATCAGATGCGTAGGGTTGAATCCAGTTGTAATGACTAC
Organism: uncultured beta proteobacterium; assembly: GCA_903847325.1. Taxonomy (GTDB): domain Bacteria; phylum Pseudomonadota; class Gammaproteobacteria; order Burkholderiales; family Burkholderiaceae_B; genus Zwartia. The sequence continues at coordinate 821 of CAINDJ010000359.1, read as the reverse complement.
TTCAGGCTGATACTCACGTAAGGCGCTCCAGATATCAAGATTTATATGGATGAAACGCCCTTTGTAGGTGATAAAGCGCTCCCGTAAATGACGTTGACCGAAACGTGATTTTCCCAAATCCCACTCACGGTCCGGTTCACGGCCGCTGCAAAAAAAAACCATGAGATTTATCTGCGAATCGCTAGCCAGCAAGTCATATACCGGCAGCCGGTAGGGAGCAGGAATGTTAGTAACGAGCGCTACCCGTATGGCAATTGGGGACATCGTCACTTGCTTTCATTTGCGAGGGACACACATGCCGCTACGCGCTCAACAGCACCGGCAAGTGGCCCAGAGTACAGCTCGCGCCATCTATCTTCAAAGGCTCCTTGGGAGTATTGTGTTATCGAACACGCCGAGGCACTGGCCATCTCAGCCATACGAGGTTGATCCCTAAGCATGCGTAGCAACCCACTGCGTACACCAGGCACATCACGCTCGACGACCCAGCCGTTCTGTCCGTCCTTGACAAATTCCTCTGCGCCGTAAAGGCGCGCACTGACCAGAACCGGCAGCCCCGCCGCTGCTGCCTGCAGAATGGCAAGCGAAAATATTTCATACGCAGACGGAAACGCGAAAGCGTCCGATAACCATAGATAGGGACGAACATCAGACTGCATACCTACAAAAATCAGACGCTCCGCAACGCCATTACGAGCTGCTTCGGCCTTAAAAGAGGCGATCTCCGATGCCTGCCCACCAATGACTACAAGCTTCAAGGCACGACGGTCCGCCTCCGGTAAGCCCCCCAACGCTTCAATTAATAAGCCAAGCCCTTTGCG
>CAINDJ010000358.1 GCA_903847325.1 uncultured beta proteobacterium | reverse complement strand
TCCAGCATATGTATCCAGGCCGCAAAGTTCAGCTGCCAAGCCACCCGTCATAATTATTGTTAGCGAAATATTCGGTGTGCATGAATACATCGCTGATGTCACGAGACGATTCGCAAAACTTGGTTACTTGGCGATTGCACCTGAGTTTTTTACGAGAGCAGGTGATCCGACTGAACTCGGTACGGTCGCCGAAATTATGGGAAAAATCGTTTCTGTCACACCTGACAGTCAAGTTATCCAGGATATCGAGTCAGCCATTGATTGGGCAGCAAAAAATGGTGGTGATGTCACTCGCGTTGGCATTACAGGGTTTTGCTGGGGTGGGCGCATCACATGGCTCGCCTGTGAAAAAGTCAGATTGATCCGTGCCGGCGTGGCTTGGTACGGCAGACTCCTTGGTGATAAAAATGCCAATACCCCAGATCACCCGCTAGATCTAGTTAAAAATTTGCATGCCCCTGTTCTAGGGTTATATGGTGCTCAGGATTCTGGAATCCCGATATCTAGCATTGATCAGATGAAACTTGCTCTGGCAGCCATATCAGGCAATCCTGCAGCTAAATTGAGCGAATTCATCATTTATCCAGATACGCCCCATGCATTTCACGCTGATTATCGCGATTCATATAGAGCAGGTCCTGCACAAGACGGGTGGAAGCGGATGATTGAATGGTTTTCACTCCGAGGGGTTTAAAACAAATTATTTTTTGAGAGACGCATCAATCAAGCGCCTTGCAATACTCACGGGGTCAGGCAGTTTTGGCAGGTCATGGATTGAAAACCAGGCTGCAGCCTCGATTTCGTTAGGATCGATATTGATCTCACCACCAGCATAGTCAGCAAAAAACGCCAGCATCAGTGAGTTGGGAAATGGCCAGGGCTGGCTCTGAAAGTACCTTAAATTAGTGATCTCAACGCCGACCTCTTCCCGCACTTCGCGCATACAGCACTGCTCCAGGGTCTCACCCGGCTCGACAAATCCAGCCAGTGCGCTGAAGACACCAGGCTTAAAGTGCGGACTACGTCCCAGTAAAAGCTCGTCACCCCGTTGAATCAAAATCATCACAGCGGGTGAGATACGCGGGTAAGACACGAGTCGGCAGGATGGACACTCCATACCGAACTCAGTCGTTTTTTTAAATTGAACTGACCCACAACGGCCACAAAACTGGTGATTTTTTTGCCAGTCCATGAGTTGGGTGGCGCGACCTGCGAGCGTGAAGGCTTCTTCGCCAACGGCACCAAACAGGCTGCGAACCGGCATCAGCTCACCCTGCACATGTGCAGGAATCTGGTCAAGATCCAGTGCGTAACAAGGTTTTCCCTGCCACTCGCCTATGAGTAAAGCTTCCGGGGGATGACCAAACTCAGCAGCACTACTGATCGGGAAAACCTGGCCACTCCGGGATTCAGTATGGACAAGGACTTGATTTTCAAAACGAAGCAGCCAAAAGCTTGATTCACTCATCGGGATTCCAGAAACTTAGCGGGACATGAATTAGGTTTTTTTTAGAAAACCACTTATTAAATAATTAAATCACTTTAAAGTCTAAAGATCTGTAAAGAAAATGCTTAGATCATTGTATTCTTTTAACTCAAGTTAAATTAGTACCGTTTTTTATTGATAAGCGATCATGCCAGATATGTCTTGCACGCCTGACGGCCTGTCACAGCTAGAAATCAGACTCAAACAAGACCTGTCCTGGTTGGATCTACCTGCCAAAGACTGGGTCATCGGGCATAAAGTTGAGACACAGCCGATGCTTGATGTCGCAATTATCGGGGCCGGGATGGCTGGGATGGCTGCTGCGGCAGCCCTTCGATTACTGGGCATTAAAGTCGTACTCTTTGATCGTGCTCCAAATGGTTTTGAAGGACCCTGGGCCACCACGGCCCGGATGGAAACGTTGCGTTCACCCAAACAGCTGACAGGACCCGCACTAGGTCTGCCTGCACTGACATTTCGTGCCTGGTTCGAAGCGCAATTTGGTGCGCTGGCATGGGACAGTCTGGACAAAATCCCACGATTGCAATGGATGGACTATTTGCGCTGGTATCGGCGCGTACTTGATCTCGATGTAAGAAATAAACATGCTATCCGGGATGTCATCCCAATAAAATCAGGTCACGTTCAATTGCAACTTGATACGCCTGATGGACCTCAGGTTATGCATGCGAGGCGCGTGATCATTGCTTCGGGTCGTGATGGGCTTGGTGGACCATTTGTCCCGGATTTTGCGCGTAACTTACCCAAGCAGTACTGGGCACACTCATCTGAGCCAATCGGCATTGCTTTTTATAAAAATAAACGTATTGGTGTGATTGGAGCGGGCGCCTCTGCGATGGACAGTGCTGCAACTGCACTAGAGGCGGGTGCAACAAGTGTCGACTTATTGATCAGACGCCAGGATATGCCACGCATCAACAAGGGCAAAGGGGCTGGCAATCCAGGTCTCACGCATGGTCATATTGACTTACCAGATACCTGGAAATGGCGCATCCGACACTACATTAATTCTCAACAAGTACCCGCTCCACGTGGCAGCACCTTGCGTGTCTCAAAATTTTCGAATGCGCGATTCAATTTTGGTTGTCCCATCGAACAGATCGCGATTAAAAATGATCACATTCATATCGTGACACCTCGTTCGGAATTTGAGGTTGATTTTGTTATTTTCTCGACTGGTTTCAGAATCAATTGGCAGGCACGTCCTGAATACGCGCGCATCGCGCCCTTTGTCCGCGCATGGAAGGATCGCTTCGAACCAAACCCGCGCGAATACGATCAGGAGTTGATGGACTCGCCCGATCTTGGAGCAATTTTCGAACTTCAGGAAAAATCTGCCAACGCATGTCCTGGTCTGGAATCAATTCATTGCTTTTGTTATCCGGCAGCCCTGACTCACGGAACAATTTCAGGAGATATTCCAGCAATTAGTGACGGTGCCAAACGGCTCGCGCAAGGTATCGCCAGTTCGCTTTATCGCGAGGATGTTGAGCAATACTATGAACGCATCACAAAATTTGATGAACCTGAACTGCTTGGCGATGAGTGGATCGCGGCGGATCGACCCAGCACAGTTTGAAATAAGTACCTCACTCTTTAACTTTCTAAAAATTCTCTGCAAGCTCCGGATCCGAATATGACAGAACATACTTCACTCGACACAATCGATCATTTGTTAGACCTCAAGCCCGGGATGACTACATATTCAGTTCGTCATGAGCGTGAAAAAGTAGTCCTCGCTACACAGGGCAGTGAGCAAGGATTGTTTGATCCAGCCCTCCCCGGACTGACTGTTGAAGAAAGACTGCTCGCAGCACTACTGGCATGCAAATTGACTCCAGCTATTGAGCTCGCGAGCGAATACGCATCGCGACTCAAAAAAATCGGCACATCCCCGCAGCTCACTGGGCTTGTTATAAGTGCTGACCTGTTAAACATCAGTTCGCCGCGCCTCAGATCTATCCTTACCTTTACCCACACACTGATTACCAATCCCGTGCGTGCGGACAGAGAAGCGTTGCTTACACTCAAGCAAGATGGACTGAGCACGCCAGAGATTGTCACGCTTGCGCAGCTCATCGCGTTTATTTCATACCAGGTCAGGCTCGCTGCCGGACTCAAAGCAATGAAACAACTGGAGCAACAAGCATGAGCCAACCTATCCCTGAGCTGATCCAGATCAATGGATTTACCAATGAGACCCTGGGCTGGAATGCATGGCTCGATGTTGTGAAACTTGACACAGCAACGCCAGAACAAATAGCAGTACTGGAAGAAAGTCATCCAAAAGCAAAAGTATCTGATTACTATTTATTTCTGGTGCATCAGCCCGAGATTTTGCGTCAGCGATCGGCTGCGTTTAACGCGATTATGTATGCGCCAGGCGGGATGCCACGCTCTGAAAGGGAACTTGCATCAAGCGTGGTGTCGCGCATCAATGGCTGCGTTTACTGTGCATCCGTGCACGCGCAGCGCTTCGAACAACTGGCCAAACGTACGGATGTGATCAAAGAGGTTTTTACTGAGCCACTTACAGCGGGGACGAATGACAGGGAACGGGCAATTGTGGCGTTTTCAGTCGCCTTGACCAAAGAGCCGGATCAGATATCGCCGCAGCATATTCAAACACTCAAAGATGCCGGCTTGAGCGAAATTGAGATACTGGATTTAATTCATTCGATTTCAATTTTTGCCTGGGCTAACCGTTTGATGCTCAACCTCGGTGAACCCGTGTACTCCTGATTCAAACCAAGGAAAGATGATGAACCGCATTGCCCGATTTGCAGCAGCCTCTGGCGCATTATTTTTATTGTTGTGCTCACTAGTGCACGCCAGTAACTGGCCTGTCCCAGACAAGCCTATTCAAATTACAGTGCCAGGACCAGGTGGCGGAGGCACCGGCGATACCCTTGCACGCATGCTGGCTGAGCAACTTGCGATCCGGCTGAAGACAAGTGTCATTATTGAAAACAAACCCGGGGCGAATGGAAATATTGGCGCAGCCGCGGCGGCAAAGTATGCGCCCGATGGTTATCGTTTTCTGTTTTCGTGGGCAGGCACTTTAGCAGTGAGCCCTAACCTGTATGCGACGCCTGGGTTTGAT
>CAINDJ010000357.1 GCA_903847325.1 uncultured beta proteobacterium | reverse complement strand
GGTACCTATTCTGCTTCCCTGCGTTGACCGCCTGGGAAATCAGAGGTCGGAAAGATATCGGCATCCGCGATCGCTTGATCTTGTTGTATTCATTTATTCGCTAAAGCTTTATCAGGAGTTTCATATGTCGCGTCCCATTTACTTCGATTACTCGGCTACTACCCCAGTCGACCCACGAGTTGTCGACAAGATGGTGCCCTGGTTGTACGAGAACGCAGGTAATCCAGCCTCGCGTAGCCATTCTTATGGCTGGGAAGCTGAGGCCGCTGTTGAGCATGCGCGTGAGCAAGTCGCTTCATTAGTCAATGCTGATCCGCGCGAGATTATCTGGACCTCTGGTGCAACCGAGTCAAACAACCTGGCCATTAAAGGCGCAGCTGGTTTCTATGCAGAGCGTGGCAAGCACGTCATTACCGTCAAGACCGAGCACAAAGCTGTGCTGGATCCATGTCGTGAATTAGAGCGTCAGGGTTTTGAGGTGACCTACCTGAATGTTCAGGAAAATGGTCTGATCGACCTGGAAGTTTTTAAAGCCGCATTACGTCCTGATACCGTGCTGGTGTCCGTGATGTTTGTGAATAATGAAATCGGTGTGATTCAGGATATCGCAGCGCTTGGCGAACTGTGCCGCGCTAACAACACGATTTTCCACGTTGATGCCGCGCAGGCGACCGGTAAGGTCGCGATTGATCTGCAGACACTCAAAGTTGATTTGATGTCTTTTTGTGCGCACAAGACCTACGGCCCCAAAGGTATCGGTGCGCTTTACGTGCGCCGTAAACCCCGTATCCGTATTGAGGCACAAATGCACGGTGGTGGCCACGAACGTGGATTCCGCTCGGGTACCTTAGCGACACACCAAATCGTTGGCATGGGCGAGTGTTTTGCCCTGGCCAAGCTCGAGATGGGCACTGAAAACGAACGCGTTCGCATGTTGCGTGACCGTTTGTGGGCAGGACTGTCACAGATCGAAGAGGTCTACCTCAATGGTGATCTTGAGCACCGTGTTCCTCATAATCTGAATGTCAGTTTTAACTATGTTGAGGGCGAGTCCCTGATCATGGCCATTAAAGAGCTGGCTGTATCGAGTGGTTCTGCGTGTACCTCGGCGAGTCTCGAGCCTTCGTATGTATTGCGTGCGCTCGGTCGCAACGATGAGCTCGCGCATAGTTCGATCCGTTTCACGATTGGTCGTTTCACTACAGTTGAGCAGATCGACTTTGCAGTCGACTTACTCAAAACGCGCGTTGGCAAACTGCGCGACATGTCACCGCTCTGGGAAATGGCAAAAGAAGGTATTGATTTGAATTCCGTTCAGTGGGCAGCCCACTGATCACAATGGTTGGAGAGTAATCATGGCATATAGCGACAAAGTACTGGATCACTACGAAAACCCCCGTAACGTGGGGACGTTCGACAAGGGTGATGATCACGTTGGGACCGGCATGGTGGGAGCACCTGCCTGCGGCGACGTAATGAAATTACAAATTCGTGTCAATGACGCAGGGATTATCGAAGACGCCCGATTTAAAACCTATGGTTGTGGTTCGGCGATCGCATCAAGCTCCCTGGTCACCGAGTGGGTCAAGGGTAAAACGCTTGACGAAGCACTGACGATTCGTAATACGCAGATCGCCGAAGAGCTCGCATTGCCTCCAGTCAAGATCCATTGTTCGATTCTTGCCGAGGATGCAATTAAAGCTGCTGTTGCCGATTACAAAGAAAAACACGCAGGATAAATATCATGGCTGTCACACTTACTGCCCAAGCTGCTGATCACATTAGCAAATATCTGCAAAAGCGCGGTAGCGGTCTCGGACTACGTCTGGGCGTTCGCACGACCGGTTGCTCCGGTATGGCGTACAAGCTCGAGTATGTGGATGAGGCTGCTGGTGAGGATCAGATGTTTGAGAGCTTTGGGGTCAAAGTGTTTATTGATCCTAAAAGCCTTTCATATCTTGATGGGACCGAGCTTGACTACGCGCGCGAAGGCCTCAACGAGGGTTTCAAATTCCTCAACCCCAACGAAAAGGCGACCTGCGGCTGCGGTGAATCGTTCACGGTTTAATTGCTTGTGAACGAACAGGATCATTTCTCCCTTTTTGGTTTGCCGCATACCTTTGGTATTGATGCGTCGGCTCTAGACGCTGCGTGGAAGCGGGTCTCGATGGCTGTGCATCCCGATCGTTTTGCAACGGCTTCGGCCGTTGAAAAACGTGTGGCGATGCAATGGAGTGCGCGCGCCAATGAGGCGTTGCGTGTTCTGAAAGATCCGCTCGCGCGCGCGCGCTATATCTGTGAGTCTGCCGGTGTTGACTTGCAGACTGAGACCAATACCGCCATGTCTGCTGACTTTTTGATGCAACAGATGCAATGGCACGAGCGTATCGACGAGTTAAGCGATCATCCGGATTTGACCGTAGCACAAGCCTTTAAAAAAGAGCTTTCTTCTGCGTTGTCCGAGATCACCGCAGACGTACAATCCCTGCTTGATGAAAAACGTTATGCCGATGCGGCGATACGTATTCGCGAGTGGATGTTTCTTGATAAGTTGATAAAGATCACCGATGGCCTTACTGCAGATATCTGAACCTGGTGAATCACCTGCACCGCATCAGCGCAAACTCGCTGTGGGCATTGATTTAGGCACAACCCACTCACTAGTCGCCTCGGTCCGCAGCAGCGTCGCTGAGGTATTGCCCGACGAAAAAGGACACAATCTGGTCGCCTCTGCAGTCTATATCGACGCAGACAACAAAACGCATATCGGAGCCGACGCACTCGGCTATCAGGCCACCCATCCCCTTGACACACTAGTCTCTGTTAAGCGCCTGATGGGAAAGTCCTATCAGGATGCGATGGACTCGGGTATGCCTTACGTTTTTTTACCTGACGCACAATCGGTCAAAATTCATACCCAGTACGCAGATTTATCTCCTGTTGAGGTTGCTGCAAAAATACTCGAAAAACTTAAATTCCTCGCTGAAGGTACGCTGGGCGATGCACTGGTTGGTGCCGTCATTACTGTTCCTGCCTACTTCGATGATGCGCAGCGCCAGGCAACCCGGGATGCTGCGCGCTTAGCGGGACTGAATGTATTACGCCTGCTAAACGAACCCACTGCAGCCGCAATCGCTTACGGCTTGGATCACGCCTCAGAGGGTGTCTATGCCGTCTATGATTTGGGTGGTGGTACCTTTGATATGTCCTTACTGCGTTTGTCGCGTGGCGTGTTTGAGGTGATTGCCACAGGCGGTGATACCGCTCTGGGTGGTGACGATTTTGATGCGCTGATCGTGGAGCAAGCGATTGCCCGACACGCGTTGGTTAGTGTGGATCACGCTGATCGCCGTGCCTTACTCAGTGCCGCACGCGTACTACGTGAGGCGCTCACTGATACTTCCACAGATAATCAGATTCACACAGAGCATCTCACTTTATCGTCCGGTGCATTAGCACTTGGTTTAAGTCGCGCTGAATTTGAAACGCTTGCGCAACCGCTGGTCGACAAAACAATTGTTTGTGCAAAACGCGCTCTGAAAGATGCGGGTCTGTCTGTCACGGATATCAAAGGCGTTGTGATGGTCGGCGGCTCGACCCGCATGCCTGTGATCCGCGCTGCGGTTCAGCGTTTTTTCGGAACGACGCCACTGACGGATCTGGATCCTGATCAGGTTGTAGCTTTAGGTGCAGCGCTGCAGGCAAATCTTTTAGCCGGTAATCGCAATCCTGGCGAAGACTGGTTACTGCTTGATGTCACACCTTTGACGCTCGGCATGGAAACCATGGGTGGGTTAGTCGAGCACATTATTCCGCGTAACAGCACCATTCCTGTGGCGCGTGCGCAAGAATTCACTACCTTTAAAGACGGTCAGACGGCACTTGCCCTGCATATTGTTCAAGGTGAGCGTGATTTAGTAAGCGATTGCCGATCTTTAGCAAAGTTCGAGCTGCGCGGTATCCCGCCGATGGTCGCTGGGGCTGCGCGTATTCGTGTCACTTTTCAGGTTGATGCGGATGGTCTATTAAGCGTCACTGCACGTGAGCTGGCCTCAGGTGTTGAGGCCAGCGTCACGGTCAAACCATCCTATGGATTGAGTGACGAAGAGGTCGCCCGTATGCTGACCGATGGTATGGCGCAGGCCGATCATGATGCTCAAATGCGTATGCTGCGCGAACAACAAGTCGATGCGGCACAACTGATCGAATCTGTTGAGGCTGCCTTACTCGCAGACGCAGATCTGCTGGGTGCTGCTGAGCAGACCCGTATTGAGCAACAATTACACGCAACCCGTTTAATTGCCGTGGGCGACGATGTCGAGGCGATTCGCCTGACAATTAAGGCGCTGTCCGCTGCGACCGATGACTTTGCCGCAAAGCGCATGGATCGCAGTATCCGTGCCGCATTGACGGGACGCTCATTGAACGATGTTGGTTAATTTTTAGATTTATTCAGAGACACATGCCTAAAATTACAGTCCTACCTCATCCCGACGTTTGCCCCGAAGGTAAAGTCATTGAGGATGCCCCTGAGGGCGTCTCTATTTGTCGCGTGATGCTCGACCACCACATCGAGATCGAACATGCGTGCGAGCTCTCTTGCGCTTGCACCACTTGCCATGTGTTAGTCAAGGAGGGGTTTAACTCTCTCGAACCCGCCTGCGACTCTGAAGAAGATCTGCTCGATCGCGCATGGGGGCTGTCCACGCAGTCGCGTCTGTCTTGTCAAGCACTTGTAGCCAAAGCAGACCTGACTATTGAGATCCCGCGTTATACGATTAACCACGCAAAAGAAAGTCACTGATTAAGGGCAACGACATGGCACGCTTTTCAGCAAATCTAGGTTTTCTCTGGTCAGCGCTTCCTTTGCAAGAGCGCATCGAGCTCGCCGCCAAAAACGGTTTTAAGGCTATTGAGTTGCATTGGCCGTATGACACCTCGCCCGAGACAGTAAGAGAGGCGTGCAAGCGCCTTGGATTGACGTTGCTGGCAGCTAACACGCCACTGGGTCAACCAGGTGAATCTGGACTTGCTGCATTGCCAGGACGTGAGGCGGATTTTCAAAAGATTTTTAAAGAGTCCATGGACTGGTGCCTGATTGCGGGTGCCACGGCCATTCACGTGATGCCAGGCGTGATTGATGAAAGTCAGCGCGCAGCCGCTACGCAAACAATGATTAACACTCTGCAAGGGTATTTACGAAGGATTTAGCCCAACACTGGCTTCAGAGAAGCTCTTTGAAAGAGATAAGATTAAAGTGAGCCGCGAGCTCTTAAGAACGTGGTTTATCGAAGAGCATATCGCCTACCAAAGCCGTAAGGCCCGGCCTCATCGCAACTGGCGGGAGCGTAAAGCGAATTACGGCCAGATGGTTCAGGCCGACGGTTCCCACCACGACTGGTTCGAAGGTAGAGGTCCATGGTGCGTACTAATGGGGCAGATCGATGACGCTACTAGCATTGTCTCAGCCGAATTCCATGACTATGAAGGCACGCTGCCATTCATGGCAAGCTTTAAGTCTTATATCAAAGCCAAAGTAATACCTGTAAGCGTCTATATTGATCGCCATACGACGTATAAATCGAATAAGAAG
>CAINDJ010000356.1 GCA_903847325.1 uncultured beta proteobacterium | reverse complement strand
TCAGTAGAAAAGGAACCCCAACCATGCCCCCGATACTCGCACCGAGTAGCGCGGTGGAGACGGCTCGCCCCTGGAATTTTTCGAACCAGGGTGCGAGTGAGGATGTAATCGCTGTAGTCGACAGGCAGGACCATCCAAGCCCCATCAGGGCAAACGCGGCAAAGACTTGCCAGACCTCGGAAACCCTCCCGATCAATATCAGGCCACCCGCCATCACGCAGGCTCCCGCGGCCATCATGCGGCCAGGGCCAAACCGACCTATCGCAGGGCCAACAAATCCCAGCACTGAGGCATTCACCAGGAAAGATAAGGTCAGAGCTGATGAAATGACGCCAATGGGCCAGTGATGCTCCCTGCTTAAAGTGTGCAGGTAGACGCTGGGTCCATAGAGCGCGAAAGACCAGGCGACGATGGCAATTGCCATGCAGCCCCACACCATCCACCAGCCGTGGAAGACTTTAGCTGCTGAGGTAGGCTGCGGCACGTTCAGGCTTCTGGCTGACAGGCCTGAAATGCGGGCATTGCTTCACAGCGCGCGCTATGCGCCGCGAGCAGAGGGAACTCTTGTGGTTGTGCGACCAGTGGTGCTGTTTTATTGATAAAACCCCAGCCTACAGCGACAGTCAGGTCTGCAAGAGTTGATTCTGTGTCGCCAGGCAGATCACCTCGTGCGGCAACAGACTCAAGCATCACAAGCCCAGCATGTATCTGGCTTTTGAGGCCTTCAAGAAATGGTTCATGTACTTTCTCGGCCGGGCGTTTAATGGGTTCGTACAAGGCTTGAACGGCTTTATCCAGACTGTTTGTCATGATGGCGCAGTGCTGCAGAATATGGCGGCGGGCTGCACCGCTGACTGGTAGTAGTCGCTGACTGGGCGTCATTTCCAGAACGGTCTCTATGATGGCTGTGCTCTCAATCAGATGTTCGCCATTTTCCAGAATCATGACAGGAACTTTGATCATTGGGTTGTATTGCTTGATGGCCTGTCCATCCTTTGCAGTGGACAGGATTTTGTGTTCGTAAGGTATGCCGACCCATTGCATGGTGACGGCTACGCGACGAACGAAAGGTGATGCATAACGACCAACGAGAATCATGTTGTCTCCAGATGTTTTAATTACAATTTAACCTCCATACTAACGTGCACGTACAAGGCATATGAAATTTCCATTTTTTTTGCTGATAGCCTTACTGCAGTCCCTCGCTGTGAGAGTATGCAGTGCAGATAATTTACGCATTGATATGGGGGATTTCAAAATTGATCAGACGGAGGTCACGGTTGAGCGTTTTGCTGAATACGCCGGCCGTAAGCAGATTAAAACCGCTGCAGAAAAAGAGGGTGGCGGGTTTGAATATGTAATGGGATGGCAGCGACGTCCTGGCTGGACGTGGAAAACCCCTTTCGGCCAACCGGCTCAACCCAATGAGCCCGCAGTGCATCTGAACTGGTTTGAGGCAAAGTCCTTTTGTGAGGATGCGGGAGGACGATTGCCGACACAGCTAGAGTGGGCACACGCGGCCTACACGGAGCAGAGAAGTCATCCTCCAGAACCCTTTATTCAAGGCAAGACCTATCCTTACCCCACTGGCGATCAAGCGCAAGGCGCGAACGTAG
>CAINDJ010000355.1 GCA_903847325.1 uncultured beta proteobacterium | reverse complement strand
GTTGCGATCAGCGTAAAAACCTTCTGTGTTTTCGCGCACAACCACCAAATCAAGCGGTTTGTATTGCGTGCCACTACCGGGATATGTTTTCGCAGGACGGATATTGGCAAATAAATCCAGACTCTTTCTAAAAAATTTCGATGGATTAATCTCACCCTTTGATTCATCTTTGAAATCATAAGTCGCCATCGGCCCCAGGATCAGGCCATCGACGCTTTTGACTGACTCGAGCAGACCTTCATGAATCGTTGTGCCATATTTTTTCAAACTATCGTGGCCGGCGATGTCGTGCTGCAGATCCAGTCCAAGATTGAATTTCCTGGATACGATCTCCAGTGCATCGGTCGCAACCGACATGGTTTCCGGACCAATACCATCGCCTGGGATAACAATAATTTTCATGAATGCCGTCTCGAATATGTTGTGTAAATTAAAAGAATGACTAACTTGTAGCAAAGATAAAGGGGTATTGCCAACTCATTTACAACTAACCGAACTTCAGCACATCCCCAGTACCTCGGAAATGGCTCAGCTGATTTTTAAAATTCGTTTCTTCTGTTTTATTCATTTCGACTAAATTGGATAAATAATATTGCCAAAAAACCTTACTCATCTCACTCATACGCGACCACTGACCAAGTTGCTCGTCGGGATGCGTTTTCACATCCCGGCTATAACGATCCGGATCAACCGGCTCGCCCGCGAAGGTCATATGGTCGGCATTTGCCATGATCAATAATTGTTTATGTCCAGCCGGCAGCTGCTCATAGATCATCAGGCGTTTTTCAAGTGCCATCCCCAGGCGAATCGTGCTCTTGCCATCCTTAAAAGTCACATACTGATCGTGATCTCCCGTTACTGAAAAAAACGGGATATTTACCTTTGACATCTGGTGCGCGCGCTCTGCTGACGCAGCACCAGGTGAAAAAGCAATCGCCGCACGGATACGCTTATCACGAAGATTCTGACCACCTACAAGCTGGCCTGTTATCGCCTGGACAGTCAAAGCCCCGTATGAGTGGCCTGCAATGCCAATACGGTTTGGATCGATGTACGGCTTTAAGACAGAGTCATTCAGGCAATGCGTTAATACCGCCGAGCAATCTTTTACCCGATCCGTATATTGCTCTGGAGACAGCGCTCTCTTTAAGTTTTCCTGAAAACCCGTGCGTTCTGTATTCCAGATCGTGTCATCGGTTACAGGGTGCGCGAGATTAACCACAACGTAGCCAGCCACTTGCCACGATGCGCACCAAGCCGAACCGTTGGAAAGCCCGCTACCCAGACCAGGGCTGTAAAGAATCAGTCCGGTTGATTTTTCCTGAGCTGGCAATCGTATACGCGCACCAATCTTGCGGCTCGTCGAGCGGTCGACTATGAATTGATCGCTGTAAGCTAAGTTAATTGGCGCACTCGTGATTGGCGCAGCAGTTGGCACAGGTTCGGTTTCGCCCAGCGCGGCGATGCTGTGGATGGCAGGTGCCAGGGCCATCGCCCTGACCAGACGCCTTCTGGTAAAACCAGAAGGCATCGCCGTATCAATCGGGCATGGCGATGGTTTCAAAGTTTCCTGGCAAGACGATTTCAAGGATTTCGAGATCTTCGGAATGTGCAATTTCGCGGTGACGAATACCGGGTGGCTGATGCACGCATGTACCAGCTTCGAGCTTGTGCTGACCGTGGCCTTCGTATTCAAAAATCGCCCAGCCTTTCAGCACATAGACGAGTTGCATTTGAATTTCGTGGCGATGCCACTCACCCGTCGCATTGGTACCCTCGTGCGCTCGAATCAGATGCATCACCGCTTTACCGTCTGTTGCCTCCATAATTCCGAGGTCACGATAATCAAAATACTGTCTCAGACCGTTGTGAACGAATGGCGCATCTTTGGCGTGCTGAACGCTGAATTTCATTTTTGTCTCCATTTTTAAAAAGGATTTTTAAAATAATTTTTCTTATTGTGCGCTGAATTTTTTGATCTGACTAGTTTGATTCCGAATCGACCAGGAATCAAACCGGCCCTAACCGCGTCTACGCCCTGCCAGCTTACCGACTTCCAGGGTAGCCTGGATCTGGCCAAGATGCGATTGCTGCATTCTCAACAAATCCGCTGTATCTTCTGCCGTCTCCCATATCCCTCCCGAGACGGGCAAACCATGCAAAACCACTGGCATCGATTTTGTTTTCAGACGTATCACTGGCTGCGTATGCGCATAACCGGAATATTCAATGTTGAGTATGGCGTGGGCGATCGCATTCGCCTGTTTGGAGATAGGTTCGATAAAGCGACAAGGTGCGCCTTCAATACTTACGCAATCACCCAAGGCGTAAACCTCGGGCGCACTGGTCTGTAAGGTTTTCGAATCAACGGCAATACCACGTTCAAAAGCAAGACCTGCGCCTGTTGGAATGCGTGCATCGGTCACCAGACCAGTGGCTGCGACAACCTCATCGGCTTCAAACGCTCGACCGCATTGCGTGGTGACTAATTTTGAACCATCTTTCGCCACAGTCACTGAAGCAACCTGAACAGCGCCCACAAAGCTGACGCCGGCGTGCTCAAGTCCAGCGCGCAAACGCTCTGAGGCCTGTACTGGCATTAACGCGGCCAGCGGTTGAGGCTGTAGATCAAGCAAGACAACCCGATGCCCGGCACGCGCGAAATCATCGGCCAATTCGCATCCCACCATCCCCGCACCAACAATCACAATTCGCTTAGGACCCGTACTTAATTTTTGATGTAAACCACTCCATGCCGACAATTCGTTGATGCGCCAGCAAAGCTGAGCGGGCAATACAGGCAACAGGGCCGGCTGCGCACCCATCGCCAATACTAGACTGGTATAGCGAAGTGTCCCGCGAGTCGTACGTAACTGATGGAGTGATGGCGTCAGACCCACGACATAGGTGTCAGCCAACAATCTGACTGACAATCTCTCGGCGCTATCTCTACCTGACTCGCGCACGATCGTCTCGCGTGTATAACCCCGACTCATTGCGATAGACAACTCTGGTTTGAGATATCTGTCGCCATTGCAACTGGTGACGATCGTAATCGGCAAGGTGGGAGCTAGCGCGCGTAGGGCTTCAGCTACGGCCCACCCAGCATGCCCTGCTCCGACAATCACAGCCCCCAGACCACGCGCAAAAGCTTTTGAGGAACTCGAAACCGTTGTAACCGGGACAGCATGATCGTAGGGTTCGAAATCAGCCTTCACTACACCACATAAGGGACAGACCCAGTCATCCGGAATGTCCTCAAACTTTGTGCCAGGCGCGATACCACTATCAGGATCGCCCGCCTGCTCGTCATAAATCAAACCACAGGCGCGGCAAATAAATTGTTTCCACTGAGCCTGAGTCATGCAGGCATTTCCTGTTTAGATAAACGCGCCATCTCCCAGCGCAAATGTTTGATCGCTGGCGTCACGATGGCGACGAAATGCGCTTCGCGAATGCGTCGCTGCGGTGCGGTATTCATCATGTAGCCACGTGCGCCCTGATGCAACAATGCGGATTGAGAAGCTTTCAACACAAACTCTGCACCCTGCGCACGTGCGTCAAGAACTTCGATCAGATAGTCTTTACTCGTCTCGTACGGATTGATGGCGAGCTTGTGGATACACTGTCCCAGATCCGCAAGCTCTGCCTGCAATTCGTCAGGTCTTTCGTGCAGGAATTGATTGACGTGACCGAGCAAGGGCTCAACTTCGAGAATCGAATCAATACTGCCCTGCGCCACGCCAACTGCCATGCCCGTCTGCAACAAAATAAAGGCAGCGCGGATTTTTGCGATGAAAGGCTTGGCAGGATCTGCAATCAGATTTTCTTCACCGACAAAATAATCTTCCAGTCTGATGCCCCATGTGCTGGTGCCTTCCATCCCGGAAAACTCCGGACAAGCTCGCAATACGACATCCTCGGTGCAGCGCAATAAAAACATGATCTCGTGCGAGGCACGGCCATCGTCCAGATAGACACCAGCAATCGCGCCACAATACTGACCGGCAGCAATATGGCTCACCCAGGGCAAAGCACCGCTAACCAGATACCCACCCGCTACTTTTTTTGCACGCAACAGCATTTTTTCAATGCCAGCAAAACTCTTCAATGGATTGGATAATGCGGTGCCACCGAAAGTCTTTCCCGCAGCATGATTGTCGAGTGCATCCCCCATCAGTGCAGGATTGCCAGACTGCTCCATATACAAACCACAGACGTCCTGACACCAGGTTAAAAACCCAGTAGAGCCGCAGCTGCGACTAATCGCACTCATGGCATCGATTGCAAGACCGAATTTCGCACCCTGTCGATCAAGATGGGCAGAAAATGCACCCGCCCGACCTAAATCCGCCATGATGTCCAGAGGATAGTGTCCGGCATGGTCGATCCGATAAGCGGCGTCAGCCAGAGACGTATTTGATATTTCAGTCACTGCCTGCAGTACTTTGCGGTCTACTGACACGCAATCTAAGGTTGGGGCAATTTCTACTGTATTCATCACATACGCTCTGCTTGATTCACATTAACGATAAATAAGATTACTCAGCCAGACCAATTTCAAAAGGAATTGGATTGCGCATCGAGTTCGCCACGGGCGAGTACATATTGGCATGACGCACAATCTCATCGAGCTGTTCACGGGTCGCGTCACCTTCAACGACGACTTTCACGCGAATCGCCTGAAAACCCATCTGGGGAGGCAACATCTCAGCACCACCTGCACCCCAGGCAGCCGGATTACCAATGTCACCCTCGATGAACAATTCCAGCTTGCTGAGCTTGACTTGTTTCCAGGTCGCGACGGCAGTAATACCAACAGCCAGGCAGCCACCGAGTGCGCTCAAAACGATCTCACCTGGAGCAGGCGCGGTGTCCTCGCCAAACAAGTGAGGAGGTTCGTCAACGACGACAGGCGCGTGATTACCTACATAGCTCAAGGAACGGTATTGACCTTCCATGACGGTATGAACTTTATTGGTGCCACGGCGAGTTGGGTCTGCGCAACCTTTTTGAGCAAAACCAAGCAATCCATCGCGATCAATCGGACGCAAATAGGCTTTAACTGTTTCTGGGGTGTTGGTGCTGCTCATTATGTATGCTCCGCTGTCTATATATTAAAAAGCTATTAACTAACCATAAAAAGTTATAAGCAAAATTCGTGCCATCTATACGCACGCATTCCTTGGATTTTATGTCATTACACACTCTGTGCGCCGGTCAGTACTCATCTGTCCGCGCCCATGACTCAGAAAGGCAAAAGAGCATCGACGCCAGCTTCCTTCGCCACGCGGGCAACATCCTCCAGCGTATCCACAGGCAACAAAAGACCTGATTGCCGATTTTCAGCATCCGCTAACTTTTCCATTTCACCAGGATAAAAAACCTGTTTATGGCCAGCCGCAAGTGGAACGTCCTTCAGTGAGGTCAGGTACTCATCCATCCGTGCATGAAATTCACTGATTGGCTGGAATGCAGCGACATGGAGTGCCACCATGAAATGCCCGGCACCACTGCGATTGACTGGGTCGTACGGACCGTGCACGCCATCCAGAAACTGGCTGCCTGATAGCACGCCAGAAAGAATATCAACCATTGTCCCCATAACATACCCCTTATGACCCGCCATCGGAAGGATGAACCCTTCAAGCGCAGCCTTTGGGTCCGTTGTAGGATGCCCCTGGGCGTCGACGGCCCAGTAATCCGGGATGCTTTCCCGGCGTTTGTTCGCCAGATAGATTTTGCCGCGGGCAACACCCGAATTCGCCATATCCATCACAACGGGGCCGTGAACGCCACCAGGAACTGCGATGGACCAGGGATTGGTGCCAATTTTTTTCTTTAATCCACCCCAGGGCGCCATATTAGGGCCAGCATTACTCATCAGCATCATCACACAGCCCTGCTCGGCGCCGATACGCGTGTAATACATGCAGGTGCCAAAGTGGTTTGAGTTGCGCACAGAGACCACACCCACGCCATGTTTTTTTGCACGCGAGACAGCCTCATCAACTGCACGACGCGTAATGACTTGTCCGACTCCGTCATGCCCATCCATCACGGATATGGCGCCTGCATCCACCACCAGTGAGGTATGGGTGACGGCCTTCATTGCACCGGACTGCAATCGGGCGTAATACCAGCCAAGTCTGAGCAAACCATGCGACTGATGGCCCCACAGGTCCGCCTGAATCAACGTATCAGCCGCCAGCCAGGCGTCTTGCTCAGGCATACCCGCACTCTGATAGACCGCTTGCGCGACCTTCAGTAGCCTGGATGGGTCGACACGGGGTCCCGAGACAGCAGATTGTTTAGTCTCACTCATTTTTATCTTTCAGCCATAAATGTTCAGCTGATAAGTTTAACCAGTTCGACTTTTCACTCAGCCAAGCTTTTCACGCAATCAGGCACCAGGCACCGTGCTAGTGCACGCAATATGGCCTATGCACGGTCATCTGCTTAAGGATCAGTTAGGTTCGGCTTAATTAAGCCGTTCAATCGCCCCATCGCCTCAAATTTTTGAAAACTGAATTGTTTGGCATGCTTTTTGCTCACGTGATCTGCATAACTGTTTCAGGAGAAATATATGACAGCAGCAACGATTGCCGCCACAGTGCCGCCGGAGCAAACAAGCTTTCTGAAATCCAAGTGGATTCAGCTACTGCTAGGCGTGGTCTGCATGATGGCCATTTCAAGTCCTCAGTACGTCTGGGCGTTATTTACCAAACCTTTGCTGGGAGAACTCGGCGTCGAGTTGGCAACCCTGCAGGTGACATTCTCCATTTTGATCGTGTTGCAGACATTCTTTTCGCCTTTCCAGGGCTACCTTGTTGATCGCTTCGGCCCTAGGCTCCTGCTCTCGATCGGTGCGATTCTGACTGGTTTGAGCTGGATTCTCTCAGCACAAGTGCATAGCGTGGTCGGCATCTATCTGACCTATGGACTATTTGGGGGGCTGGGGACCGGCATCGTGTATGTGGGTATTGTTGGCTTGATGGTTCGCTGGTTCCCGTCATCACGCGGCTTCGCTGTGGGCATGGTGGCAGCGGGCTACGGTTTTGGAGCCATCCTCACCACATTTCCAATTTCCTCAACACTTGCCAGCTCCGGCTATCAGCACACACTCACCGTATTTGGTTACATCATTGGTGCGGTTGGACTACTCGCAGCACAAGGTTTGAGAATGCCTGACGCGGTCATCAGCGCCGTCAAAACCGCAGTTGCTCAGGCGAGTAAAGGTGTTGCACCAAAAACAATGCTCAAGACACCCGTGTTCTGGCTGATGTTTGCCATGATGACCATGATGTCAACATCAGGCCTGATGGTGATTTCACAAATGGGTGCCTTCGCTAAGGACTTCGGTGTGGCGAACGCGATGGTGTGGGGCATGGCTGCATTGCCCCTCGCACTCACAATTGATCGCGTCACAAACGGCTTAACCCGCCCCTTATTTGGCTGGATCTCGGACCGCTATGGTCGCGAAAACACCATGTTTATCGCCTTTGGTCTGGAAGCCATCGCGATGACGGGCTGGCTTTATTTCCGTAACGATCCGCTGATGTTCGTCATTCTTTCTGGCATTGTATTTTTTGGCTGGGGTGAGATTTTCTCCTTGTTCCCTTCGACACTGACCGATACCTTTGGCGAAAAATACGCAACCACCAATTATGGGTTCCTCTATATGGCGCAAGGAGTTGGATCAATCCTTGGCGGTCCGATCGCTGCGCTAGTCTATGCGTCAACCGGCAGCTGGTTACCTGTATTTGGTCTGATGATTCTGCTTGATGCCAGCGCAGCGCTACTGGCACTCTTTGTGCTTAAACCTATGCGTGCGAGTTATCTTAAAAATGCATAAGTGGATTGACCGATGTAGATTGAACTGAAAACAGATGGAATAAGGGCCTGATACATTGTTTGTATCAGGCCCTTTGCGCTTTAATTAAGAACTTTTATTTAACAAGCGAACCGTACACAAGATTTTTGTAAAGCATACGTGTGTGAGTACGATTCGATGGGCCTTGCGCCATGATGATGCCGACCAGTTTCTCTTTTGGATCAATCCAGAAGCTCGTTCCCCATGCACCCGCCCACATTGCATCGCCTTTAGAGCCAGGGACCCACGCCATCCCCTCGTCCTGACGCACAGCGAACCCCAGTCCGAATCCATAACCAGGCCCCGTGCTCGCGATCGTTGAGCCACCCATTCCAACGGTATGCTGTGACAGCATAAATTCAACGGTTTTAGGTGAAAGGTAGCGCTTGCCATCAAGCTCACCGCCATTGACCATCATCTGTGCGAATCTCAAATAGTCAGCCGCCGTACCGAGTAAACCTGCCCCACCTTTGAAATAACTCTTATTAAGCGGATTGTAGGTTTGTCGATAAGACTTGAGCATTTCCACTTTGAGCGGATCGGAATCGAGGGTTTCGGCAATCCTTCCCGCCTGAGCAGGAGGCACCCACCACGTCGTGTCTTTCATTCCCAAAGGACCCAGCAACAGTTCGTTGAGGATTGCATCAAGAGGTTTATTGGCAACGCGCTCAAGCAACAAACCCAGCACATCAACTGAAATAGAGTATTCCCAGAAAGTGCCTGGTTGATTGGCGAGTGGGATTTTGCCCAGGTTAGTCAGCACCTGACTCGCCGTGATGTCTTCTAGTCGCGCCTCGATATTGAGTTCGTCATACATTTGTTTAATACGCGGAGATTTTGTTGAGCCCGCGTAAACAAAACCAGACGTATGGCGCATCACATCCTGCACCCAGATCGGGCGATTCAATGGCACGTCACCATCCTTGGTTTCGACCTTGAGATCTTTGAGTTCTGGCAGCCACTTGGTAATCGGGTCATTGAGATTCAATTTTCCTTGCTCAACCATCATCATGGCTGCAGTGGTGACGATTGGTTTTGTCATCGAAGCCAATCTGAATAAAGCATCCTTGGGCATGGGCTTTGTTTTAGCCGCATCCAGAAAACCATGGGGTTCGAAATAGACAATCTGCCCATTTCGCGCAATAACCGTGACCGCTCCGGCAAACATTCCGGATTTGACTTGTTCATTCATCACACCCGCGATATTTGCCAACCGGGCTTTAGAAAACCCTTGTAGCCGCTCAGTAGAGGACGCGGCAGGTTTAGCCTGGACTGGGGGGGTCGTTTGCGCATGGGCAACAGTCGATCCGACCAAAGCAAAGGCTGAAAAAGCAAGCAATAATCGTTTGAAAGGAACAACTGTGTAATAACTACTGAAACGACTTGTCATGAGATGTCTCCTCAGGGATGATTTGATTTTTATTAAGCATACAAGGAATTTGCTCATGTCCAAGCTTCGGGCCGACATTACTGTTGAAGAACTCAATCAACGCAGCGCAGAGAACCTGCCAGGCCTGATGGGCGTTGAGGCGATTGAACTGAGTGAAAACACACTGAAAAGCCGGATGGTTCTCAAAAACGTGCATTTCGCGCCCAATACTTACTTGCATGCGGCAAGCGTGATTGCACTGGCTGATACAACCTGTGGCTACGCAACCGTCGCCCACTTACCGGCGGGCGCCTACTCTTTCACCACGATTGAACTCAAGAGCAATCACCTCGGCACCGTGCGCGGAGAAGGATCCGTCGTGGCCTGTACCGCAACCGCCCAACACCTTGGCGGCAACACGCAGGTCTGGGATGCGGTCGTCAGTGATGAAGCAACAGGTAAAAAAATCGCTATTTTCAGATGCACACAAATGATTTTGTGGCCTAAAAAAGACGCCGCATAATTCTCACGAACAGTGTGTCTGCCGCAACGCAGCATAAAAATAAATCACGCGACAGCACGCATACCAAACACACAGGTATGATGCAGTTCATTAACAAGCAATAAACTGAGATCTTCAAATGCGCAGTGATATCGAAATCGCACAGGCCGCTCACAAACGTCCAATTATTGAATTGGCACACGAACAGGCCAATATCCCTGAAGATCAACTTGAGCCATATGGCCGGTTTAAAGCCAAGCTTTCGCTCGCCTATATCAACTCACTCCAGGATCGACCCGATGGCAAACTGATACTTGTGACGGCCATATCACCTACACCTGCTGGCGAGGGTAAAACAACCACTACCGTAGGATTGGGCGACGCTCTGAACCATATCGGCAAACGCAGCATCATCTGTTTGCGAGAGCCTTCACTGGGACCGGTATTTGGAATGAAAGGCGGTGCCGCAGGCGGAGGGATGGCCCAAGTCGTGCCCATGGAGGATATCAACCTGCATTTCACGGGCGACTTCAACGCCATCGCGCTGGCGAACAATCTGCTCGCAGCATTAATCGACAACCATATCCATCATGGCAACATACTAGATATTGATGTGCGTCGCATCACTTGGCGCAGAGTCATGGATATCAATGACCGTGCGTTGCGCGAGATTGTGGTCGGTCTGGGTGGCGCAGGTAACGGTTACCCGCGCGAAGATCATTTCGATATCGTGGTCGCCTCTGAAATCATGGCGATATTCTGTCTGGCTACAAGCCTGGCAGATCTTAAAAATCGGTTAGGCAGCATTGTCATTGGCTACACCAGAAATAAACAACCTGTTCTGGCCAGCGATCTACACGCGCAGGGTGCTATGGCTGCCTTGCTCAAAGACGCGCTCGCGCCGAATATCGTCCAGACGCTCGAGAACAATCTGGCGTTCGTTCACGGCGGACCTTTCGCAAATATTGCGCACGGATGCAACACAGTTCTGGCAACCTCGACCGCCCTCAAGCTCGCGGACTACGTCGTGACCGAAGCTGGATTTGGCGCGGACCTTGGCGCGGAGAAGTTTTTCGATATTAAATGCCGCAAATCTGGTTTGGTGCCTTCGGCTGTCGTGATTGTCGCAACCGTCCGGGCGTTGAAATATCACGGTGGGATTGACGTCAACCAGGTAGGGATAGAAAACGTTGATGCATTGGCGCGCGGCCTGGTGAACCTGGAGCGGCATATTCGCAATATGCAGGAAAATTTTGGTGTGCGATGCGTGGTGGCAATCAACCATCGCAGCGAGGACACACCTGCTGAAATCGAACGCCTGAAAGCCAGCGTTCAGGCGCACGGTGTTGAGGTCGTTTTGGCACGGCACTGGGCGCAGGGCGGGAAAGGCGCAACAGAACTCGCGCACGCAGTCGTCAAACTGTGCGAACAACCAGGTCAGTTCAAATTTTTATATCAGGATGAGGACACGCTTTGGGAGAAGATCCATACGATCGCAACAAAAATGTATGGCGCTGCAGATATCAGCGCAGACTCGAAAGTTCGCACCCAGATAGAACAACTACAAGCACAGGGTTACGGTAACCTGCCTGTCTGTATCGCCAAAACACAATATTCATTCTCTACCGACCCGACTCTGCGAGGAGCACCGTCCGGACATATCGTGAATATTCGCGAGGTCAGGCTATCGGCTGGAGCGCAATTTGTTGTGATGGTCTGCGGAGACGTCATGACCATGCCTGGTCTGCCAAAGATACCTGCGGCCAACAGCATCGATATTACCGACGATGGGCGTATTATTGGGTTGTTCTAGTCATCAGACCGCGAGCATGGTGCAAAGCGTCTGATAACGCGGATCTATATGATGCAAACCTATGATGCAAAATTTTTATAACGAAATCACCTTTGATTTAGTTGCAAGGCTGGGCCTGGCCATACTGGCTGGCACAGTCCTGGGACTTAACAGATGGCTCCACCACAAATCGGCAGGGATACGCACACACTCGCTGGTTGCGCTGGGCGCTGCAGTAGCCATGCTGATGATTGATACGCACACAGGCTCAGATGCACAATCACATAGCCGCGTTTTGCAAGGCCTCGTGACCGGCATTGGTTTTCTCGGAGCCGGTGTCATCATTCGTGACACTAGTTCCAAACGCATACATGGCCTGACAACGGCGGCGAGCATCTGGGCTTGCGCGTTGCTCGGTGCAGCATTTGGTGCAGGTCAAATCGCGTTAGGATTGATTGCCCTGACCGCGATTTTGTTAACCCTGTTATTGGGCGGACGATTCGAGAGTCTTATCGGCCGGATTTTTGGCCACCGCCCTGATAACCCAAAAAATACTGACTCAGAAAGCAACTAAGCAGACCTGTCGCCGCCAGCGTCCAGACAATGAGCGGTCCAGTTGGTAAATCAAAAAGCGCAGAGCCAATCAACCCTAATCCATATCCTGTGACAGCTGTCATATAACTCATGAGCAGTCGAACTTTCGAAGAGCCAAGCGCGACAGTCGCGAGCGCGGGAATGATAAGCGTCGCAAAAACAAGGTAGACGCCCACTAACTGTACAGATACGGTGATTGCAATTGCGAACAGACTGTAAAACGCGCCCCGCCGTCCTCTTAAAAAATACAGTGCAGTGAGCAGCACACCTGTCGCGAGTGATGAATAAAGAATTTGCGATCGGCCAATCCAGAGTATCTGGCCTGCAAGCAAATCTGACAAATGCTGCCCACCCTGCGGATCCTTGGCAAGCAACAGAATCACCGCGGTCGCAGCCAATGCAAAAACAATGCCAATCATAGGCTCTTGGTATCTGGCGCTCAATCGCTCCGTTGCAACCAGCAGCCAAGACGCAAGGAGCGCCAAACAGACGGCCCCACATTGAATCCAGAGCCCGGCCGCATCGGGCCCCAACAGCATGGTGACCAGATAAGCACCCAAGCCCGCGACTTGTGCGATCGCCAGATCAATAAAGATTATGCCCCGTTGCAATACTTGTGTTCCCAAAGGCACATGCGTCGCGATCACGAGCAAACCGGCGCAGAGTGCTGGAATAAGAATATCAACCGGAAACTCGCCAATCATCACATCTTGCAATGTCATGATCCATTTCCTTGTTGCATAGCTTTAAGCAAAAGGTTAATTGTTTCGTCGTACAAGTTAGCGAGTGTGTTCACTTTTGCATTCCCGCCCACAGTAAAAGGTAAAGTCACTACGGGTATGCCTGCTTTTTCGCTCAGCCACTTTGCGGGACTGTCACTCAGATACGACGCAACAATAATCATGCGCCCAGGATCTGTTTTTTGTCGTTGCAACACTTCCGTTAAATAAGCAATCGAGGGTTCAACCCCCGGGCGCGGTTCGAGTGTGCCGATCTGCTTTAAACCGAGCCAGGCATTCATGTAAGGAAAGCCATCGTGTTGCGCCCACACGCGTGCGCCCTGCAGTGGTTTGGCGAGTATCGACCATTGCGTCAAACGAGCCTCCCAGTCAGAAACGAATTGATTGAGCAAGCCCTGATAGTGCTGCGCCTGCGATGGATCCAATTCAGCCAGTCTTGCGGATAAGGCTTTAGCGATGGGCAGCAAGTTACGCGGATCCGTTTGTATGTGAGGATTGCCCTCGGCATGCACATCGCCCATGCTTCTATCCACAGACCTTGGGATATCCAGCAACGTTACGTACTGCGCAGCCTCAAAGTAGCCCGGCTGACCGGATTGAATCGCAGGGTTGCCAGCGTCCCTTAGGACAATGGGCAGCCATCCAATCTCCAATTCAGCACCCGTGGCAATCACAAGCTTTGCACTGCGGGCACGGGCAATCAGTGAGGGGCGCGCCTGAATATGGTGAGG
Source organism: uncultured beta proteobacterium (assembly GCA_903847325.1). Taxonomy (GTDB): domain Bacteria; phylum Pseudomonadota; class Gammaproteobacteria; order Burkholderiales; family Burkholderiaceae_B; genus Zwartia. The sequence continues at coordinate 8,830 of CAINDJ010000355.1, read as the reverse complement.
ATCCTGCTGAGCGACGGTTGCAACAAATACCTTGACCTGATCACCACCCAGTTGCTGGGCTAAAGCCCCCCACTCTGGAACCGTAGCAAATATATTCAACTCAGCCTGTACGTTAAGACTTGTAAATAAAATAACCGAGCTGATCAGCAGATTGCGCAGGATCTGTGTGACCTGATTCATAATCTTCATAGCAGTATCCTTTGATCAGTAGCGATGAGCACCATGGGCACCGATGCTCATGATGTATTGAAGAAAGACCTGATTATTCACAAGCCCCGGACCGAGCGACGTATCGCGCGCGAGCTGGAGCCTGAACATTGAATACTCACTATTCGCCCAATCAAGCATGACCGTGTTTCTGTTTGGATTCCACGATTCAAGCGTTGCACTGCTAAACGAACCTGGTGCAAACCCATACGTTGAACTCCCGCTATAGAGCTGATCATAACGATAGCCAATGCGCCACCTGGGCATAAATTGATATATAGCTTGAGCGTAAAAGCCTTTTTGTGTATTGCTAAAAGAATTACCAACACACGCAGCGTTGCAATCCCCCAATGGCTGAGTCGAATTCAACACCCCCGAACCGTTTTGGGTATTCCAGAAAAACTCACCTTGAAGTTTAAAATTTTGCTGACTGGCGTTGCCAGAAGGTGCCCATTTGTAGACAAAATCAGCAATATAGATATTTGTCGAACCGCTGTAATCAAAACTTTCCGTATCACTTAATACAGAGGTTCGCGTGCGACTGCCGGTATCCGCACGAACAAAGGACAGCCCACCCTGCCACGATGAAGAGACCCCAATATCTCCGCCCGCTTTCGCAAACAAGGTTCCAAGCAGAGGTTTATTCTGATTGTAATTATTACTATTCGGGTAAGAACCCCCCTGAGCATACTCACCACCGAAGCGCAGATACATATCATCAAGTGGTGCGACCCACTTTAACTGCACACCTGTATTATTTAGCTGACCGCCCAGAAAGGCCTGATACGCCAAGGGCAGATCAACAAAATCCCACTCATGCGGATGTTTATTATTCAGATAACCGACATCAGAAAAATACTTTCCACCTTTGAGTTTGAAACCTTCTGGCAAACCGAGTGTTTCGAAAAAAGCTTCCTCTACGGCAAAACTTGTTCCGTTTTCATCTTGTGACATCACAAAGCGGGCTTCCGCACGAAAAAGGTTATCAACCGTCCCTGCGAGCGCTAATTCCGACTCGCCTAAAGAAAAACCGCGTGGGATATTGCCTGCACCTGAAGGTAAAAACCCACGCATCGGCAATTCAGGGTTCTGGCTTTGACTTGAATACTTGCCATCAAGAATCAATGAAATTTCGGGTGTGACAACACCAATTTTTGGAAGGACAATACCTCGGGCCAGCGTTGGGTTTGAAGCGACAGGTTTTGGCGAAGCTTCAGTCGACAACGACTGACTGACAGTTTCGGACGAGGATGCAGCGGATGTCGTAGCAGAATTAGTCTGTACCTGCCGACTCAACTGCGAGTTTTGCTTTTGCAACTTGTCGACTTTGCTTTCCAGCGCATCAATCCGTTTTTCATAAAACTCGCGCATCTGATTCAAACTGTCCTGAATCTTGGCAAGATCGGCTGCGGAGACAGCCCCCGGAACCGCATTTGGCGCACTCTGCGCAGCAACACTCTGCGCAAACAACAGGCTCAGACAGCAAATGACTACCGTGCGAATGCGGCAGCCTGCAAAAGTTAGCGAAAACATTTCTTGATCCTCATTAAGTATCGACATGGCATGCGACATGCCAGAAACAGATGACTTAAGCGATCAAGGGAGGACCACGCTGATTGGCGCGCTCAGGCGCTAAAAAGGGAAGATTGTGTGGGAGTGCTGTTCTGACCAGGGAATAAGACAAGTCAGTATGTGAAATCTGAATTACATCAGGCAAGAGCACAAATGCGTGTGCGGCATCCTCAAGGCACCTTTGACAGGTCGCCCCCGCAGGATAGTCGTTGCGGGAAGTATCCAGTTCGGAAAGACTGACTTGCTCGGGCTGGGAGCCCCCGTGCACCGCAAGTGCCGAGACTGTACTGGCCGGTACAGCCAGATGCTCTAAGGCGTGTTTGAATACGACCGCTTGCATGACAAACAATGCGACCAAGACGCAAGCGACGACAACCACGCGCATGAAACGCATGAAATCTCGACCGAAAGGATCCATAAAAGTCATCATATGATGTAGGGTAGCTGAAAACGGGATCGCCATGCAAACAGACATCATTGTTATTACCGCATTAGATATGGAGCTTGATGCCAGAAATCTTCCTCCTGGCATTGGAATTTACTATTCAGGCATAGGAAAAATAAATGCCGCAATCACCACGATGCGCGCGATCGAACGCAGCAAACCAAAGCTGATTATCAATTTTGGTACTGCGGGAGCCGTGCATCCCGATATTTCCGGCCTGCTCACCATCCAGCGCGTTGTGCAGCGCGACATGATCGCTGAGTCTCTGGCGCCAAGAGGTCGAGTCCCCTTCTGTGAAAGACCAAATGAGTACTTTTCTAAATCCGGCGAATTCAGCTGTGGAACGGGTGACAGCTTTGTGACCAGCCATGACCCCTGGCTTGCCGAACAAAACATCACAGTCGTTGATATGGAGTTGTTTGCCATTGCCGCCGTCGCGTATGAGCAAAATATTGAATGGGCCTCCTATAAGTTTGTGACGGACCATGCCAATGAAAGCTCCGGACAAGACTGGAGTACAAAAGTCAACCACGGAGAGCAACAGTTTCTGGAGCAACTCAGGAAAATAATTTAAAGCTAAGTTAACTACGCTTTAATTTGCCTGTACAGACTTTCCAGATGCAGGGGTAAGGATTGCGCTCTTGAAACGATCCGGTGACGCGCTGCGCCGAATATTTTTTTTGTTTGCTCGACAGTCGTGGGATCCATGACTAATCCATAGACGTCAATCCCCTTTTTGATAGATTGACGAACGACTGCGCGTGCATCCTCAACAAGGTATTGCGGATCAAAAACATCGATATCCGATGGAGCACCATCCGTCATCAATATAATTGCCCGGGCATCAGTCTGCGCATCATTAAAAAAATTAACACTGTGACGTAGCGCCGCCCCCATCCTTGTAGAGAATTGGTGCGATGCATTTTGCAGTGCCTCCAGTCCTGTACTGGAAAATGGCTGATCAAAATCCAGGTATCGATAATAATGAACACCCGTTCGCCGATCCGAGCAAAAACCATGCACGGCAATGCGATCTCCCTGCTCGAGCGCATAGTCGGCAAGCATCATCGCGGCAGCCTTTTCAAGCTCGAGTATTGTTTGAGCCTGCCCTGGAACTAAATTTCCAACAGAGGCGGAAAGGTCAAGGATCAACAATAAGCTGACGCTTTTTTTCCGCAAAGTGTGTCTGATGTAATGATCCCCATCCCCCATTACACCCTGCCTGGCTAACGCAATATTATCAACAACGGCATTCATATCCAGCAGGTCACCTTCCTGCTGACGAAATAATTTTTGACGGCTCAGCGCTCTGGCATTATTTTTATACGACCGTAATTTTTTCCGCGTGATTTTTTGAGATAAATCCGCACCTCTTGATGCTACGTGCTGTCCATGCCGAAACTCCAGAATAGTGCACCAGTCAGAACGTTCAATCCCAGAACGATAATCCAGCTCAGGATACAAATACGTTTGCATCTCAAACTTTACATTCTGTAGATGATCTCCGGAGTGTTCAGTGTGTAGAGTCTGCATTGACTGGGTCTGCGAATGATCGATCGAAAGCTCAGGCTCGGATTGTTGCGATCTGAAATTCCACAAGTAGGAATTATCATCCCGGTATTTGACAGGGTTGACATAGGCCTGGGCGTTGAACTGGATCCGCATTTGACCCAGATCATTCGCAAGAATCGATGCGATCGTTCGATATTCATCGTAGTCTTCAAGACCCGAGGCCGTCATGGCCGAAAAAAATAAATTTCTCGCCTTACTGACCCAATAATCATCCATCTGAACCTGATCGTTTAACAAGCCGTACGACAACCTGGTAATCATGGCTGAAAAGACACTTGAGGCGTCAACCTTCTCCTGCATCGCCTGACAAAACCAGCGCCTGACACCGGGCAGCCGCTTGATCAGCAAGTACTCAACGCGTGCGTCTTCTATCGCCGAGACCACGGCAACCCCCATCGGCTTGAGTCTGGTCACATCTCGCGCGGGTGTGCTGTATAAAAGATGCGCTGCGGCGTGCGCGATACTCGCACGTTGCATCACATTCAGCCTTTCAATCTCTGGGCTGAACCTGGGCGCAGGAAGCAATACATTGTGCGCAGTGATGATTGGCCGTAAGCAAACAGACGTACTCACGCTCGTATCAGCGACCATAAACTGAACAGGAATATCAGACCCGGATAGTCCTTGTAACAAAAGAGACAGAGAGCGGCTAAGCTCTGAATCAGTTTGCATCATGCGAGATGAGCATCTACCAGAGCCCGCAGACTTTCAATCACATCGATATCATCACTGAGCGCATTGAGAATCGTCATTTCACAACTATCACGCGGCGACATGCCATCGAAGATCATTCTGGCGGCATATATCAGCATACGCGTGGATGCGCCTTCGACCAGGCCTTGATTTTTTAATAATCTTGTTTGCCGGGCGATCGAGACAAGCATATCAGCCATATCCACTGCGACGCCTGTCTCGTGGACAAGAATTCCAGCCTCAACCGTGGCGGTGGGATAATCAAATTCAAGCGCTGCAAACCTCTGTCGCGTGGAGGCTTTCATATCCTTGGAATGGCTTTGATAGCCGGGATTATAAGAAACCACCAGCTGGAAATCAGGATGAGCGTGAAGCAACTCGCCCTTTTTATCAAGAGGCAATATTCGGCGCGCATCCGTTAAAGGATGAATCACGACCGTTGTGTCTTGCCTGGCCTCGACGATTTCATCCAGATAACAAATCCCACCGTATCTTACAGCTTGCGTCAGCGGACCATCATGCCAAAAAGTACCTTGCGGATCGAGCAAAAACCGGCCAACCAGATCTGAAGCGCTCATATCTTCGTTACAGGCGACCGTCACCAAGGGTTTATCAAGCACATAGGCCATATGCTCGATAAACCGAGTCTTCCCGCATCCAGTCGGTCCTTTGAGGATCAAAGGAATCCGATGGGCATAGGCCTGCTGATAGCGCTCGAGCTCGTTGCCTGAAGCTAAGTAATAGGGTTTTTCCCGGATCCGATACTGCTCCAGCATATCCATCTGTTACTTATGCTGCGGCAGTTCGTGTGGAATACCCTCGATCGGACACTCAGGCGTACCAACAGTCGAGCGTGTGAACGACTCCACCATCTTGCGCGTCCCCTCAGGGTCGCTCAGCCATTTTCCATAGAACTCATAGGGACAATCCGCAATGCCATTGACCTCTTCGCCAGAATTTATTTTTCCGGTATAGCCACGATGGACGAGCTTAAACAAGTGGTTTTGTGATTGCGCATTTTTGCGGAAATCGCGAATCAGACTGACTGATAGCTCGGCATAATTAATGCCCATTTCCTCTTCGCCGCATTCACCTAATGTGCGGCCATCAAAACCGACAATCGCCGAGTGACCAAAATAGGAATACACACCATCAAACCCCGCTGCATTGGCGACGGCAACATATGTGTTGTTCATCCATGCCATGCATTTAGCGACCATCACTTGCTGCTCTTTGGCTGGATACATATAGCCTTGGCAACGAACAATCAGCTCGGCGCCACGCATCGCGCAGTCACGCCAAATTTCTGGATAATTACCATCATCGCAAATGATCAGGCTGATCTTCATGCCTTTAGGGCCATCTGATACGTAGGTGCAATCGCCAGGATACCAACCTTCGATAGGCGTCCAGGGCATGATTTTGCGGTATTTCTGTACGATCTCACCCTTGTTGTTCATCAGAATCAGAGTGTTGTAAGGTGCCTTGTTAGGGTGGTCTTCGTGACGTTCACCCGTTAAGGAAAAAACACCCCAGACATTCGCTTTACGACAAGCGGCTGCGAAAATTTCTGTTTCATCGCCCGGAATAGTCGAGGCGGTTTCATACATTTCCTTGGCATCGTACATAATGCCGTGGGTACTATATTCAGGGAAAATCACCAGATCCATACCTGGCAGACCTTGTTTCATACCGATCAGCATCTCGCCGATCTTGCGTGCGTTATCCAACACCTCCGCTTTGGTATGCAAACGCGGCATCTTGTAATTGACGACGGCAACGCCGACGCAATCATTGCTGCTTGAAATATCACCATGTCTCATTTTTACTCTCCGGCTTGTCTACTCTGGCTTCGCATCTGGTTATAGTCATGTCTGAAATACTTCCCACTCGGACCTCAGTGGCTAATCATCCACGGTCGTTTGCCAATAAATGATTTATTGCCATTCGCAAAGGTCTGCGTGGCACTGCGCTTACCGCTCGCACTTGAACAACACCCACAACCAGAAGGATGTTTGAGTCTTGCGTAGGACGAGTCATGATCTTTCGACATCTTAGGCGCGTGCGCGGCACGCTCGTTGCCCTCAATCGCGCGACGCGTATCACTATCCACGCGCGACAGATTGGAGCCAAAAGCAAATACACGGGCACTAAGCACCCCACATTCCGGACACTCTACCGCTTCGTCACGCTTACTCATCTGACGCAGGGCATCAAATGGGCCGCAAGATTTACAGTCATAGTCATAAGTTGGCATGTGGGGCTCCTTGAACAAATATTATTTAAATCACAAATCAAGCGACAAAGGCATATCCATACCCGGGGTCACCAGCTTGGTAGGACCGCTCGCGTTCGGATTGATATCAAAGTCGAAGATCTGCGTAGGTAACCAGAGCGTGGCACAAGCATTCGGTATATCAACTACACCACTGATGTGTCCCTGCACCGGAGCCGTTCCAAGAATCGAATAGGCCTGCGCACGTGAATATCCAAACTTAGTCATGTATTCGATCGCGTTCAGGCAAGCCTGGCGATAGGCTACGTTGACGTCCAGATAATGCTGCTTACCTTGCTCATCGACCGAAATTCCTTCGAAAATCAGGTAATCGTTGTAATGAGGGGTAATGGGGCTGGGCTTGAATACTGGGTTTTTAATACCGTATTTAGCCATGCCGCCCTTGATGAGCTCGACCTTCATGTGCACCCAGCCGGCCATCTCAATGGCGCCACAGAATGTGATCTCACCGTCGCCCTGGCTGAAGTGCAAGTCACCGACCGACAAGCCAGCGCCATCCACATAAACCGGAAAGTAAATCTTGGAACCACGTGACAGATCCTTAATGTCGCAGTTACCACCATGCTCGCGTGGCGGCACAGTACGCGCACCCTCTGCAGCGATTTTGGCTGCGACATCGCCGGTTGCCTGACCCGTGTGCGCTGTTTTAGCGAATGGAGGATTAGCCAAAGGTGGAACACGATCCGGGTCGGTCGCAATGAAATCTATCTCTCGCTCATTCCACATATCGAGCATTTTTTGGTCTGGCAGGCAACCAATCAATCCGGGGTGAATCAGTCCGGCGAATTTCACGTTAGGAATATGACGGCTGGTTGTGAACATGCCGTGGAAATCCCAAATTGATTTTTGAGCGCTGGGAAAATGATCGGTTAAAAAGCCACCGCCATTTTGCTTGCTGAAAAAACCGTTAAACCCCCAGAGACTATCGTCTTTTGCACCAATATCCAGCAGATCAACCACCAGCAAATCGCCTGGCTCTGCGCCTTTGACACCGACAGGACCTGACAGGAAGTGCACGGTGGACAAGTCAATGTCACGCACGTCGTCCGCGCTGTCATTGTTCTTGATAAATCCACCCGTCCAGTCGAACGTTTCGAGTACGAAATCGTCGCCTGGCTTGACCCAGCAAGCCATCGGAATATCTGGATGCCAGCGGTTATGAATCTTTGGATTGTCGTAGGGTGACGCTTTCAAGTCTACGGTAATGAGTGTTTCGGGCATGGTGCACCTCTTTAAATATAGGGACGGGGTTTAGGATCCTGACTAGCTCTTGTATTGCGAACTGCTTTACACCGACAGATAATGTTTGATACGGTCGATATCCGTATCGGCACGCGCGGTTTCATATACCAGTCGACCGCCCTCGATCACGAACAATCGATCAGCAACGTCCAATGCAAAACTCAGCACCTGCTCGGAGACAATGATGGTGATGCCACGCATACGACGGATCTCATTCAAAGCCTTGGCGATATCTTTGATAATCGAGGGTTGAATACCTTCTGTTGGCTCGTCAAGCAACAATACTTTCGGATTAGTGACCAGTGCGCGCGAGATCGCGAGCTGCTGCTGCTGTCCGCCCGAAAGGTTTCCACCTTTGCGACGACGCATGTCCCACAAAACAGGAAACAGGGCATAAATCTCGTCCGGAATGACCTTGTCTTTATCGTTTTCGATATTGATACCTAAGCGGTCTGCCTGCTGGTCGAGAAAAGAGCCGGTCCCCGCAGCACAAACGGTATTGAGGGCAAAATCCTTTACTCGTCCTGCGCCGGGTTCGTTGTGCAGGAAAATGAGTTTGCTGTCCTGGCCGCCCATTTCGATGACGGTCGCGTTTTGTATGTCCGGATACAGGTGCGTTATTGCGGCGGCCTGTGCGGCCACTTCATTTATAAAGGGAATTCCTAATAATTTTGCTGGTAATCGGGCGGCGGAGCCGGTTGCGGCGACTGTTTCTACGCCGGCGGGGTTAATCTTCGCCAATATGTCCCGCAATTGCGCTCGGAATGTCTCTACGGGTTTGCCTTTTGTCCGTCGGTAGTCCG
>CAINDJ010000354.1 GCA_903847325.1 uncultured beta proteobacterium | reverse complement strand
TAAGTTCTTAACATTCTGTCCACAAGCTATTAAGTTACTTATGAACAGACTTACCCACAGGGTAATTGTTTCACGTGAAACCAAGTTTTCTAAATTTAGTAATGTTTCACGTGGAACATTATATAAATAAATAGTTATCCCCAAAGTTATCCACTGATTATTTAATGAATATATTTGTTTAACTGTTAATCAATGTTCCACGTGAAACATTAGCCTTTAATGGATATGAGCGTTTATAATTCGCCTCCCTACTATGGTGAGACAGCTAGGATTACATGAATCACCCTACCATTTTTGATGTAATTGTTGTTGGCGGCGGACATGCCGGAACAGAAGCTGCACTTGCTTCAGCACGGAGCGGCGCGACTACTTTACTACTTACCCACAATATTGAAACGCTTGGTCAAATGTCTTGCAATCCATCTATTGGTGGTATTGGTAAAGGTCACTTGGTTAAAGAAGTTGATGCATTAGGTGGTGCAATGGCGATTGCAACAGATGAGGCAGGAATCCAATTTAGAATTTTGAATAGTTCTAAAGGTCCTGCTGTTCGTGCAACACGCGCCCAAGCAGATCGAACGCTTTATAAACATGCAATCCGATCAAGACTGGAAAATCAACCGAATCTTTGGTTATTTCAACAGTCTGTTGATGATCTGATATTAGAAGGCGATCGTGTAGTCGGTGCGATTACACAAATTGGTCTGAGATTTCATTCGAAAGCCGTGGTTTTGACAGCGGGTACTTTTTTGAATGGTTTGATTCATGTTGGCCTAAAAAACTATACTGCTGGTCGTGCGGGAGATCCACCCGCAACAAGTTTGGGTAATCGCTTACGCGAAATGAAGTTACCGCAAGGAAGGTTAAAAACAGGGACCCCCCCAAGAATTGATGGACGTAGTATTAATTTTTCTGTTCTTACAGAACAGCCGGGTGATTTGAACCCTGTACCTGTATTTTCCTATCTGGGTTCTGCCCAGATGCACCCTAAACAGGTTCCTTGCTGGATTACGCATACTAATCAAAAAACACACGATATTATTCGCGGTGGACTTGATCGCTCACCCATGTATAGCGGTGTGATTGAAGGTATCGGTCCACGCTATTGTCCTTCTATCGAGGATAAAGTTCATAGATTTGCAGGGAAAGATTCTCATCAGGTTTTTCTAGAACCAGAGGGTCTGGACACGCATGAAATTTATCCAAATGGTGTTTCTACTTCATTACCCTTTGATGTTCAATTAAATTTGATTCATTCATTACCTGGCCTCGAAAACGCACATATTGTTCGACCAGGTTATGCGATTGAATATGATTATTTTGACCCACGTGAGTTAAAGACTTCACTCGAAACAAAAAGCTTGGCAGGATTGTTTTTTGCAGGCCAGATAAATGGCACAACAGGTTATGAGGAGGCCGCTGCACAGGGCTTGATGGCAGGTATCAACGCCGCACGTTATGCACGTGAGCAAGAAGCTTTTGTATTGAGACGAGACCAGGCATATCTGGGTGTACTAGTAGATGATTTAGTAACAAAAGGCGTAACAGAGCCGTATCGAATGTTTACATCCAGAGCAGAGTATCGCTTGAGCCTCAGAGAAGACAACGCCGACTGGCGGCTGACAGAGATAGGACGTAAATTAGGTTTGGTCGACGATATTCGTTGGAAAGCATTCAATATAAAGCACGAAGCCGTAGAAAAAGAAATCTCCCGTCTCAAATCCACGTGGGTTAATCCTAAAATGTTAGCGACAGAAATTGCGGTTGCGACATTAGGAAAAGAAATTGAACGTGAGTACTTACTATCAGATTTACTAAAGCGCCCCAACGTTTCATACGATGCATTGATGCAAATGCAGTACCAGGATGGCGTTCAGGTTGGGACGGGATTGCCCCCAGGGGAATATGCAGACCAGGTTGAGGTTCAAGTCAAATATGAAGGATATATTTCGCGGCAGCAGGAAGAAGTCAATAAACAACTATCCTTTGAAGAACAGGTCATTCCCCATGAAATGGATTTTGATGGAGTAACGAGCCTATCCTTTGAGGTTAGGCAAAAATTTAAGGCACATAAACCAGAAACCGTTGGACAAGCAACGAGAATTTCAGGTGTCACGCCCGCAGCAATTTCACTACTGTTAATTCATTTGAAACGTCATTACTACAGTAAAAGCCAGAAAGAACAAGAATCAATATGAGCAGCGTGAATAATGATCTGTTGTTCCTAAAGCGTATTGATGGTGTCATCAATACCTACGGGTTGCAGATGGTAACTGAACAAAAGGAAAAGCTACTTGAATACCTTGGACAGTTAAACAAATGGAACAAAACTTATAACCTGACTGCAATTAGGAATCAGGAGCAAGCTCTCGTTCAGCATGTGTTTGATAGCTTGAGCGTAGTTAAGCCAATACTTGAATGCATGCAGCAGCAAAAAATCGCATGCCCTAAAATCATGGATGTAGGCTCTGGTGGTGGCTTGCCCGGCGTCGTGCTCGCGATTACGCTGCCAGAGGCCTCGGTAATCTGTGTGGATGCAGTTGATAAAAAGATGGCATTCATCAGGCACATAGCAGCTGTACTTCAGCTAAAAAATCTTAAAGCCGTACACGCAAGAATAGAAGAACTCCCCCCCGCGGAAATGAATGTCGTCACATCTCGTGCCTTTGCTTCACTAAAAGATTTTGCGGAACTGTCGGGTAAACATGTAGCAACAGGTGGAGAATTTGTTGCGATGAAAGGTAAACACCCGGCAGATGAAATCGTCGAGTTAGAAAAGACCGAATGGCAGGTTCAAAAGATTGAAACATTAACAGTACCTGAACTCGATGCCGAGCGATGTCTCGTATGGATGCAAAGAAAGGATAGAAAATGAATACGAATATAGTGGAAAGAGAGATGCGTGTTTTTTGTATCGCCAATCAAAAGGGAGGCGTTGGCAAAACAACAACAGCAATCAACCTTTCAGCGGGAATGGCAAAACTACAGCAACGTGTTTTGCTAATTGATCTGGATCCGCAAGGCAACGCAACGATGGGCAGCGGGATAGACAAGAGTTTGCTTGCGCATAATTTATATGATGTATTGATCGGCGAGGCGAGTATCGCCGAGGCGCGGGTTCATTCAGAAAATGGTGGCTACGATGTCTTGCCAGCTAACCGTGAATTATCAGGCGCAGAGATTGATCTTGTTGGTATGGAAGAACGAGAACTACAACTTAAACATGCTCTGTTAAAAGTGTCGGGTGATTATGATTTTGTATTGATTGATTGTCCCCCTACATTATCATTATTGACACTGAACGGATTAGCTGCAGCCCATGGCGTGATCATTCCAATGCAGTGCGAATATTTCGCACTTGAGGGCTTGTCGGATCTCGTCAACACAATTAAGCGCGTGCACCGTAATATCAATCCGGAGCTCAGTTTGATTGGATTGCTACGCGTCATGTTTGATCCGCGCGTGACATTGCAACAACAAGTATCCGCACAGTTAGAGGCACATTTCGGGGACAAAGTTTTTAAGACAGTTGTCCCAAGAAACGTCAGGCTCGCAGAAGCCCCAAGCCATGGTATGCCGGGCGTCATATACGACCCGAGCTCGCGTGGCGCGCAAGCCTACATAGCCTTTGGCGCCGAGGTCATCGCTCGCGTCAACGCAACCAGTGAATAATTAACAGGATAAGAAATGGTTACTAAAAAACCGAAAGGACTCGGTCGAGGCCTCGAAGCATTATTAGGCGCTGATATTCCAGCCGTAGGAAAACTTGGCGAGACCACTGCAATTGAAATGGCGCCGAGTGTACTGCCCATCTCTAAATTACAGGCAGGTAAATATCAGCCACGTACGCGCATGGATGAAGGCGCATTGGCTGAGCTTGCGGATTCAATTCGAAGTCAAGGAATCATGCAGCCAATCCTGGTGCGCCCGATCGATGCCGTAAAAGGCAGATACGAAATCATTGCAGGTGAACGACGCTTTCGTGCAGCACAATTAGCCGGACTAACAGAGGTACCCGTTCTTGTCAGAGAGGTCGCAGACGAAAATGCAGCGGCCATGGCGCTGATCGAAAATATTCAACGAGAGGATTTAAATCCTCTTGAAGAGGCACACGGCGTAAAGCGTTTGCTGGATGAATTCGGTTTGACACATGAGCAGGCTGCTACCGCAATTGGCCGTTCGAGATCTGCAACGAGTAATTTATTGCGCTTGCTTAATCTTGCGAATCCAGTGCAGACGATGCTGTTGGCGGGCGATATTGACATGGGGCATGCGCGCGCATTGCTATCCGTCGATGCGGCCACGCAAATTCAATACGCAAACCTGATCATTGCCAAAAGATTATCTGTGCGTGATACAGAAAAAATGGTTGCACAGGCCGATAAAGAACCGACGGCTAAAGGTGGACAAAAATCCGGTAAAGCAGGTGCCTCGCGTGACACCACACGCATGGAAGAAGCACTTTCAGATCAGCTCGGCACCAAGGTAACACTCAAAGTGGGTAGCAAAGATCGTGGGCAAATCATGATTGATTTTCATGGTTGGGAGCATTGCTCATCCTTGATAGAAAAGATGCAACTAAAGACTTCGCTTGAATAAACAGATAGCTAAAAATGCTTTCATCATGAAAGCACTTTGCGGTACAGTAGAAAAAAATGATTAATGAGGCAAGCATGACATCGACGCATCCACATCAGGCTGAAATTCAGTCCCACATTAGCAATATGAAAACAATTGCTGGTAAAACAGAATTAAAAAGAGAAGCACTTGAGCAGCTTAGTCACGAAGTGCTTGCCCTTGCGTCGCACAAAGACTGGTGGTCACAGGAACTATTCCCTGCCCCAGAGCAAGGAGAGAATCAAGCACGCTATCTCATTAGTGAAGATGCAGATAAAAGTTACGCTCTCTATCTGAATGTGATGCTGCCGGGCAAGAAAATCATTCCGCATAATCACACAACTTGGGCGTGTATTGCCGCGGTCGAAGGTGTCGAACACAACTACGTTTACGAAAGACTGGATGATGGTTCTGTGCCGGGCGTTGGCAAGCTTAAGCAAGTTAAAACCGTTGTAGTTGATCCAGGTAATGTCATTGCACTGATGCCAGAAGATATTCATGCCGTTCAAATACAGGGTGAACAAGTTATCCGGCATTTGCATATGTACGGACGCGCGCTGGAGACGCTCGATCGTCGAATTGGATTTGATCTGGAATCAGAGACTTGCAGCATCATGCCGGTCGGTGTACAGACGCGGCGTTAATAATGCCAGCTCAAAAACGTAATACACGTTTATTGCGCGCAGGACGTCCCAAACACGGCTGGGTCAATGTACCTCCAACCCGTGCGAGCACTTTTGTGTTTGAGACAGTCCAGGCGTGGCGCGATACGCGTAATAGACGAGAAAAAGAGCGACTAAATTCATACGGGGCGCGCGGTACGGACTCAACCCATGCGCTTGAAGACGCCGTTATAGAGCTTGAGGCAGGACATCGCGCCAGTTTTTTCCCAACGGGACAAGCTGCGATTGCAGTCACACTCATGGCTTTTTTAAGCCCAGGTGATCATCTGTTGATGTCAGACTCCGCGTATGAACCTGTTCGAAGATTTTGTCGAGATCAGCTTGGAAAACTAGGCATCGAAGTCACCTATTACAAGCCAGATGGGTCTGATCTTCACAGCAAAATTCAGAGTAATACTAAAGTCATTTACGTTGAATGTCCTGGATCTTTAGTCTACGAAATGTTGGATTTACGCGCTGTCAGCGAAATTGCGCGTGCGCATAATTGTTGGACAATCGCCGATAACACCTGGGGTTCTGGCTGGTTGTATCAACCCCTTGTACTGGGCGCTGATATATCAATCATCGCTGCAACGAAATATTTGGGTGGCCATTCAGACGTCATGATGGGAATAGCCGTTGCCAACGAAAAAGCCTGGCCACAGTTACAAAATGCAGTCGTGGATTTCGGCCAGACTGTGGGAGGTGATGACGCCTACCTTATTGCGAGAGGAATACGTACGCTGCCTGCGCGGATGGCGATACACGCTGAAAGTGCAAAACGTGTCATGCAGTGGCTTGCGTCTCGTTCGGAAATCATACACATATTTAATCCGTCTTTGCCACAAGATCCCGGTCACCAGATTTGGAAAAAAGATTGTACGGGGATCAATGGCTTGATCACGATTGAATTATCGCCTCGATACGATGTTGCCCAGATGGAGTCGTTTATCGATGCTTTGCAGTGTTTTGGTTTGGGGGCCTCATGGGGTGGATTTGAAAGCCTGGTGATCCCAGCCAATATGGCTGCGGCCCGGAGCCTGTCTGACTGGAGCGGACGCGGACAAATCGTACGACTGCATATCGGACTTGAAGATACAGAAGACCTGATTGCCGATTTAGCGCAAGCATTAGACCAACTACATTCGAAATAGGTAAAAAGCAATGCAAAACATCACTGTCAAAACAGTCACACCGACCGGACTTAAAAGCTGGTTGCACGATGGAAATGAAATTGCATTGCTAGATGTCAGAGAGCATGGAGAGTATGGAGAGGCTCATTTGTTTTACGTGGTCTCCACTCCCTACAGCAAGCTTGAGGCAGAAGTAGACCGGATGGTAAAAAGAAAAAATGTTCGCATTGTTCTGGTTGATGAGGACGGCGGCAGCCTTGCACGCAACGCTGTACAAAAACTTACCGCACACGGTTACGCGTCCATCCATGTGCTGGAAGGTGGCGTCAAGGGTTGGAAAAAGGCAGGCTACGAATTGTTTGCAGGCGTCAATCTACCGAGCAAAACATTCGGTGAATTAGCGGAGCACGCGTTCGATACTCCGCGCATTACGGCACTGGAATTAAACGAAAAAATTAAGCGTGGCGATGATCTGATTGTGCTTGATGGCAGGCCGTTTACTGAATATAAAAAGATGAGTATTCCTACAGCAATATGCTGTCCGAATGGTGAATTACCGCTACGTATTGATGAGTTAGTGGGTAGTGATCAGACAACCATCGTGATTAATTGCGCCGGCCGTACGCGCAGCATCATTGGTGCGCAAACGCTGATTAATCTCGGCATTAAAAATAAAGTGATCGCGCTCGAAAATGGAACGCAGGGTTGGTACCTTGCGGATTTGGAGCTCGATCATGGCAAGACTAAACGTCATGCATTAGAAATAGACCCAGCAAATTTAAAAATTAAACAGCAACGCGCAGCGACGCTTGCAAAAAAGCATCACGTACCAACAGTTGGTATTGCATGCGTGCGTCAATGGTTGAGCGACGCGGATCGCACAACATTCTTGTGTGACGTGAGAACCCCGGAAGAGTTTGCACAAGGCTCATTGCCCGGGGCACAAAACACACCTGGAGGCCAACTCGTTCAGGCTACTGATCAATACGTCGCAGTTAAAGGGGCAAGGCTTGTGGTGTTTGACAGCGAGGGCGTTCGGGCTCCTGCCATGGCATCCTGGCTTGCAATGCTTGGGTGGGAGGTTGCCGTATTGGAAAACGCATTGTCGGACACTACCCTGATAGACAATACAAACTTGGTTGTTCCAGGCGTGGTGTTAGAAAAGATAACGGCCAGCGAAGTGAAAAAAGCAATCGATGCGAATGCCTGTCTGATTGATTTGCGATCCAGTACAAAATATCGCGTGGCGCATATCGAACAAGCACGTTGGGCAATACGCCCCAAACTGGAAGACGCACTGCATGGCACAGTTCCAGCCCGCGTCGTTCTGTGTGCCGACGATCTGGTTGTGGCTAATTTATTTGCAATGGACTTAAAACATGCAGGCATAGAAAAAATCCAACTCAATATGGATGGCCCCACGCAATGGCAAGCCGAAGGACTCAGTGTGGTTGCAACACCTGAGGTACCTGCAGATCAAGACTGCAT
>CAINDJ010000353.1 GCA_903847325.1 uncultured beta proteobacterium | reverse complement strand
GGAAGTACTCTGAGACGCGCACCGCATTTTTGTAAGCCACCAACTCAATGGTGGCAGGTTTAAGCCCAGTGAGCAGCCCGCCTCGAATTTCCTGAATATTTTTTTCAAAGTTAATTTTTGGATTGTACGTATCCGTACCAACCATAAAGCGGGTTGGGAATTGTTCTATGAGTTTTACCCATTCACCGTTTACAGAGTCCTCGGTGTAGACGGTAAATTTTCTGGCTCGTTCAGAACCAGGATTAATGAAATGTGACGCGGATCTTGCTGACATCTCACAATAAATATTAGTTGATGTCGTGATGCTGTTAAATACGCCGACAGCACCAGTAAAGTGATTAAACCGGACTTCGCTATTTCAAAAAAAACCAATAACTTTGACGATGCCTGGGTGAGAGGTCTAAAGTTTGGGTGCATAGTAGGATTTGTCGGCTAGTGTAATGATTTAGGTTACGCGTAATTTAATCAATTTAAAAGATATCGCAGTACGATTGAAATCTGTCCTGGTAGAGAAAAACTGATTACCATAAGCAATCACGCCACAAACTAGAACATCAAAACTTCAGGAGACTAAACATGGCAGCTGGCACCCCAAATATGAAAGCCCACGACAGCCTGGCCGCTCTCGATGCGCGCTATGTCAACATTGCAGAAATGGAATGGGCGCCCTCTCCGTTCGAAGGCATTCAGACGAAAATTCTCTATTCGGATCCTGACACTGGGCTGTCCACTATTTTGTTCAAAATGGCACCTGGCGCTGTCGTCCCGGATCATATTCATACTGCAATTGAGCAAACCTACATGCTTGAGGGGAGTCTTGAGGATGATCAAGGTGCCTGCACCGCGGGCAACTATGTCTGGCGGCCAGGCGGTAATCGCCATGTCGCGCACGCACCCAATGGGGCACTGTTTATCTCAATGTTCATGAAGCCAAATCAATTCATGGCTGGAACTAAATTTTTTACTGAAAAAAAGTAATTTAATTCACGTGTAGTTCAGTCTTCGGACCAGTTCATGAGTTCCGCCAGCCGGTGAATCACCCAACCGGCTTCGGCGGCATTGACACCCACGTCCGTCGTTGTCAGCCCCTGATGCATGCGCTCAAGCACATCCGCCTCGGTGATGCCGAGCTCCCACAGCTTATTGCCTGCGGGCTCGGTCAGCATGCTGGCCAAGTCTTCGCAAAAATCATAGCGTTCGTAAATATGCTCTTTTGTCGCGCTTGGCTTGGTGCGTCCTGGCTCTATAAACAAAGCAATAAACGACGGCGGAATAATGATCTGATAATCGTCGGTCATGTATTTATCGCTATGGATGAATGGATCACTACAGTATATTGGCTTATGCCTTATACAGAGCGCGCTTATTTTTAAGGAATACTGCCATGTCAGTTCCCAATTCTGAAATCAGGCAATTTTCTGTTGCGCTGAGTGATGGTGCGAATATTGCCGTTACCGCCCAAGGTACGGGGCAAGCGCTGTTATGTATCAGCGGGCTGGGCGGCACGGCGAGCTTTTGGAATCCTTGCATGCCCGCCTTTGCAGCAAAAAATCAAACCATTTCACTCGACCAACGCGGCATCGCGGGTAGCACGCGAGGTTCCGCCGCCTGCACGATTGAGCAGCTCGCCGCCGATTGCTTTGCGGTACTTGATGCCTGTGGTGTACCTGCAGCAAAGGTGATCGGCCACTCAACGGGTGGCTGTATCGCGCAAACCATGGCGCTTACGCACCCCGAGCGCATACAAGCGCTCATACTGAGCGGCACCTGGGCTCGCCCCAATCGCTACATGCAAGAGTTATTCAAATTACGACTCGGTCTGTTGCAAAGCAACCCTCTGGAATATGCGTCATCCGCCGCATTTTTATCTTATGAATCGGCCTGGCTCAATGCCAATTGGTCGATCTATGAATCAGCGCTCGCGGGTGCTCCGATCGAGGCGCCTGCCCAACACATCATTCAGGAAAGAATCCATGCGCTGATGGGATTTGACCGTAAGGATGAACTGAAACAGTTAAAAATGCCCTGCCTGATTCTCGGTGCACGCGATGACCTGATGATCCCGAGTTTTCTTCAGGAGGAGCTCGCAGCCGCCATACCGGGTTCTGAACTGCAAATATTTAATCATGGTGGTCATTTTTTTCCACTTTCCCGCAAAGAGGGTTTCACACATACCATCCTTAAATGGATGGAAACGCTTACTTAAATCCTGCATTCGCGCTCAACATCGCGAGCTAAGCGCTCTTTCTCAACAAAATAGATGGGCACTGTTGTCACCAGTCATTCTTTCTCTCATAATCGACCGATCTACATCACAGACTAATCACTACAGGAATCGCAGCAATCATGATCAAGGCAGCAATCGTCGGTATGGGCCACTGGGGCCAAAATCTGGTTAAAAGCGTACAAGGTGTGAGCACAAGCATTCAGTTTGTTGCGGGTGCAACCCGTACCCCTGCTAAAGCTGCAGAGTTCGCACAGCTTCACAACATCAAAATGGGTGACAGCTACGAAGCCTTGCTCGCTGACCCGACGATTGACGCCGTTGTGCTTGCTACGCCGCATTCCATGCATACAGACCAGATCGTTGCCGCAGCAAAAGCGGGCAAACATGTGTTCTGTGAAAAACCTCTAGGTTTGGATCACGCCAGTACCAAGCGCGCCGCCGACGCTGCAGCCGAACACAATATCGTCTTGGGTGTCGGCTACAACTGGCGCTTTCAGCCGGCGTTGCAGGAAATCCGTCGCATGATCGACGATGGTCGTCTCGGTAAGGTCATGCATATTGAGGGCAACTTTTGTGGTCCAAGCGCCTATCGCTTTCCAAAAGGTCACTGGCGTCATGCGGGAGATGAGTCTCCCGCAGGTGGCATGACCGGGCGTGGGGTGCATGTGATTGATGCCATGATGTATCTCGCGGGTCCTATTGATCAAGTCACCGCACAGAGCTTACGTATCGCACAAGACTTTGGCTCGGATGACACCACCTCGATGCTGCTGCATTTCGCGGGTGGCTCGACCGGTTATCTGGGCACAATCATTGCGACAGCAGAAACATGGCGTATGCAGGTATTTGGCTCAAACGGTTGGGTCCAGGTGGGTGATGTAGAGCATTTGAATACCTGGGAGCTCACCACCTGCATGATCGATCGCACGAACGTCACGAACAAGCAACGTCCTGTCACGACCAGCTTTCCTGCTGTGAGTACGGAACGTGCGGAGCTTGAGCATTTCGCTGACT
This sequence comes from uncultured beta proteobacterium, assembly GCA_903847325.1. Classification (GTDB taxonomy): domain Bacteria; phylum Pseudomonadota; class Gammaproteobacteria; order Burkholderiales; family Burkholderiaceae_B; genus Zwartia. Next base: position 50,575 of record CAINDJ010000353.1, on the reverse strand, counting down.
GCATCACCAATCGTCAGGCGATTGTGACACCTGAAGGTGATGCGGTGCGTAACGCAGCCGTTCTCGAAGCCATCATTCAATCCGCGACGACGCACACCACCATCAAGCTCGCTTAAACCTGCTGGAGGGTTTCGATCATGCGCATTGAAAAATTTGGTTTTCTTCGTAGGACTCTACTGGCAGTGTCCGGTTCCGCAGTAATGACAGCAATGAGCTTTTCGCTGTGTTCTGTTGCGATGGCTCAGACCGCCCCGTCTGTCGATGCAAGCTACCCAAACAAACCCATACGCGTGATTGTGCCTTCCCCACCGGGTGGACCGCCAGATCTTTTAATGCGTGCCATTGCACCAAAACTGACGGCGTCGCTCGGCCAGACAATCATTGTTGAAAACCGTCTCGGTGCGGGGGGCTTAGTAGGTACAGCCTATGTCGCAAAGCTCCCGCCAGATGGCTATACGTGGCTATTCACGACCGCTTCACACACCAACATTCCGCCCTTTAATGACAACGTCACTTATGACGCGGTGAAAGATTTCACCCACGTGTCACTCGTCGCACAAAACTTTGGTCAAGCGCTTGTTGTACCTGCAGACTCTCCTGATAAAACCTATCAGGACCTGATCGCACGAGCGAAAAAGAATCCAGGCAAACTGAATTATGCGCATGCGGGATTGGGGACCGCCAGTCACATACCAGCGGAGGTCATGAAAACAATGACAGGCACGGATATTCTGGCTGTGCCATATAAAGGTGTTGCCGAAGCAACCAACGATGTGATCGCAGGTCGCATTGACATGTTTTTTGTCGGCACACAAATTGCTCTGCAACACGTGCAAAGTGGCAAGCTTCGTGTCCTGGCCTTGACGGGTGCCAAACGTTGGAAAGGCATGCCTGATGTGCCAACCTTAGATGAGCTGGGGCTCAAAGGTTTTAACGTCGTGAACTGGTTTGGCTTATGGATGCCTGCTGGGGTGCCAGCGTCGATCGTTAACCGTGTTCAGGGTGATATCGTCAAAGCGATTCAGGATCCAGACGTGATGAAGCAATTCGATACGCTCGGCCTCGAAGGCGTCGGCATGCCACCCGCGGAGTTTGCAAAGTTTGTCGAAAAAGAAGCCACTGCTGCAAAAGAAATTGCACGTAAAGTTGGGCCAAATAACCCTGAGAATGAGAATAAAAAATGAGCACTCCTGAAATGGAACCCTGGCAGTGGCCTGAAGAACACTGGCGCGGTATCGTTAATCGCGTCAGAGCAGGACGCACGCTCAGGCCCCGGCTCTGGCCCGAAGGCGCACGCTGTGCCGTTGCGATCTCATTTGATTCGGATCACGAGACCAATGAATTACGCGAGGGAGGTGAATCCCCTGGCAAATTGTCGCAAGGCCAGTATGGCAATCGCCAGGGCGTACCGCGTATCCTGGATCTGCTTGCAAAAAATGATGTGCCAGCAAGTTTTTTTGTGCCTGCCGTCACAGCACTGCTCTATCCAGAAGAACAGCGTCGCATTATTGCCGAGGGGCACGAGATCGGCATCCATGGCTGGATCCATGAGCGCAACTCGGTGCTGCCCATCGAGGCCGAGCGTGATTTGATGTTGCGCAGCGCCGATACGCTGGAAAAAATCACCGGCGTACGTCCTGTCGGCATGCGCACGCCCTCCTGGGATTTCAGTCCAAATACACTGGCGTTGACCAAAGAGCTCGGGCTGATCTACGACTCGTCTTTGATGGCCGATGTGGACTGCTATGAGCTGATGCTCAACGGCGAAAACACAGGAGTGATTGAACTGCCTGTTGAATGGATTCGTGATGATGCCGTGTATTTCAATATGAATCGCTTCTCTGGTCTGCGACCACACACCGCCCCGACTGCAGTATTCGATATTTTCAAACGTGAATTTGATGCGGCCTACGCCGAGGGTGGTTTGTTTCAACTGACCTTGCATCCTCACATCAGCGGCTATCGCTCCAGGCTCTGGATTCTCGAAGAACTCATCCGTCACATGCGCAGTCTGCCTGGGGTATGGTTCGCAACGCATGCGGATATTGTGCGGTACGTAGCCTTGAACGCTGAGAGACGCCATGATTGATAATTTTTCAAATTCACAGATCACACACAAAGAAGTCATTGTCACTAAAGGTGGCGTCGTCGCCGCACAACATCGACGCGCGGCAGAGATCGGTGCTGCAGTGCTTGAGGCCGGTGGCGATGCCGTCGATGCGGCGATCGCAACCTCCTTTGCACTCGGTGTTGTGGAACCCTGGATGAGCGGCCCTGCTGCGGGTGGTGCCATGGTGCTGTGGCGCGCAAATGAAGCACGCCCTCACGTGATTGATTTTGGCTGTCGCTCACCACGCGAACTCAATCCTGCTGATTATCCTTTGAGCGGCTCCGGTAAATCCTCTGACTTGTTTCCCTGGCCTGCTGTGGTTGAGGATCGTAACGTGATGGGTGCCACAGCGGTAGCCGTGCCTGGCGTGGTATCAGGTATGGATCTGGCGCATCAACACTTTGGCAAAATGCCCTGGCGTGACTTGGTTACACCTGCTGCAAAACTCGCAGACGAGGGTTTAATCGTCGACTGGTACACCTCCTTAGTCATCGGTGCGAATGCGCGCGTACTTTCAAAAGATCCCGATTGCGCTGCGTTGTTTCTTGAAGATGGTCAATGGCCCATCGCAGGGGATTGGACGGCGCTCAATGATCGCCACCTGAATCAGAAAGCGTTCGCACGTACGCTCGAACAAATCGCATCGCAGGGTGCCGAGACCTTTTATAAAGGCGATGTTGCGCAAGCGCTCGTGCGTGATGTGCGCGCGAAAGGTGGCAGCTTATCTCTCGAGGATCTCGCCTCCTATCAAGCCGAATTGGTTGATCCTTTAACGATCCCTTACCGGGGAGGTCGCGTGTTCGCAACGCCGGGTTTGACCGGCGGGCCGACCTATGCGCGGGCACTTGAGTTGCTTGAGAAAGAATTTAATCCTGCCAAAGGAATACCGGGTGCTGAGACCTACGCTGGTTATGCCCGTGCCCTCGATGCAGCGTTCAAATTACGTTTTGAAAACATGGGCGATCACGAGTCGCCCAAAGCACCAGGCTGCACGACACATTTCAGCGTTGTGGACCGACACGGCAATATGTGTTCTGTGACGCAAACCTTGCTTTCCATTTTTGGTTCGCGAGTCGTTTCACCATCAACCGGGTTGCTACTGAATAACGGCATCATGTGGTTCGATCCCGAACCCGGCAAACCTAATTCGCTTGCGCCTAATAAACGTTGCCTGGCAAATTACTGCCCAGTGATTGGTCAAGATGACGCGGGTCGTTTCTTTGCAATCGGCGCCTCGGGCGGACGCAAGATCCTGGGCTCCGTTATGCAACTGAGTTCATTCATCATGGATCATGGTTTGACGCTCGAACAAGCCTTCCATCAACCGCGTATCGATGTAAGCGGTGGGGCAAAAGTCATTGCTGATCGGACCTTGCCAGCAGAGGTCATGGAGGCACTCGGCCAGGTCATGCCGGTTGCGATTGCGCGTCGCAATGCCTACCCCTATGCCTTTGCCTGCCCCGCTGGGGTGATGCGGGATGGTGACATGAACATGGGTTGTACGGAGATCATGTCACCCTATGGCGATGCGGTGAACGAGCGACTTTAAAAACTTAAAGTCGCGTCTCGGTCCATTTGCCAATACGCAGCAATGTCGCATCCTGTTTATAGGGTGCGACAAGCTGCAATCCGAGCGACAGGCCTTGCGCATTTTTTGCAATAGGCAAGGTCAGTGCCGGTACGCCCAGAAAACTCCACAGCGCACAGAAAATCGGATCCCCGGTTGAGCTCAAGCCCTCGGGTGCCGCACCTGTTGCAGGCACGGTGAGAATCGCATCGTATTTTTCAATTGCTTTAGTGAATTCTTTACGAAGTTTTTTCTGTAATTCACGCGCATGTAAATACTCCATCGCACCACGCAACTTTCCATTTTTGACAAGATCTGTAATGTGTTGGGTCACGCGGTCTGGAAATAGTTTGACGTGCTCTTCGTGCACGGCACCGCCTTCCGACTCCAGCAAACAAAACATCGCATCAATCCCTGACCAATATATGTCAGGCAAAGAAAATTCCTCAACGATCGCACCCGATGCGCGCAGTGTTGCAATCGCTTGCGCCATTGCTTGCGTTTGCTCCTCGGTCAGCCTGTCATCAAACGGTGTTTTAAGCATGGCGAGCCTGGGTGCGGCGCTTGGTGCTACGCCTGTATGCGCATCCATTGCAACCGCAGGCAACACAATGCTGTCCTGCTCGTCGCAAGATTTATTACGTAATAAATTATAGGCAAATGCCGCATCATCAACCGAGCGCGTCAAAAAACCAACGTGGTCGAGCGACGAGGCGAAAGGAAATACGTCCTCACGCGGGACTGCGCCAAAACTAGCCTTGAACCCAACAATTCCACAATAGGCAGCGGGGCGAATAACCGAGCCAACCGTTTGCGTACCAAGCGCCAAAGGCAAAATGCCTGCCCCGACCGCAGCGGCCGAGCCACTTGATGAACCGCCTGGCGTGTGAGAAGGATTGCAAGGATTGACGGTCGGCCCCGGGCCGCGCCAGGCAAATTCAGTCGTCACCGTTTTACCAAAGACCGCGCCACCCAAGCCACGAATACGTGTAACGATGGGTGCGTCATGCGACAGCATCTGATCAACATAGATTGCCGAACCATTAGTCGTCGGCAAGTCCTTTGTCGCAACCAGATCTTTTACGCCGACAGGAATTCCGGACAGCGGGCCATCTGCTGCGGGCAATTCAGCAAGCAGGGTATCGAGGGGGCTACGTGAAACAAAGGCATGCAACGTTGGTTCGAGCGCGTCTGCACGCGCGGCGCACTGGCTCAGATACTCAGCGCCTGAGAGCTTACCGGACTGGATCGCGCGACTTGCGTCAAATAAACCGAGCGGTTGGGCGGTCGGTGGGACTGCGTTTAAGTCTGACATGTTTTCTGCCCATCTCTACGTTAAAAACTGTTGTGCAAAAGCGTTAACAACAGCTTACAACCGACACTTCATTCATGTCACGCAATAAAAATACAACATAGAATACACATGGAATAAACTTAGCCGCACATAGACCGCTACTGGAGTCCGCGATGTACAACCCAAAACATTTTGAGCAGAACGATGCGACTGCGATTACCGAGCTCATCCAAAACTTTCCTTTAGCGGCGCTAGTGACTCAAGATGACGGTAAGGTCGTTGCCAATCACATTCCTTTTTTGCTCGAAGGTCAGATTGGAGTCGGATCCAGACTGATCGGCCATGTAGCAAAAATGAATCCAGTATGGGAAACCACATCACCCGACGCAGACTCACTGCTGATTTTTCAAGGCCCGAGCGCCTACATCACTCCAAACTGGTATCCCTCCAAACAAGAAAACCATCTGGTCGTGCCGACCTACAATTACGCGATGGTGCATGTCTACGGCAAACTCGTCGCCTCACACGACGGGGAGGTCAAACGGCTGGTGGTCGAGCACTTGACTAACTCGATGGAAAGCATGCGCCCAGGCCCCTGGAGCGTATCGGACGCACCCGCCGACTATATTGAAAAAATGTTGGGTGCGATTGTGGCGGTAGGTTTTACTGTCAGCCGCATCGAAGCCAAATGGAAAGTCAGCCAGAACCGCCCGGTCAACGATAAAGAAGGCGTTGCAAAGGGCTTGTCTGAGCAAGCCTTAAATGAAGACGATCAAAAAATGTCTCGCATGGTGCAGGCGGGGACTGGCGTGGGGCGCAAGCAGTAAATTGCAGCTACCTGGTTTGCTTTTCTGAGGCGCCGCCTGGTTTGTTCGTGCAATCAACTGTTGCACGCAATAACAACTTGTCTTCCTGGTGTTCTGCGGGGTACAAAGAATCCGTAACCAGACAACCGGATACGATTTCAATCGCTTTAATCTGACGGGCTTTTTGCTTATCCAGATCGGTAGAAAATACACCGCCCTGTTTACCGCCAAAGGCTTCCCATTGATTATTGCCCAGAGGCAATACGCTGACCTCGCGCTTATCCAGCACCACGACATGCTTTTGAACATCCCGGTGATAGTAGACAGCACTGCTCTGACATCCGGTCAGGAGCCCTAGGACAACTAGCGTTGCCAGAATTTTCATTATCTAATCCTTGACGCTGATCAATAAGTCGTACTTTGATATACGATTGAATATTAACCCAGCACAGCTAATCAGACTGTGTCTTACAACACTGACAATCTAGACAACGAGGCAATCACCATGACTGAAGGCGTTCTACAAATCCCATCACTGAAAGGCAAAGTTTCCGACGCAGAGTGGCAAGCACGGGTTGATCTCGCAGCCTGTTACCGATTAGTCGAGATCTACGGCATGGCCGACATGATCGCAAACCATATCTCCGCACGCGTCCCTGGCGAAGAGGGCACCTACTTGATTAATCCGTACGGCATGATGTACGAAGAAATCAATGCATCCTGCCTGCTGAAAGTTGACCACAATGGCAATATCCTGACCAAGCCGGATTTTGGTGCACTGAATTACGGCCTGAACAAAGCTGGCGCCGTCATTCACAGCGCGGTCCATCACGCACGTCCAGATGTCGGGTGCGTCATTCATACGCATAGCTGGGCATCGATGGCGGTGTCTTCACTTGAGTGCGGTCTGCTGCCCCTAAACCAGACCGCCATGCGCTTTCTGAAAATCAGTTACCACGACTACCAAGGCGTAGTGCTTGACGAAGCCGAGCAAGAGTCTCTAGTCAAGGATCTCGGCACCAGCGAAGCCATGATCCTGCGCAACCACGGCGCGCTGACCGTTGGCCGCACCATTGGTGAGGCCTTTAACTGGATGCATCGTCTGGAGCTGTCCTGCCGCGCCCAAATCGGCGCGATGTCATGCAATAGCCCGATGGCTGCTGTTTCCCAGAAAGTCCTCGAAGAAACCTGGAATAACTATCAGCCCGGTACCCGCCGTCCTTATGGCGTCATGGAATGGCCCGCGCTCTTGCGCAAGCTTGACCGCACCGATCCTTCATATAAAAACTAAAACATTCAGGGTAGGAGACACTATGATTCGCAGAACCCTTCTGTGCGCTTTCAGTCTGGGCGCAATGGTGAGTGCAATACCGGCAGCCGCACAAATTCCAGCCAGGCCCATTACGCTCATTGTTCCTTTTGCGGCAGGAGGGAATCTGGATCTGGTTGCGCGAATCATCGCCCCGCCCATGGCCAAACTGCTGGGGCAACCCGTCGTCGTACAAAACAAGGCGGGCGCAGGTGGTGCGATCGGCGCCTCTGAGGTCGCGCGTGCCGAGCCAGACGGTGCAACCCTGCTCGTCAGCACACCGAATGCGATTGTCGTGTTGCCAAAAATGGCGCCGACCACGTACGACGTCAATAATTTTGCAAGTGTTGGGTTGATCTCCTCTACGTCTCAAGTACTCGTGATCAAGACCGACAATCCAAAATTCAATACGATGGCGCAATTTCTCGCCTATACAAAAGCTAATCCAGGCAAAGTCAGTATCGCGCATTCGGGGATTGGCACGACCAACCACGTTGCCATCATGCAGCTTCAGTCGGTCGCCGGTCTCGACATGAACGTCGTTGCCTACAAAGGCTCGGGACCTGCAATTGTTGATCTGCTTGGCGGGCAGGTGGATGTATTGCTTGATCAGCTTTCCAGCTCGATCAATAACATCAAGGCAGGACGCGCTAGCGCACTGACCGTGCTGTCCAATGAGCGCGACCCGCTCTTGCCACAAGCGCCGGGTACAAAAGAGGTGGGGCTCGCCGCGCTAGACGTCAGTACCACAACCGGTTTACTGGCGCCTGCAAAAACCCCGCCCGCAACACTTGCCGCGCTGCATGCAGCATTGGAAAAAGTATTGCAAGACGAGCAAGTCAAAGAGCAATTGCTCAAAGTCGGCAGCACCGCTCGCCCAGGCCCTGCGGATATTTTCACCACTATGCTGCAAAAAGAAGAAGCGCAGGCCAAAGCACTGGCTCAAGCCGGCAAACTCAAAATAGACTAACTTTTATCCCCCCCCCCCGCGTTTGCAACAAGCCTCGCCTGATATTGCTGGAGATCGTTTTGAAGTTTTCATTTATTTCAACAGGCAGCGGACGGTATACAGCGCTCAACCGCAGGATGGTGCTTAAGCTTGGTGCGTCAGGCGTCATTGCGGGAGCGATGCCAGGCATATTCCTGCCTGGCAACAGCGTGGCCCAGACAGCTTCAGACTACCCAGTTAAACCCGTCAAAATCGTTGTCTCCTTTACCGCAGGCGGCACGACCGATGTCATCGCACGCAGTGTGAGCCAATTGCTGGCCGAGCAATTCAAACAAGCCTTTGTGATAGAAAACAAACCTGGCTCAGGTGGCAATATCGGTAACGAGCAGGTTGCGCGTTCGGTCCCTGATGGTTACACCCTGACGGTCGCATCGGTCGGACCGATGGCCATCAATCCAACCCTGTTCAAAAATCTCAAATACGATCCATTGACGGAATTAACACCTGTCATCCTGATCGCTGATGTCCCTAATGTATTAATCATGAGCCCGGGCTCGCCGGTTAAAACGTTCGCAGAGTTTGTCGCCTTCGCCAAAGCGAAACCTGCGGGCACACTCAATTACGCATCGACCGGTGTTGGCACCTCCGCCCACCTCTCAAGCGCCATGCTGATGGATCGTATCGGGGTACAGGCTCAGCATATTCCATATAAGGGCGCTGAGGCGCTCAACGATTTGCTCGCTGGGCGCATCGACTTTATGTTTGCCACCATTCCCTCTGTGATCGGACAAATCAAAGCAGGGAAATTACGTCCACTTGCGGTCAGTAGTCTAAGTCCCTCGCGTTCGATGCCTGGGGTTCCTACCGTCTCTGAAAGCGGTTACCCGGGATTTGCAGCGGGCTCATGGTTTGGCATGCTTGCGCCGACAGGCACGCCACGCCCCATCATTGACAAGCTCAATGCGGCCGTTCAAACCGCCATGATCAAACTCGAAGAACGCTTTGTTGCAGAGGGCGCCGACCCAGTGGGAGGATCGCCAGAGGACTTTAAAAAATTTATACAGAAAGAATACATAAAGTGGAAAAAAGTAGTGATTGACTCTGGAGCCAGTGCACGATGAACCATGCAATACAAAAGCCACGCATCTTATTGTCCGAGCTAACGGCCCGCGAGCTAACTGCGCAGTTTGAAGAAATTTTCGGGCATGACGGCTACACCGTTGTCACCGCACAAGAAATCCACGCAGGTACTGCAGATGCAGACCTTTGTTTTGTATCGCGTGAAATCACCGGCAACTCAACCAAGCAAAACATCCTGCCTGATACGCAATATTTTTATGGCGCGCTAAAGGCCTCCAAAGACCTGGCCTGGATTCAGATACATTCCGCCGGTGCTGACCGACAGGTTTATCTTGATCTGATCGCACGTGGCGTGATACTCACCACATCATCGGGCGCCAGCGCCAGCCTGGTCGCTCAAACGGCATTGACGGGCCTGCTATCCCTGGCGCGTCGCTTTCCTCAGCTTGCTGCCGCGCAACGTGCGCATATCTGGGCACCATTTTTTAAAACAGGATTACCCCCTGACCTGGAAGGCCAGACCGTCATGATTGTCGGCTGGGGACCAATCGGTCAAAAGCTGGGCGCATGGCTAGGCGCACTCGGTTTAAATATCGTTGTCGTCAGACAATCGGCCGAGGCACGCATTGAAGGCGCTCGTGTCATCGGCTTTGCTGATTTCAACGCAACGCTGCCTCAAACAGACTGGCTGGTGCTGGCTTGCCCGCTTACCGCGCAGACAACCAACCTCGTCAGCGCACAGGCACTTGCATCGATGAAGCCCTCTGCACATATCATCAATATCTCACGTGGTGCGGTGATTGACGAGCCCGCCATGATTGATGCGCTTAAAAACGATCGGTTGGCCGGTGCCTATCTGGATGTGTTTGCTCAGGAACCTCTCATGCCGGACTCGCCCATTTGGGACTTGCCCAATGTCATTGCGACACCACACACGGCAGGATTTTCGGATGGGATTCTGAAACGTATGTCGCAAATGTTTATTCAAAACCTGAAAAACTGGCATAACAATACGCCACTGTTCAACGTAGTGAATAAGTGAAAATTTATTCGATCTCTTCGGAGGTGACGGCGATCTTTAGAATATGATCGCCGCCACCACGAATCACGCCACGTAGTGGCGAGACGTCGCCAAAATCACGTCCGACTGCGAGCCTGACATGGCTCGCACCTGCAACAACATTATTGGTCGGATCAAGCTCAAGCCAGTTGCCTGGCGCCTGGGGGCAATACACAGACACCCACGCATGCGACGCATCTGCGCCGCGTAACTTGACTTGTCCTGGTGGTGGCTTGGTCAGTAAATATCCGCTGACGTATTGGGCACTCAATCCCAGCGCGCGCAGGCAGCCGATCAGGATGTGTGAAAAATCCTGACAGACACCAACACGCTTGGTGAAAGCCTCAAGAATTGGCGTGTGCACCTCTGTTGAGCCGGAAGAATATGTAAAGTCACGATGTATGCGCGCACTCAATTCCATACTCGCCTCGGCGATATTGCGGCGTCGCGTAAATGATTGCAACGCATATTCACGCAATTCATTTAACCGTGGCACATGCGGGCTAGGGAATGAAAATTCACTGGCGGGTAAATATGCGCGATCCAGTGCGTACGACAAAGCCTCGCGCACATCTTCCCACTCCGGGGTGGCGGACACATCAAAGCCGCTATAGCGATCAAGCAAATCAACCGTCGTAAGAGAACGAACCTTCAGCTCAGCGTGCGGTGTAGCCAGGGTAAAAAAACTACGCACATTGCCAAATGTATCCTTACTTTCAGAGTGCGTGCTGGGCGCGGGAACAATATCAACCTCGCTACTCAGCACACGCTGCCAGTCTGAAGCCAGTGGCTTGAGGTAGGCAAGATGGTGCGCGAGCTCAACTTCCGTCTCGTAGGTATATAAAGTAACGTGCTCGACCTGTATTTTTGTCATGATGCAAAATGCCTTTCTACAGCATGTGCAAAAAACCGTCTGCTGATTTCATCCGAGAGCTGCGCGCCATACACACCCGCCGCGCGAACCATTTCGACCTGCTTGAGGATCGAGTCTTCTTCGATATCAAACGCGGGCATCGCTTCGAGCAACGCATCACCATTGGGCAGATGAGCGATCTCTGTGCGCAAGGTTTCTAAAATACAACCGAATGAACGCGGGTTGGTGATGTCGGTAATCAGCAGATCCATCAGCGCAGGGATATCCTGCTGGCGCTGATAGCGCGTGCGATACGTAATTGAGCTGTCAAAAAGTATCAGCAGGGTCTCGAATCCACGCGGCGTGTAGACGGCTGCATGGGCAAAAAATGACGTCAGAATCTCGCTCAGATTAATCAGTCGTTCCGTCAGTCTGCCAACCGTCAGCATATGCCAGCCTAAATCACGCGTCATGCGATCCGATTGAAAGCCAACAAGCGCGACGAGTTGAACGCCGATTAAATCCAGCACTTCGATCGTATCGATCGCAGAACGCTGCGGCGTGCGCGCGACACGCGTGCGCCGGGGCTTAGCCTCCGCAGCCGCCAAAGCAGGCGCAGCGCGCTTAGGTACGGGAGGTGCGAGCATTTTTTTCATCGCCTGCGCGATCTCGGCGTGCTCCGCCGGCAAACGATCACGCACGGCTTTCAGTGAGAATTCGAGTGCATCGAGATTGTCTGTCAAACCTCGCACACCCTTCTGTGTGAGCTGACCGATCAAGGTTCGTCCAAACACCACCGCCGATGCTGTGAGGCTGGGTGTGCCACGCGGGATCAAGCCATGGGCTTCGCCCAGCGCACTGATCGCCTCGTTCAGTGCGGGCAGACTATCTTGCTGGTTTGTACTCACCAGCACCAGGGCTTCTTTTGACAGACGCACCATCGACTCACAGCGCTCGGTATACCGGCCCAACCAGAATAAATTCTCGGCAGCCCGGCTCGATACCAACTGTTGAGTCGCCGTCCAGCGGGGGATTTTTTCCCGACTTGGCAACATTGAGTATGTGTCGACGGTCTGATCCGTCATCACCCAGGTATCAAGCGTACTACCACCACTTTGAATAGAGACGATGTGCGGATCACCGGCGGCAATACGTGTCATACCGCCCTGCAGTAATTCCCATTCGCCATGGCCGTTTGCTACGGCGTAAACGCGCAGCATAGCCGTACGCGGGGCGATGCGATCTTCCTGCCACGTCGGTGCCTGCGAAAACGGTAAATAACTTTGCGTCGTGTATATATCTGGCTGATGATCCATCCGGTCACGCCAGCCCTGCAACTCCTCGGCGCTCAGCACACTACCAATGGCCGGTTCAAAGTTTGTGCGAGGATCGGTCGCGTAGGTTGGCTTAATAACCTGCGTATGCAAATCTGGAGATATATCCTGCCAGGCAGCCGTCTCGCCGCACCACCAAGTATTGAGCGACGGCATTTTGAGTGGTTCGCCTAAGAGATGCTCACACATCGCTGGCAAAAAACCTTGAATAGCAGGAGACTCCAGAAAACCGGTTCCCAGTGCGTTGGCCATCACCACATTGCCTGCCCTGATCGCCTGCAATAATCCCGGAACACCCAGGCTGGAGTCCGCACGCAACTCAAGCGGATCACAAAAATCATCATCCAGCCGACACAACAAGCCATGTATCTGTTGAAGACCATGCATGGTTTTAAGATAAAGCCGGTCCTCACGCACGGTCAGGTCAGCCCCCTCGACGAGCGGCAAACCCAGATAGCGCGCCAGATATGCGTGCTCGAAGTAGGTTTCGTTATAAGGGCCCGGCGTAAGCAGTGCAAAGCGTGGCGTGTCTTTCGTAATCACGGTTGCGGCTTGCTTCATCGAGTCAAGTAATCGCTTGTAACTCGACGCGATATGCTGCACGCGCATTTCGCGATACGCCTCGGGAAACATACGCGAAATAATCAATCGGTTTTCAAGCACATACCCCAGACCCGAAGGTGACTGGGTACGCTGGCCGATCACCCACCAGCGACCATCTGGTCCGCGTGCGATATCAAAAGCAACAACATGCAAATAAATATCGCTTGGCGGCTTGACGCCCTGCATCGCGCGCAAATATCCAGGATTACCTAGCACCAGCGCTGCGGGAAGATATCCACCACGAATCAGGAATTGCTTGCCATAGACGTCTTGCAATATCGCATTCAGTAGCTTGGCGCGCTGCTGCAAGCTGGTTGCGATATTTCGCCACTCATCAGGGCCGATCAGCAAGGGCAAGGGATTAAGCGACCAAGGCCTGACTTGGTCATGTTCATCGGCATAAACGTTATAGGTAATGCCGTTTTGCTGGATCAGCCGATTGATCGTCTCGCTGCTACCGGGTAAATTCTGCAGGCCCGACTCGCCAAGATAGGCAAAAAAGGTTTTCCAGGCCTCGCGCAGCTCACCCTTGGCATGACGTAACTCATCGTAATGCCCTAACTTGGTCTGCGCAGATAACTTGCGGATATGGGCGAGCAACGACTCAAGCTTGGATTGAGCGAGTCGTGCAGGGTCGGGCAGCGGTGTTGAATCAGACGACATGGGCCAGGTCAAAAAAATTAGTTACGGCGCATATCGAGTGTAAAGGGAAATTCCTGACTAGGGGGCTGAGGGGTTAACTGGATCGTGCCTGGCGTGTGCTCTTGCCTGAAAAACCTTGCCAAGCGTCTGCTTTCCGCCTCAAACGAGTTGACCGGCAGGGTATCGTAGCTCGTGCCGCCCGGGTGAGCGACGTGGTAGCGACAACCACCCATCGAACGGGAGAGCCAGTTATCCACAAGGTCAAAGGTTAAGGGCGCATCAACCTCAATTGTGGGATGTAAGGCAGAAGGCGGGTTCCAGGCGCGATAACGCACGCCAATCACAAATTCGCCCTCTATTCCCGTTGGTTGCAAGGTAGGCACGACGCCGTTAATAGCGATCGCGTAACGGTTGTCATTAAATCCTGAAACCTTGAGCTCAATACGCTCGACAGAAGAGTCAACATAACGAACCATGCCTCCACTACTACCTTCTTCGCCCATCACATGCCAAGGCTCAAGCGCTGAACGTAGTGACATTTGAACGCCGCGCACCTCAGTCTGACCGATCAGAGGGAATCTAAACTCAAGATGCGGCGCAAACCAACTGGCGTTAAAAGCAAAGCCCGCACGATTCATCTCAGAAATGACATCCTCAAAATCCATCTCGATGAATGTCGGAAGCATGAATCTGTCATGTAACTGCGTTCCCCAGCGCGTCAGACGCGTTTTGCTCTTGGGCTGGTAAGGCGTTTTCCAGAACCAGGCGACCAATGCACGGATCAGCAATTGCTGGACCAGGCTCATGTGCGCATGCGGTGGCATTTCAAAGCCCCGCAACTCGAGCAGTCCCAGACGACCTGTCGGCCCATCGGGCGAATACAACTTATCAATACTGAATTCCGAGCGATGTGTATTACCCGTCACGTCGATCAAGATGTTGCGCAAGGCACGGTCGACCATCCAGGGCGCGCAGCTACCTTCAGCCTGCATCTGGCGATCAATTTCCTGGAGAGCGATCTCGAGCTCATAGGTCTGGTCGTTCCGGGCCTCATCGACACGAGGCGATTGACTCGTTGGCCCGATGAACAACCCAGAAAACAAATATGACATAGACGGGTGGTTATGCCAAAACGTCAAGAGGCTCGCAAGCACATCTGGCCGTCTTAGGAACGGACTGTCCGCAGGGCTGGCCGCCCCCATCACAAAATGATTACCACCGCCTGTGCCGGTATGGCGTCCATCGAGCATGAATTTTTCGGTACTCAGGCGCGTCTCATGCGCAGCCTGATACAGGAATTCTGTGTTTTCGACCAACTCATTCCAGCTATTAGCGGGATGAATATTGACCTCAATCACACCTGGATCCGGTGTGACTTGTAAAACCGTCAGTCTCGCATCACGAGGTGGGGCATAGCCTTCGATCACAATCTTTAAGCCAAGCGTGGCTGCCGTGTGCTCAACTGCCGCGAGCAGCTCCAGATAATCATCCAGATGCTTCAGAGGAGGCATAAACACATACAACATCGTGCTTTCTGGCGAACTGAACTCAAGCTTCGGGCCGTTGGCGCGATGCGGATTACGTACTTCAACCACTAAAGCCGTACGCGTCAGTCCCGCAGCAGACTTGAATTTTTCTGGCGGCCGCGTGTCTGGAGCATGTTGCGATAACAATGCGGACTTGTCTGTGACGGACTGCATCCGTCGAGCCACCGAACGAGTCAAATCCGCAGCACTTGTCAGAGGGGTTTGCTCAGCAAACGGGTCTGCATCGATTAAGTATGGATAGTCTGTCTTGGAAACCCAGGGTAATGAGTCAAGCGGCAAGCGATAACCCATCGCCGAATCACCGGGAATCAGCAACATCCGGTCGTCACGTAAAAACCATGGGCCTGAGCGCCAGCCTGTTTTTCCAGACGCACCATCCTCATCGCGCACGATTGGCAATGCATAACCGACAACGCTGTCGAGCTTGTGTTCAAACACTCTGCGCAATCTGGCACGTTCGAGCTCGTCCTCGAGTCTTGAATCAAAAGGATCGACGTTGACAGGCAGCGTACGTTCGCGCCACATATAGTAGAACGTGTCCTCGTAGCCGCTTTGAATATATGCAGGGGACAAGCCAAGCGTTTCAGTCAATCGGTAAACAAACGCACGCGCATCCTCCACAGTGTAGTGATGCTCCTCGCGCTCATCGGCGAATAATTCGGGATTGTTCCAGCAAGGCTGACCATCGCTGCGCCAGTACGCTGACAACGACCAACGCGGCAGCTGCTCACCCGGATACCATTTGCCCTGTCCAAAATGTAAAAATCCGCCCTTGGCATAGCGATCCTGCAACTTGCCTAGCAACTCGCAGCCAAGCCCGCGCTTGGTTGGGCCCATCGCTTCGGTATTCCATTCATCGCCGTCACGATCAAGCGCCGATACAAAAGTAGGCTCGCCGCCCATCGTCAATCGCACATCCTGTGCGATCAACTTCGCATCGACCTCATGGCCGAGCTGCTCAATGGCTTTCCACTGTGCTTGTTCATAGGGCTTAGTGACGCGTGGCGATTCATGCACACGGGTGACACCCATTTGGTGCATAAATTCGACTTCGCACTCATCTAGTGCACCATCAATAGGTGCGGCCGATGACGGCTCTGGAGTACAGGCAATGGGTATATGCCCCTCACCCGCAAGCAATCCAGAGGTCGCGTCTAGCCCAACCCAACCAGCGCCAGGCAAAAAGACCTCACACCACGCGTGCAGATCCGTAAAGTCGCTCTCGGCGCCTGTGGGTCCATCAACAGCCTCAACATCAGGCTTAAGTTGCACCAGATAACCTGACACAAATCTTGCTGCCAGCCCGTACTGTCGAAATGCATGCACCAGCAACCAGGCCGAATCGCGGCAAGACCCGGAGCCAAGTTCGAGGGTTTCTTCTGGCGACTGAACACCAGGCTCCATGCGAATCGTGTAACTCACCGCACGATGCACGCGACTATTGACCTCAACCAGGAAATCAATACTGCGGCGCTTTCGCTTAGGGATGTTCTTTAACAGCGTAGTCAGCTTCGGGCCCGGCTCAGTCGTACGCAAATACGGTGCTAAATCAGCCGCCAGTTCAGGCACGTACTTGAACGGGAACTGCTCTGCATACGGCTCAAGGAAAAAATCAAACGGGTTATAGACAGCCATCTCGGCCACCAGGTCAACGGCAACCTGAAACTCACGTGTTTTCTCTGGAAAAACAACCCGTGCGAGATAGTTTGAAAAGGGATCTTGCTGCCAGTTCAGGAAGTGATCCTGAGGCGTGACACGCAGGGCATACGAAATGATGCGGGTACGGCAGTGCGGCGCTGGTCTCAAGCGGATCACCTGGGGGCCCAGATTGATCAACTGATCGTAGCGATAAGTTGTAACGTGATGAAGTGCAACGTGGATGGCCATGATTTCCTTAAAGCAATATCTATGCCAGAATGAAGCCTACACGCTAAGTGTGGCATAGATATTGCTTTATCCGTACATATTGATTTTTAACAACATTAGTCATGCAGCTTTATGCGCGCAAGCGCATCTTGCTTTCGATTAGATGAAGTGTCGGGTGGTCTCATGCAACAAACAATGCAGAACATTGCTTTTGATGAAATGGTGGAGGGTAGTGAATCCAGTCCGATTCACGGACAGGATCCAACCCTCAATCCACGTGCCCACTATCAGGGGTTTGCGCAATGGCTGGCGCAGCAGCCCGAGCAGACGCTCAAAGCCAGACGTGAAGAAGCCGAGTTGATATTCAGGCGTGTCGGCATTACGTTTGCCGTGTATGGGGATACCGACGGCACAGAGCGCACCATCCCTTTTGACATCGTTCCACGAATTTTTCCCGCGCACGAATGGGAAGTTCTTTCGCGTGGGTTGAAGCAACGTGTTCAGGCGCTGAATATGTTTTTGCATGATGTTTATCATGATCAACATATTCTGAAAGCAGGCATCGTGCCGCGCGAGCAAGTTATTAATAACGCCCAGTACCGTCCCCAGATGCAAGGTGTGGATGTGCCCCTTGATATTTACGCACACATCGCCGGAATAGATATCGTGCGCGCCAACCATGGCGAAGACAAAGGCGCATTCTTCGTGCTCGAAGACAATTTGCGCGTGCCGTCCGGCGTGTCTTACATGCTTGAAAATCGCAAGATGATGATGCGGCTTTTCCCAGAGCTTTTTGCCAACCATCGCGTCGAGCCTGTTGCACACTATCCGGACTTATTACTTGAGTCATTACGTCATGCGGCGCCTGCGTCAGCGGATCAACCTAATGTCGTCGTCCTGACGCCCGGCATGTACAACTCAGCCTATTTTGAACACGCATTTCTTGCCCAGCAAATGGGGGTTGAACTTGTCGAAGGCAAGGACCTGTTTGTGCAGGACGATTTCCTGTTCATGCGCACCACGCAAGGCCCCCGTCGAATCGACGTCATTTACCGTCGTGTCGATGATGACTTTCTGGATCCGGAGGTTTTCCGTGATGATTCCACGCTGGGCGCAAAAGGCTTACTGCGCGCCTATCGGGCCGGCAACGTTGCGATCTGTAATGCGATTGGCACAGGCGTTGCCGATGACAAGTCGATCTATCCCTATGTGCCGGACATGATCCGTTTTTACCTGAGCGAAGAACCACTGATCGCCAACGTACCCACCTACATGTGCCGTAAACCCGATGAGCTGAACCACGTGATTCAGAACATGGAAAAACTGGTCGTCAAGGAAGTGCACGGTGCGGGTGGCTACGGCATGCTGGTCGGACCGGCTTCGACCAAAGCGGAAGTCGAGTCATTCAAAGCACGCGTGCTGGCAAACCCGAGCAACTATATTGCACAGCCAACCCTTGCCTTATCGACCTGTCCAACCTATGTCGATGCCGGGATTGCGCCGCGTCACATCGATCTGCGTCCATTTGTCTTGTCCGGTCAACACGTAAGGATGGTACCGGGCGGTCTCACGCGCGTCGCACTGAAAGAAGGCTCTTTGGTCGTGAACTCGTCGCAAGGCGGTGGTACCAAAGACACCTGGATCCTCGAAAACTAAGGCGCATCTCATGCTTTCAAGAACAGCAGATCATTTGTACTGGATGGCGCGCTACACAGAGCGCGCAGAGAACACCGCTCGCATGCTGGACGTGAATTACCAGATGTCGCTGCTGCCCCAGTCGGAGAAAACGATCGAGAGTGGCTGGCGCGCACTGCTCGAAATTTCCGAACTCACGCAGGCCTACAACAGCAAACACGATAATGCCGCTCCCTCCACGGTCATCGGCTTTATGGCGCGCGACATGGATAACGGCTCATCGATCATGCGCTGCCTGCAGGCCGCACGCGAAAACGCGCGTGCCGTACGTGGTTCGATCACCACCGAGCTCTGGGAAACAATCAATACGACCTGGCTCGAAGCGCAACGCATGATTGTCAATGGCCGCGTCGAGCACGCACCTGCAGAGTTTTTTGAGTGGGTGAAGTTTCGCTCACACCTGACGCGTGGTGTGCATGCCGGCACCATGATGCGCGGCGAGGTTTATGACTTTATCCAGCTCGGCTCTTTCCTTGAGCGTGCGGACAACACGGCGCGCTTGCTTGACGTGAAATTTCTCGCCGCGGCAGAGTCCCACGACGAAGCAACGGACCCGGTTGATGAGTTTTATTACTGGGCAGCAATTTTGCGTTCCGTTTCCGCCTTTGAAAGCTATCGTAAAGTCTATCGCGATGTCATTACGCCTGAGCGTATTGCGCAATTACTTATTTTGAATCTGAGTATGCCGCGCTCACTTGCTGCCTGCGTGCAAGAAGTTGTCAAAAGACTGGGGCGTGTACGCAACGCACAGTCGGCCGCTACACAAATGGCCACACTGAATTTATTTACTGAATTACGCGATACAACAATCGAAGAAATCCTGAAAAAAGGATTGCACGTTTTCCTGACAGAGTTTTTAAGTCGCATCAACGACATTGGCGCGGGGATCAGTCAAGACTTCCTCTTGCCGCTGGAGGTTGCAGCCTGATTACGCTTGGCCCACACCCGTGGCGACAAAACAAAAACCCCCTTAAAACCAGATAGTGGGTTAAACTGTTGCCACGGCACAACGTTCCAGTCCTCGTGCCTCGATAAGCCCCAACTCTGTGGGCGCTCGCCTCCAAGGCGTTTTTTACTCCCAGTTCGTCTGCCCCGATTGGAGCCTGCTTAATATGCTGGCCGGCACGACGATGGAGCACTTCTTTTGTCTTCTTCTGTTACTTTTGCTGACCTCGGGTTGGCCGATCCCCTTTTGCGCGCGTTGACCGACTCTGGTTATACCGCCCCCACCCCTATTCAAGCCCAGGCCATTCCGCGCGTGCTCGCCGGTGGTGACTTGCTGGCCGCAGCACAAACCGGTACAGGAAAAACCGCCGGTTTCACCCTGCCTATCCTGCACATGCTGCTGGCCAAGCCACTTGCTGAACGCAAGCCCGGTCGTCCACGCGTCCTGATCCTGACCCCGACACGTGAGCTCACCGCTCAGGTTGAGGAATCCGTCAAAACCTACGGGCAGCACACGAAAATTTCGTCACTGGTGATTTTTGGTGGTGTAAATATCAACCCCCAAACCAATGCACTGCGCAAACCCATCGATATTCTGGTCGCCACCCCAGGTCGCCTGCTGGATCACTGCCAGCAACGTAACGTCGACTTGTCTGGCGATGAAATTCTCTTCCTCGACGAAGCCGATCGCATGCTCGACATGGGATTTATTCGCGACATTCGTAAAATTCTGGCCCTGCTCCCACGCCAACGTCAAAACCTGCTTTTCTCAGCCACCTTCTCAGACGAGATCCGTGAGCTGTCCAAAGGCGTGCTGGTCAATGCCAGCGAGGTTTCCGTCGCTGCGCGCAACACGACCGCCGAGCGCGTCGACCAAACCGTTCACATTGTTGATCAAGCGCACAAACGCGATATCCTGAGCCACATTATTCGTGAAAGCGGCTGGCATCAAGTGCTGGTATTCACGCGCACGAAACACGGTGCAAATCGTCTGGCAGAAAAGCTTGTAAAAGACGGCCTGTCTGCCGCTGCGATTCATGGCAACAAGAGCCAGGCAGCACGTACGCGCGCTCTGGCTGAATTCAAAACCGGCAAAATCGCCGTTTTGGTCGCAACCGATATCGCAGCGCGCGGTATCGATATCGACCAACTGCCGCAAGTTGTGAACTTTGAATTGCCAAACGTACCCGAAGACTACGTGCACCGTATCGGCCGTACCGGTCGCGCAGGTGCAGCGGGCTCTGCTGTATCTCTGGTCGATGCAAGCGAGATTAAATACCTTAAAGCCATCGAGCGCGTGATCAAAAAACAGATCCCTCAGCTACCAGCTCCAACAGGCTGGACTGCCTCACCCGCATCCTCGCATGGTGCGGATGATGATGCGCGTGCAGCAGGTTTCCGTGACGGTCAGCGTCGCGGTCAGCCTCAGCGTCCAGCGCGTCCTGCAGGTGCTGCGGGTGGCGGACGTCCTGGCACAGGTCGTTCGGGCCCAGGAGCAGGTCGCAGCGGTGCACCGGCAGGTCAGGCACCACGTCGTGACGGTCAGTCCAGCGGACGTCCCGGATCGCATGCAGGTACGCATGCGGGTGCAGGGCCGGTCCGTAGCGGCACGGGTTCACCTGGCGCTGCAGGCAACCGCGGTGACAACCGTGGCGGCCCACGCCCTGCCTCACGTCCCGGCGCAGGCGCCGGCACTGGATCACCCAGCGCCAATCGCCCACGTCGTCCAGCTCTTCTCTCCAAGTAACTTGTCCGACAACAGGCTGGCTCGTCCAGCCTGTAAAATCTGCCACCATGAGTATCTCAACTGAAGTCGCGCGACGCAGAACGTTCGCCATTATTTCCCACCCTGACGCGGGCAAAACCACCCTCACGGAAAAGCTCTTGCTTTTCGCGGGTGCGATTCAGATCGCCGGTAGCGTCAAGGCCCGCAAGGCCTCGCGCCATGCCTCCTCCGACTGGATGGAAATCGAAAAACAGCGGGGTATTTCAGTCGCGTCATCCGTGATGCAAATGGAATACCGTGATTGCGTGATCAATCTGCTCGACACCCCCGGCCACCAGGACTTTTCAGAAGACACCTACCGTGTGCTGACCGCTGTCGATGCCGCCCTGATGGTGATTGATGCGGCCAACGGCGTCGAGCCGCAAACTATCCGTTTGCTGCAGGTCTGCCGCGCGCGCAACACTCCAATCATTACCTTTATCAACAAGATGGATCGCGAAGTCCGCGAGCCACTTGAGTTGCTTTCAGAAATCGAATCCCATATCGGTATGGATGCCGTGCCATTTTCCTGGCCTGTTGGCATGGGTAAAGGTTTCGGCGGTGTATTCGATATTCACCGTGACAGAATGCGACTGTTTCGTCCCGGCCAGGAACGTCGCGACGACAGTAAAGATGACTTTATCGATGGTCTGGACAATCCGGAAATCGAAAAGCGCTTTCCCGATGCTTTTAAACAAGCCAAAGGTGAAATCGAACTGATCCAGGCCGCTGCTCCAGAATTTAATCGCGAACAATTTTTAGCGGGTAAACAAACACCTGTATTTTTCGGTTCAGCCATCAACAACTTTGGTGTTCAGGAAGTACTCGACGCACTCGTCGACGAGGCGCCGCCACCAGGTTCGCGCCAGGCACTAGAACGCTTGGTCAATCCTGATGAACCAAAATTCACCGGCGTCGTATTCAAAGTTCAGGCCAACATGGATCCTGCTCACCGCGATCGCGTCGCATTCGTACGCGTAAGCTCCGGCAAATTTGATCGCGGCATGCGCTTGAAAGTCTCCCGTAATGGCAAAGAAATTCGGCCCAATAACGTTGTGTCATTCTTGTCGCAACGCCGCGAACTAGTCGATGAGGCCTATGCCGGTGACGTGATTGGTATTCCCAACCACGGTATCTTGCATCTCGGCGATGTGCTGACCGAAGGTGAATCACTGCACTTTACCGGGCTGCCTTTTTTTGCGCCTGAGCTGTTTCAGGCCGTCGAGGTCAAAGACCCTTTGCGCACCAAACAGTTGCGTACGGGTCTAATGCAACTCGGCGAAGAAGGCGCGATTCAGGTTTTCAGACCGATCGCCGCGGGTGGTGCGCTATTGCTTGGCGCGGTCGGCCAATTGCAGTTCGAAGTGGTCGCCCATCGACTGCAAGCCGAGTATGGCGCTGAGGCACGTTTGATGCCCTCACGCTACAACATGGCGCGCTGGATTACAGCCGAAGACCCCAAAGAACTGAGCAAATTCATTGATGCCAATGCCTCTCATATCGCCTATGATGTTGTAGAAGCTCCGGCATTTCTGGTGACATCATCCGCGCAGCTGCGTGTAGCCGAGGAACGCTATCCAGCGATCAGGTTCCACGCCATGCGCGAGCACGGTGGCCAGGTTTTTGCCGACAAGGTCTAATCATTTCGTATTTCTGAGATCAAAATGTCCTGGCGTACCCTATTCGTTTTTCTAGTGCTTGCTGCTGTTGCCTCATGGCAAGGCGGCATACAGTTGGGCGAATGGCTGGTCTCGCGCGCGCCCGAATCCATCGCGTCGGTTGCGGGGACTAAAGACACCAAAGATCAGGTGCTGGACGCCAACGGCAAACCGTTTACGCCACAACCACCACAACCCCGTGTCGACGGAACACTTGGCATACCCCGCTCGAGTACACCCGTCGAATGGACAATTACGCCGATCCTCGCCTCTGTCACAGATGTGGGCACGACCGCGATGGCGGTAGATGGTGAGGGCAACTACGAAAGGCGCGATAACGAATTAGTTGCTGGCGGCGCGGAGCTCGCGCATGCGCAAAGCGACGTGGCTACGCTCGATATCGCGACAAGTGAAGTTAAAACGCCACAGTCAGGCGCACCGGCCCGCACCGCACCTGGCGCACCCGTAGTAGAAGGTGTGCGGACCAGCACCAACACCGACCCAACCAAGGCGCCCGTGATAACGGTGTATAGCTGGGTTCAAAGCCTGAAGAAAGAAATTGATCGATGCGCTAACTTGGGTTTTTTTCAACGACCGACTTGCGTGCAAAACGCCAGAAATAAATTTTGCGCCCCTAACAACGGTTGGGGTAAAACCGCAGACTGTCCTGCGCGCGACAATTAACCTGCAGTATTAATTTTTACTGCGCATATCAGCGCCCTGCATTAGCCCTCACCGGCCTGAGACTTACGCAGTGGTGCGGTCGGTATGCGTAGCAACTCTCTGTATTTAGCAACAGTACGCCGTGCAATCGTAATACCATCGCGGTCGAGCATGGACACCAGCTGACTGTCTGACAACGGTTTTTTCCGGTCCTCTGCGTGTATCAAACTTTGAATACGTGTTTGCACCGCTGTAGCTGAGGTGGACTCTTTACCCTCAGTCATCAGACCGGTACTGAAAAACCGTTTGAGCTCAAGCGTCCCAAATGGTGTCAATATAAATTTTTGTGTCGTCGCGCGTGAAATCGTCGACTCGTGCATCCCAAGCTCTGCAGCAATATCTTTCAGCGTTAAAGGGCGCACAGCCTCCCAGCCCTTGTTAAAAAATGACTGCTGGTGTGCCACGATCGCTTGCGATACGCGCAAGATCGTATCGAATCTTTGCGCAACATTTCGGATCATCCAGCGCGCCTCCTGCAGCTGACCATGCATCGCCGCATTGGCGCCTGAGCGCGCGCTGCCCAGGGCTTGTGCATACATTGTGTTGACACGCAGGCGCGGGACAACGGCCTCGTTTAACGATGCGACCCAGCCTTGCCGCGACTTACGCACAATCACATCAGGTACCGCGAAATCTGCCGCGGGCTTATTCCAGTCACTGCCAGGTCTTGGGTTCAGACGCAGCACAAGCGCATGGGCGCGACGCAGCATCTCTGCGTCGCATTGCAACGCCTCGCGCAGCCGCGTCATATTACCGGTCGCCAACATAGCCAGGTGCTGCTGACAAAGTGTGCGTGCAATCTTTAATACGGGCGCATCACATAGCTCGGGGAATCGTTCTGCCTGTGCAAACTGAAGCTGCAAGTCCAGGCATTCACCCAGATCGCGCGCGCCTACGCCCACAGGATCAAACGATTGCAACATCTTGAGCGCGGTGCGGAAATCTTCCATGCCGAGATCAAGCGCAGGATCCATCCAGCTTACGATTTCTTCGAGCGAAGAGGCAAGAAAACCATCATCGTTAAGCTCTTCAATGAGCAGCTCAACCAGCGCCGCATCGCGTCGACTCAGCCTTGTTGTACCTAACTGCTCGAGCAAATACTCGCGTAGGTTACTTTCGCGCGCCGACTCGGGGCGTTCAGTATATTCATCATCGCGCGAACCACGGGATTCAGAAGAAAACTCTACCCGCTCCCGGTCCATGTGCGGTTCATCCTCCCGCGTGGAACCGACCGCCTCATGGACACTGTCCTGCGTGCCGTCACGCCCAGATTCCTGATGGCCTTCTGCAGCGCTCTCACCTGAGCGTGTCATTTGCGGGACGGCTCCCGCGTCCTGCAGTGCATCGCCCTCCTGCTCAAGCAGAGGATTTTCAGCCAATGCGGTCGCGACTTCCGCCTCAAGATCCAACGTCGAAAGCTGCAGCAATCTGATGGATTGTTGCAGTGCTGGGGTCAGCGCAAGGTGCTGTCCGTGACGAAGTTCGAGAAAATTGCGACTCATAGGTACAATATTTTGCATGATGAATCGATACAGCACCTTAAATCTCCGAAAAGACTCTCGTTTGCTTAGCAATACTTTGCTAAAGCTGGCGCTTCCACGCATCATGCTGCGGCTCGTAGTACTCGCCGCGGTATTACTCTCCTGGTACTGGTTATGCAGTTTTACGATTAAACAAGGCGTCACCGTCAAATACAACGGGTTCGAAGCGTTTGGACCTCAGGTTGTCGATTTCCTCACGCGTATCAATCCTTATATCTGGTGGGTCGTCGTCCTCATTGTCTCGCTCTGCGTCATTGCCGCTTTTCGCAGCTGGCTGCATCAAAGCCTCGCGCGAGGCCGTGCCGCCATCGTACCGCTGGGTGTATTTCGCGACATATGCACCAAACTCAGCCCAGAGGTACTGGATGTATTGCGCTGGGTCTGGAAAGACCCCGCACAACCCATCACGGTAGGAACCCTGCAAACAACCCTTAAACAAGTGCGCAGCGGCCGCGTAAGAAAAATGGCCCTGGCACGCGCCCAGCTTGCTGAACTTGAGCTTGCCCTCAGTACGGAGTCTGACACACAATCCGCACCAGCGGACTCCTCTGGGTATCGCGAACCCACTATGATGGCTTAATTATTACTTGCGTTCAGCGCAAAAATATGTTTGACTAGAACCTATGCATAGCATCGTCGCAGCTTCATTCTGCTCCTCAACCCGTCGCGCCGCCTCTTCAGGCCGCGGTTCGGTTGCGTGCGACGCTGCTTCAAACCTTGGCTTGCTATCGCTACTACTAGCGATCGGTTGCCGGGCCTAGTGCCCGTGGCTGTCCGGCAACCATTCGCCACTCGGTTTATCCCCCCTTACTGATTATTTGTCCTGACGGCAGTCAGAAGTTGGCTAAAACCAACCGGGGGTCACCATGATTCAACCAATTCGTGCCGCAAAAGAACTTGATCCGAGATAAAGATGCTTAAAAATCCTGCAACAAAATATATCCCTTTCAAACCATTTGAACGCGACTTTGCCGAGCGCACCTGGCCCTCAAAACGCATCACCCACCCTCCCATCTGGATGAGCACCGACTTGCGTGATGGCAACCAGTCCCTGATCGAGCCCATGAGCGTTGAGCGCAAGCTCCGCTTTTTTGACATGCTGATCAAGATCGGTTTCAAAGAAATCGAGGTAGGCTTTCCATCCGCCTCGCAAACAGACTTTGATTTCGTACGTGCACTGGTGGATGAAAACCGCATCCCTGACGACGTAACCATCATCGCCCTGACCCAGGCCAGGCCCGAACTGATCGAACGCACTGTAGAGGCTGCAGCGGGCGCCAAACAGGCCATGATTCACCTCTACAACGCCTGCGCACCAGGATTTCGGCGCATCGTATTCAATATGAACCGGGCGGAGGTCAAACAAGTCGCCATCGACGGCACCAAATGTGTCATGGAGTGCATGGCTAAACATCCCGAGACAAACTGGTTCTACGAATATTCCCCCGAGGTATTTAGCACCACCGAGCCAGATTTTGCGCTCGAGGTCTGTAACGCAGTTACTGAAGTCTGGCAACCAACCCCCCAGAAAAAGATTGTGTACAACTTGCCTGCAACCATCGAGGCGACCACTCCCAACATGTATGCCGACCAGATCGAATACATGCACAACAATCTCAACAAGCGTGACTGCATCATCATCAGCTTGCATCCGCATAACGACCGTGGCACCGCTGTTGCCGCGGCCGAACTTGGCGTGATGGCAGGTGGCGACCGCGTCGAAGGCTGCCTGTTCGGCAACGGCGAGCGTACCGGCAACGTCGACCTCGTCACGCTCGCGTTAAACCTCTACACCCAGGGTATCCATCCAGGGCTGGACTTTTCCGACATTGATGAGGTGCGCCGCTGCGTAGAGGACTGCAATCAGTTACCTGTCCATCCGCGTCATCCTTATGCCGGCGATCTGGTGTTCACCGCGTTTTCAGGCTCACACCAGGATGCGATCAAAAAAGGTTTGGCCGTTCAGAAAGCCGATACGATCTGGGAAGTCCCTTATTTGCCAATCGACCCGGCTGATCTCGGACGCAGCTACGACGCGGTGATTCGCGTCAACAGCCAGTCTGGCAAGGGCGGCGTCTCCTATCTGCTCGAACAGGAGCACGGCTTAGCCTTGCCACGTCGTTTGCAAATCGAATTCAGCCGCGCCATTCAGCGTGTCACGGACGAAACCGGCAGTGAAGTCACAGCGAATGCTGTGTACGATATTTTCAGTAAAGAATATCTCACGCAAAACACGCCCTGGACACTGATCAAGCATCGCATCACAGGCGATCCCAGCGCGGCTGAGGGCAAACACTTCACCATCGAGGCAGAGTTTGATGTGGGTGGTGAGCATCGCGCATTAACCGGATCCGGCGACGGTGCGATTTCCGCTTTTGTCGATTGCCTCGGTATCCCTGTTCGCGTGATGGATTACCACGAGCATGCGATCGGCACAGGCACCGATACACGGGCTGCCTGCTACGTTGAGGCGCGCATTGGTGATGCGCCAACCGGTTTTGGTGTCGGGATTGACCGTGATATTGTCACAGCATCATTCAAAGCCGTGCTGAGTGCACTGAATCGCCACCTTGCGCACGCGGCCTAACCGGCATAGGGCTGGCCGAGCAAAGCCAGCTCATCTTCCTCAAAACCCGCGGCTCGCCGCGCATCGAGATTAAAGGGCCCTTTTAAAACAGGAGCCTGATATCGTTTGGCCAACGCTGCAAAGGCCTGAACAGGGTCGAGACCGCGCTGCGTGCAAAGCCAGCGGTACCAGTTGTTTCCAATCGCGACATGACCGATTTCATCACGCAAAATAATATCGATGATTGCGGCGGCCTTTGGGTCGCCGCCACTCGCTAATTTATGCCTGACCTGTGGCGAAGCATCCAAGCCACGTGCCTCAAGCGTACGCGGCACCAGCGCCATACGCGCCAGCACATCCTCTTGCGTACGTTCGGCCATCTCCCACAAGCCGTCATGCGCCGGGAAATCCCCATATTTAAATCCGAGCGACTGCAAATGCTTGTTCAGCAAATCAAAATGCAAGGACTCTTCGCGCGCGACACCTATCCATTCACGATAAAACCCTTCAGGCATTCCTGCAAAACGCCACACCACATCGAGCGCCAGATTAATCGCATTGAATTCAATATGCGCCAGCGCGTGGATCAGCACCGCACGGCCTTCGAGGGTGTGGACGCTGCGCTGTCGCAAGCCCGAGGGACTCACCCACTGCAGCGCGGCAGGTCTTCCCGGAATTCCGTCTTTAGGTGAAATAATTTTCGTTGTGTCGAGCGCCAAATCTTCTGACATGCGGATCAACAAATCAGCTTTCCCCTGCCAGTCGGTCAGGAGAAGTGCATCAAGAGCGGTTTGTCTGAGTTCCATCACGTTATCTTAAGGGAAAGTTGTCTTTTACTTGTCGCAAGGTCTTGGTAATATCATCATCATGTCTGACCTACTTAATGCCGCTAAAGACCCGAACGCACTCGTCGGGCTACCTCCCTCACGGATTCCCCTGAGCGCCCTCATCCCCGGTTTACTAGGCCTGGTGCCTTTCTGGGTCCTGGCGCTGGCCACAGTCATCGACACGGGTTTTGATCCGGTGATCGCGATCGTCGCTCTGATCATGTATGGCGCAGTCATCCTGAGCTTTGTAGGTGCGCTGTGGTGGGGAATGGCTGTTAACGCACCTGCAGGCGCGCAACGTCACACCATGTTTATCTGGAGTGTTATGCCTGCCTTGATTGGCTGGTTTGCGACACTGGCAACAACAGATGTCGGTTTGCGCATGCTCATGGCGGGCCTGGCACTGCAGTGGATACTCGACAGCATGTTGCTGCGCAAGTCACCCCAGCGTATGCCCGCCTGGGTGTTCCGCCTGAGAACAATGCTGACAGGCGGCGCGCTCAGTGCGCTGGGATTTGCCTGGTGGCAGTTACTTTGATTTTTTCTTTGGTACCGCGAGCATCGTGCCGCGACAGGACTCTGCACCGCAACGGCACAAATATTGCGCTTTCAATTTCTTGGTAAGTTTTTCACCTTCAATTGACAGGCCGTAGTCGTAATTCAGCTCTTCGCCACGTTTGATATCGCGCTTGGCGACAATGTGCACGCGCTTGCCACCTTTACCCTCTGTGCTTTCGCAATTCGCGTCACAGGAGTGATTGATCCAACGCGCATCATTGCCCTCGTCATTGCCATCAATCACTTTGCCTGAGCTGATTGAAAAGAAAAACGTATGAAAAGGATCGTCTGGATTGGTAGGATGCCGGCGGTCTGCTTCCTTGGCACTAATCGTCTTGCCACCGTACTCAATGATCCGTGTGCCTGCGGGTATCGCACGCGCGGCGAACACACCATTGCCATGGACGGTAGAGTTACGAACGACGTGCCAGGGCTTTTCAGTTGTTGTCATGAGTTTGAATCTGTTGGATCAGGTGCGTTTCACACCAAAACAATGTTGTGCTTCTGGAAATTTACCCGCACGGACTTCGTCGGCGTAACGCTGAACAGCCTGGCGCATGACGCTTTCAACATCCGCGTAACGTTTAACAAATTTAGGGACACGCTCACCACTCAAACCTAGCATGTCTTCTGTAACAAGGATTTGACCATCGCATGCAACGGAAGCACCAATCCCAATCGTCGGGATTGAAACTTTTTCTGTGATCTCCGCACCCAACGCCTCAGCCACACCTTCGAGCACCACACCAAATGCACCCGCCTGCTCAAGCGCCTGAGCATCTGCAAGGATACGCGCTGCAGCCTCAGGCGTGCGGCCTTGCGCCAGATAGCCGCCCATGGTGTTGACATACTGTGGCATCAGTCCCACATGGGCCAGCACAGGAATGCCGCGACGCACGAGGTACTCAACCGTCTCGGCCATGACTGCACCGCCTTCGAGCTTAACGGCATCCGCACCCTGACCCACCAGGTACGCCGCACTGCGAAACGCTTGTGACACCGACTCTTGATAACTGCCAAAAGGCATGTCAGCAACAACGCAAGCATGTTGTGTGCCACGCACCACAGCCGCCGTATGGTGGCCTGTTTGTTCGAGCGTAAAAGACAGGGTGTTAGGCAAGCCATACGCAACCATCGCGGTTGAATCACCGATCAACACAAAATCCAGATAATCATCAACGATGCGCGCGGTTGAAACATTATGAGCCGTCAGCGCAACGATCTTGCGCTGACCCTTACACGCCCGCAACTGCGGAACGGTGACTCGTTTTATTTCTGCGTGCGTACTCATTTAATTCTCCGCAATATCTGCTGACGCCTACTCGGACTCGACTGCTTTTACAGCAACTTTTTTAACCGCTTTTTTAGCTGCGGTTTTAGTGGCTGTTTTTGTCGCCGTCTTAGTTGCCGATTTAGTTGCGCGCTTGACCGCCGTTTTCTTTACAGTCTTCGTTGCAGTTTTGGTTGGAGATTTCGTCGCTTTTTTAACAGCAGTTTTAGCTGCCGTCTTGGTTGCCGTCTTGGTTGCCGTTTTCGCAGCACCACGCGCACCTGTTTTACCACCCGCTTTTTCGGGGCGCGCTTCAAACTCAAAGCTCACCTTACCGTCAGAGCCGCGTGATAAGAAGGCCTTGAATTTGCGATTCGTCCGGCTTGAAACAAAACCTTCCAGCAAATCCGTACGCCCCACGGTCAGCAACTTTGTCATCTGCTCAGCGCCGACCTCTTGCTGCAAAATCACCTTGCCGGAACGGAAATCGCAATTGCGATCCGGGCCAACAGATTTCTCGCAGATATAGCTCATGCCATGCTCAAAAACGCGCGCGGCACATTTCGGGCAAGCACCTAGAGACGTATGGCCTGAAAAATCAACCGGTTCGTTGGACTCTTCGTCACGTTGACCGAAATCGAACTCTAATTTCGACTCGCCATCGAGCTTCAGAATCGCGGCAAATGGACGACCCATTTTGCTGATAAATCCTTGCAGCGGACCGATGTGCTTATCAATAATCAGTGTCTCGACTTCGACAGGTTCAAACGTGCGTCCGCCAGGATGCTTGCCAATCGAAAAGTCGCAGGCAGTGCATGCGTAGCGGCGATAGTTTTCTTTTACAACGCCACCACACTTGGGACATACTGCGGCAAGTGTGACGTAGTCTCCGGGCACAGTATCGCGATCGTATTCTTTGGCGCGTTTGACGATCACCTGCGTCATTTGTGCGATCTCACGCATGAACGCTTCACGCTCTAGCGCGCCTTGCTCGATCTGCTTGAGCTTGTGTTCCCATTCACCTGTTAACTCAGGCGAAGTCAGTTCTTTCACGTCCAGACCATTGAGCAAAGTCATCAGCTGGCGCGCCTTTGCGGTCGGTACAAGGTCACGCCCCTCGCGACGCAGATAGCTTTCGTTGATCAAGCCTTCAATGATCGATGCACGCGTGGCTGGTGTACCCAAGCCATTGGCGGACATGGCTTCGCGCAGCTCCTCGTCATCCACTAATTTACCCGCGCCTTCCATGGCCGACAGCAGAGTACCTTCGTTGTAGCGGGCCGGAGGCCGTGTTGCCAGGCCAACACTTTCGACATCTTCGGTGCGCACGGTTTCGTTTTCCGCGACAGCGACCAGTGTTGCATCCTCGCCTTGCGCTTCACGTCCGTAAACAGCCATCCAGCCGGGGGACACAAGGACCTTGCCTTCTGTTTTAAAGTGGTGCGACTGTACTTTTGTAATACGCGTCGTCATGCGGAATTCAGCCGCAGGAAAAAATACGGCCAAAAACCGCTTGACGATCAGGTCATAAAGCTTGGCCTCGGCTTCGCTCAATTCTTTAGGAATTTGCAACGTTGGGATGATCGCAAAGTGATCAGATACTTTTTTGTTATCAAAGATCCGCTTACTTGGCTTGACCCAGGCGTTTTTAGTAATCGTCGCTGCATGGGGTGCGAGTGACTTAGCGACACCCTGTCCCTCTGCGATGCCTGCGACGGTATCTTTAACTGTATTGATATAGTCTTCGGGCAAATAGCGTGAGTCTGTTCTGGGATAGGTCAATGCTTTATGGCGCTCATACAAGCTTTGCGCCAGGGAAAGCGTCGTCTTGGCAGAAAATCCAAACCGGCCGTTGGCCTCACGTTGCAATGACGTCAGATCGTAGAGCTGGGGTGAGGTTTCTGTTTTAGGTTTAGATTCCTCGCTCACCGTACCAGGCTGCTCACGGCATGCGGCCACAACACTTTTGGCTGCCGCCTCAATCCATAAGCGCGATTCTTTCTGCTCCGGATCAGTCGGACTCTTACTGAATGCCGGATCAAACCAGCGCCCCTCATAGAGCCCTGCTGCGGCCACAAACGTTGCGCGCACTTCCCAGTAGTCGCGTGGTTCGAACTTACGGATCTTTTCTTCGCGCTCGGCAACAATGGTCAGCGTGGGTGTCTGCACACGACCAACCGGTGTTTTAAAGAAACCACCGTCCTTGCTGTTGAATGCGGTCATGGCGCGTGTGCCATTGATCCCCACCAGCCAGTCAGCCTCGGCACGTGAGCGCGCCGCCGCCTCAAGCGGCTTCATCAGTTCGTCGGAGCGCAGATTCTTAAATGCCTCTCGAATCGCATCCTGTGTCATCGACTGCAGCCACAACCGTTGCACGGGCTTATTTTGTCCTGCATATTGCTGGATGTAACGGAAAATCAGCTCGCCCTCCCGTCCCGCGTCACAGGCATTAATTAAGGCGCTGACATCCTTGCGCTTAATCAGCTTGACCAGCATCTTGAGGCGCTCGCCCGCTTTTTTATCCGAGGGATTAATCTCGAACTGCGGTGGGATCACCGGCAAATGGGCAAAACTCCACTTACCCTTCACAGGGTCATTGGGAGCAATCAGACTCAGCAGATGGCCCACACTTGAGGACAGCACATAATGCTCACTCTCAAAGTAGTCACCCTCGCGCGTAAAACCACCTAATGCACGCGAAATATCGAGTGCGACCGAGGGTTTTTCAGCAATGATCAAAGTTTTAGTCATTCTTATCCAGAGACGGCTTAATCCAAAATTTGCCCATCCGACGGATTTCGTCAGACATGCACAACGCGGATCATAAAAGCACTAATTGATGCCGTGCAAGTTAGCACGACTCAGGCGTTGCACCCAAACGGAGGTCGCCTGAGCCCAAAAATCCTCGATATTGATGACTTTGAGGCGCTCAAACCCGAGCAGTTCCCAGGATTTTTGCAAAATTTCCATTGGACGGGTCAGATCCAGCGGTGCAGCATTGTTCTGTTTGGAAAGTTTTAGGCCAGATTTATCCATCACAAGCGGGATATGCAGCACGCTTGGTACTGAATAACCAAGCGTGCTTGCCAGTACTTGCTGACGCGCGGTACTACTGAGCAAATCCTCCCCGCGCACGACATCTGTGACCCCTTGCGCCGCATCGTCGACCACCACGGCCAACTGGTATGCCCAGATACCATCCGCCCGCCTGATCACAAAGTCTCCGACCGCCTGACCGACATTCTGCTCCATACGGCCCAGCCAGCGATCTTTGAATGCAATGACACCCTCAGGCACCCTGAAGCGCCAGGAAAGCCCCTGGCGGCCCTCTGGCAGGCCGTGGCGGCAGGTCCCGGGGTACGGGCGCTCCCCGTAAAGCTGAGATTCCAGCGTGCCTGACACTGAATCGGCGATCTCACGCCGGGTACATCCACATGGATAAATTGAATTTAACGACAAAAGCGTATCAAATGCAGCCTGATAGATGTTTAATCGACGAGATTGATGCAAAACCTCCCCGTCCCAGTACATCCCGAGCGTATATAACTGTTGCAAGATAATGTCCGTCGCCCCGGTCACCACTCTGGGCGTATCGAGGTCTTCGATCCGCAGCAGCCAACTCCCGTCATGCGCACGCGCATCCACGTAGCTGGCAACTGCAGCGACAGCGGAACCTAAATGCAGGGGACCACTCGGGCTAGGCGCAAACCGGCCAACATAAGACAATGGCACAAAAGAATTAATGCAAAAGTCGGTCTTGATCGTCGCGTAACAATTCCTCGAGAATCAGGTGGTCGACTTCGGCCTCCTGGCTCCAGAGGACCATCAGCGCGATGATTTTGATTTTTTGTAGCGACATCGGAGCATCAGCGGTGGCCATCGCACGATCGATCACGATTTCCCTGAGCGCGGGTGACAACGCACCAGTTGCTTCGAGGAAAGTAACGAAACCAATCGGTCCGGCACCAAGGAACTGTTGCTCGCTTTCGGCGTAGACTCGTGTGCCACTGCCAGGCGATATGGATAAGCCCACGCAATGCTCAGTCGTCTCGGCCAGACCGACCAGCCAGCCTAAGGCCTCGTCGATATCCGTATGCTCAAAGCCCGCCGCAGCGAGGCGTTTAGCCAGTACGTCCGCGGTCGGGCAGGCGCCTGGGGTGTAGTAGTTCTCGAACAGGTAAACCAGAATGTCAAACATACGGACAGGCTCCTGTTAAAAAATCGGGCTATTTTGCCTTGTGTGGATTTTACTCTACGCCCAAAAAGTCTCGCCGACAATCCTTTGGGCGAAATTTATTTTTACGTTGAAGTTATGATCACCTGATCCTAAATAAAAAAGCTCGGAGACAACGCTTCATGAACCCCCAAGAACAAGCTTTGCATTATCCCCATGGTGACGCAATGCCCGAACCGGGCAGCACCATGGAACTGGCGCCAGGGGTGCGCTGGATCAGAATGCCTTTGCCGTTCGCACTGGATCACATCAACCTGTGGCTGCTGCGCGACACGATCGACGGTCGCGAGGGCTGGACTATTGTTGACTGCGGAATCAGCCGCGACGAAGTCAAAACCTTGTGGGAAAAAGTCTTTGAAACGCAACTTGAGGGACTACCCGTTCTGCGTGTGATCGTGACCCACATGCATCCTGACCATATTGGCTTGGCGCAGTGGTTGTGTGATCGCTGGGATGTGCCACTGCAGATCAGCATGACTGACTACATGGTCGCAAAACTCTTTTCAAGTCGTACCGAAGGAGGCGCGACCGGCGGCGAAGCAACAGTCAAACACTTCATGCGTCATGGCTTGATAGACGAAGAATCCATAGAGAAAATCCGTGCCCGTACCGCCTACTATTCAGGCCTGGTGCCCTCAGTACCGAATTCGTTCATCAGGATCATGGATGGCAGCCGCATCTCGATCGACGGACACGACTGGCTGGCGATCGCAGGTTTCGGGCACGCGCCCGAACACATGTCGCTGTATTGTGCAGACAAAAATGTCCTCATCTCCGGCGACATGGTCTTGCCACGGATTTCAACCAATGTCAGCGTGTTTGACTACGAACCTATGGGCAACCCTCTGCCGGCCTATCTGAATTCGCTTGACGCTTTTTCACCACTCCCCGCCGCTACGCTGGTGCTACCCTCGCACGGGCGCCCTTTCACCGGGCTGCACGAACGTATCGCGCAACAACACGAACACCATGCGGATCGATTGCAGGAAGTTCTCGATGCCTGTGTGATACCGCACTCAACCACAGACATTTTGCCCGTTCTGTTCAAACGTAAACTCGATCTGCATCAGACCACCTTTGCAATGGGTGAGGCGATCGCGCACCTGCATGCACTGTATTTTGATGGCAAACTATCAAGAGAAGTTTGTGCTGACGGCATCATCCGTTTTACAAAAATTTAAGGCTCTCCATGACTACTCATCACCTCGATACGGAACTGCTGCATATAGGCAGCGCCCCTTTTGATCCGGCCACTGGCACGGCACCAGTTAGCCTGCCCTCGATGCGCTCAAGTACTGTCAGATTCGAAAGCCTTGAAGCCCTCGAAAGCGCCTTTGCCAAACGTATGGCAGGCGAGCGCTCCATTACTTATGGTCGTTCCGGTATGGACACCCACCGCGCGCTTGAGCAAGTGTTCATGCAACTTGAGGGCGGGACCTACTGCGTACTCGCACCTTCTGGCATGGGTGCGATCAACATCGCCTTTCTTGGCTTATTAAAAACGGGGGATCACGTGCTCGTCGCGGACTGTGTCTATGGACCCGTTCGTAATCTGGACCGAGCGCTGCTACAAGGCCTGGGGATTTCAGTGACCTACTTCTCTGCTGCCCATGACGATGTTGCCTCACTGATTCAACCCAATACAAAAGTCATGTACGTCGAGTCACCTGGCTCCTTGCTATTTGAAATGCTGGACATGACCACACTGGCCGCCACAGCAAAAGAAAACAACCTGATTCTTGTCACCGACAACACCTGGGGTTCGGGCTATATCTATCGCCCACTCGCGCTTGGTGCCGATGTCTCTGTCGTTGCCGGTACAAAATACGTAGCGGGCCATTCAGATGTCATGCTGGGTGCCGTCATTGTTAAGGACGAAAAAATCGCAGCGCGCATTCATTCGGCGCAATACGCGATGGGTAACTCTCTCAGCGCAGACGATGCATGGCTCGCTTTACGCGGAGTGAAAACCATGGCCGTGCGTATGCCACAACACGCACGCAACGCGATTGAAATCTGTAATTTTTTTGATTCGCGCAAAGAAGTCGCACGCATATTTCATCCCGCCTGGCATAAAGACGCGGGCCATGCATTATGGCAACGCGACTGCACGGGCTCCAACGGCATGCTGTCAATTGAGTTGAACTGCACGCCCGAGGCAAGTAAAAAATTCGTGAATGCCCTGACGCTTTTTGGCATCGGTTTTTCGTGGGGTGGTTTCGAGAGTCTGGTGCAATGGGTTGATCCTGGTGCGCTTGCCTCACATGCTTACTGGAATGCCGAGGGACACGCCTTGATCCGTCTGCATATCGGACTCGAATCCACACAAGACCTGATCGAAGACCTCGCTCAGGCGCTGGACAAGATTCACAGTTGAGAAACATACGCATTTAAAAGCATTTAAAAAAACACAACTTACCAAATATTCCATTCATAAAGAGGAAACGTTTCATGTCAGCAGCTAAAGGCTATGTTTTCGTAGAAATCGTTGTGCGCGATCCCGAAAATTTCAAAGAGCACTACCAGCCTCGCTCAACCGCTGCCGTCGCTAAATTCGGTGGCAAGTTTTTAATGCGTGGAGGCAATGCTTCCATCAAGGCAGGCCCATCCGATGAGCGACGCCGCGTGCTGATTGAATTTGAAAGCTATCCACAAGCCCTCGCATTTTGGGATTCCCCGGAACAACAAGAGGCTAAAAGCTATCGCGACAAATACGCCCACACCATTACCTTTTACATCATGGAAGGTGCGTAATCACTGCCTTGTGAACACCTGACGCCACGGGAGCACTTGCTGCGGCGCCAGTTACCTCTTGTAACAATCGTTACATTTCTTGCCTGGATTGCAAGACCCACCGGAATTAAAATTTCGGCTCCACACGCATCACTGGAGTTCATATGGAAATCAGGCTCACCAAACTCGAAGCAATCGTTCCTACATTAGCCACGCGCGAGGATCTCGCAGTCCTGGAAAACAAGGTGTTCATTGCTATTCATAAACTTGAAACTACCATTCACCAAGAAATGGGATGCATGCACAAAGAAATTGCATGCATACACAAGGCGATCGTTACCCAAACATGGCGATTAGTCACGACGATGATTGCTTTATCTTCCGCCCTTGCTACTTCAGCCTTTTTTATGGCGCGCTACGTGAATTAATCCCCTCGTTTCTTAAAGAGCTCTTCTACGCAAAAAAACCAAATAAAACGCCCCCTCAGATTTGTGAACTGACGGGGCGTTTTTTCGTATTCTTTGTTTTAAATATTTTTT
Organism: uncultured beta proteobacterium; assembly: GCA_903847325.1. GTDB lineage: Bacteria > Pseudomonadota > Gammaproteobacteria > Burkholderiales > Burkholderiaceae_B > Zwartia. The sequence goes on along the minus strand of CAINDJ010000353.1, from coordinate 12,501 downwards.
CTGATCTTTTTATTGCATGATGAAAACCAGAAATTATTTTCCGCGCAGTTGCTTGACAAGCCCAGCAGCCACATCAATCGTTTCCTGATAACCACCCGCCTCGGAGGGTGAGGTAATAAAACGACCGCCGACAGCCAATGACGGCGTACCTTGTACGTTATAGGACTTAGTCAGCTGATCACCACGCTGCGCTTTTGAGGTCACGCCAAATGAATCATAAACACTTTCAAATTTAGCGCGATCCAAACCTTGCGAAGTCGCCCAGGCCACAATATCAGCCTTGGTGAACAATTTCTTTTTCTCATCGTGGATGGCAATAAAGACTTTGCCATGCAAGTCCATCCGGTTCATAGCCTCTAGCGTATAAAACAAAATCTGCATCGGTTTCATACTGGCGTTAAATGCCACAGGAACAGGCTTAACAACAACATCTGAGGGCAAGGTTTTCGTCCATTTTTCCATCAGCGGCTCAAGCACCGCACAATGCGGACAGGCGTAGGAAAAGAACTCCAGCACTTCGATCTTGCCGGGTTCTGTCGGCTGGGCTGGATTGATTTCGAGATACTTCGCTTTGGCGGCAGGCGCGCCTTGCGCAAAACTGGCGGGTGCAAAAAATACAGCTGATGCCGCAATGACTAAGCCAAGTAAACGCGATACGGATAAAAAATTCATTTTGCTCTACCTTGAAAATACGTTGAACCCAATATGCCTGACAACATTACCAGATTTACTTAAATTATTGACGCACAACCGTTGTCGGCAACTTTGCTTCGCCGAGTCGGGCACGCGTTTTGTTCATATCGTCGATGCGTGCGAATGGTCCGACACGCACACGATTGAACTGCACGCCATTGACTTCAGCACGTTGGATTTCGGATGGCATACCCATCATAAGAAGCCTTGCACGCAAAGTTTCTGCGTCTTCAAGAACTTTGAATGATCCAACTTGTAAATAATATGTACCGCCCGCCGACGTCTGATTTCCAGAACTTGCGCCTGCCGGGCTAGGTTCGTTACGCGCTTCAGCCTTGGGTGGCGTTGATTTGGGTGCAACAGGCGCTGGCGCCAAAGCCGCGACGTTACCCGTAGGTTTAAGCGTTGCGATTAATGCCCCCAGATCATCGGGCGCAGGCGCTTTTGCGGCCGGGGTTTCCTGCCCTCCCGCGCCATACGCAGCAGCATTCGGATCGACAGGCGTGCCCTCCACCACATTTCGTCCGCCTAGTCCCGCGTTTGGATCTGGCGCATTGCGTGGATCCACGGGTTTTGTCGAATCTGGCGAGCGGCTTGCCTTATCGACAAATGGCGAAGGCGCTTTCACCACATAATAAGCAACCGCAGCCGCAACCATCAACCCAATAAGCAGACCGGCCAAAATACCGTAGAGTGTGCTGCCACCAGATGATTTGTTTTTGGCCATAGTGATTCCTTACATCCGCTCAGGCGCGGATACGCCCAACAACTCAAGGCCATTGGCCAGAACCTGGCGTGTCGCATCAGCCAGGCGCAACCGCGCGAGTTTGAGCGCCTGATCGTCTACCAATACGCGCTCAGCGTTATACCAGGCATGAAAATCAGCCGCGCAATCACGCAACCAGAATGCCACCAGATGTGGTGACAACTCTTGAGCAGCCTCAGCAACCAGCTTTGGAAATTCCGCCAACCGTTGCATGAGTGCGAGCTCTGTTGGCGCAGTCAAATGCTCCACTAACGCTGCATCTCTTTGAGCCTGTTCAAAACCGGACTGCGTCAGCATCGAACAAATCCGGGCATGCGCGTACTGAATGTAATAGACCGGATTTTCTTCTGTTTTGGCGCGTGCCAGATCGACATCAAATACAAACTCTGTATCCGCGCGACGCTGGATTAAAAAGAATCGCACCGCATCCCGACCGACCCAGTCGATCAGGTCGCGCAAGGTCACGTAACTGCCAGCACGCTTGGAAATTTTTACCTCTTCGCCACCGCGCATGACTTTGACCATCTTGTGCAGGATATAGGAGGGGTAGTCTTTAGGGATTCCCAGTTCGAGCGCCTGCAAACCTGCGCGCACACGCGCGACCGTACCGTGATGGTCGCTACCCTGAATATTGATTGCGCTGGTAAAGCCGCGCTGCCACTTTGTGACGTGATAAGCGATATCAGGGACAAAGTAGGTATAGCCACCTTCGGACTTGCGCATCACGCGGTCTTTATCGTCTCCCGTACCAAGCTCGGTGGTACGCAACCACAACGCGCCCTCGTGCTCATAGGTGTGGCCGCTTTTAACAAGCTTGGTCACCGTGTCTTCGACACGTCCCGACGTATAGAGCGAGCTCTCAAGATAGTAGTTATCGAAAGCTAGTCCAAACGCTTGTAAGTCCAGGTCCTGCTCGCGGCGCAAATACGCCACGGCAAACCTGCGGACATTGTCCTGATCATTGATATCGCCGTTGGCCTGCACGGGCTCGCCATCGCTGGCAGAGACGGTTTTACCTGCCGCAAAATCATTCGCAATATCCTGAATGTAATCACCCTTGTAACCATCCGCAGGGTATTGATCACTTTCAGGCGTTAAGCCCTGCCCACGCGCCTGCACGCTAATCGCCAGGTTATGGATCTGATTGCCGGCATCGTTGTAATAAAACTCGCGGCTGACCTCAAACCCGCTCGCATCAAACAACCGACACAATGCATCACCGAGCGCCGCCTGACGGGCATGGCCGACATGCAGAGGTCCGGTAGGATTAGCGGAAACAAACTCCACCAGGACTTTCTGATCTTTACGCGGCGCACGACCATACGCCTCACCCTGTGAGGTAATGGCAGGCAAGACAGCGCTGTGCGCAGCATGAGTCAAGCGGAAATTGATAAATCCGGGGCCCGCTAACTCAGCAGACGCAATGACAGCGCGCGCAACCGGATCCGCCATCAGCGCATCAACAATCTGTTGGGCGAGCTCGCGCGGATTGCGCTTAGCTGGCTTGGCGAGCTGCATTGCCAGATTGGTTGCAATATCGCCGTGCGCAGCCACTTTCGGGCGCTCAAGAACGATATTCGGGGCCGCATCGGGCAATATGCGGGCTACAGCAGCCTGCAAACTAGAAATGATGGTGTTGTGTTGCTCGGGGAGCATGGGCTTGAAAACGACGATTTGAAGGCTCAAATCATAGCCTGAATTGAGCCTGAACCGAAGTCGTCACTACCAACTTAGCCCCATTGAATCTTTTAACCACGCCACATATCCAGCCATATCCACCATCCCGACCACATCAGACCCTAACGCCCCCAGATCAGGGGGTCTATTGATAAACGACTCCACCTCACGACGCAACCCCTGACCCATCTTGGGCAAATCTGCCTGATAGTTCACCCATTTACGTCCATTCGCATGATTCACCCGCCGATCACCGTTCTGTGTTTTACGGGAAAAAACGGCCCGTTCGTCATGGAGGTATGGCTCTGTCACCTCCCGAACCGCAGGCTTACCGTCCAAGGAAACACCCGCCGCCTCGGCTTGCCACTGCATCCAGCGCAATGCCACATGAGAGAGATTGCCTGGGGTAGATCCGGGTGACGCCTGCGCAGTCAGATATCCCCCACCAATATCGGCATGCGCGCCGACAAAGGCCCGCTCCACAACATTGGCGCCACCCGCCGCAGAGGTCAACGGAAACAACCACCGGTGCTCATGTAGCGCCACGGCATGCGAGACCCACTTCCAGGCAGGTGCGATGTCTAAATTGAATGCCGCATTACCCGCACCCAGCACATTAAACTGGGCGACCGTATCAAACAACCCTAAAAACCTTAGATCCACACAGCTCGAAATCACACCATGCAACGGATGGTGTGAGGTAAATCGCCCATCTTTCACATGCTCCGCCACGCGATTTCCAAAATGTCGGGCAAGCGCCGCGCCACGAGAAAAACCAACGATATCGATCGGCAAGGTTTGTTGACGCGCACCGAACCTCCCGCCACGCTGCTCGCTTAGGTTTGCAACCGCATTGAGTAACCGTTCCCATTGCTGATCCACCCGCGCACCACCAGACCACGCGATCGCAGCATCCGTTTTCATATTTACCTGCGTCATCCCCGCATCACCTGCCGGGCCAGCAATGTAGTGCACGGGCCCATCCTGATACGCTTTCGCAAACAACCAGACGTTCGTCAGAGAAGCGGGCTGATTACCGGTTCCATCAAACGCGAACAGCATCAGTCCATGTGGGTCGGCATGGCGGCGTGGCTGTTGTCCGGCATAGCCATACAGACTATTACCAGGCATCGGTCCCAGCGGATCCGGCTCCAGGTATTGTCCCCAGCGCGGATCATAGGTGCGCTGATAATTATCATGCCAGCCTGTTGCGGGATCGACGATCTGGCCAGGCAGGCGCAGTGGCATCGCCAGATCGCCTCTCTCTGTCAGGAGCTCGCCATAAGGACTGAAATGGCCCTGCCAGCGCACACGCTGTTGCGCATCGGTCAGCAGCCGGGGCAAGCCCACCGCATCGGTATGGATCATATAAAGATCCCGGCCATTTTCAATCACTGCGACCGGCACATGCTGGGCATAAATATAGCGACGCACAATTTTCGTTTTTTTAGATCGAACTCGCGCCTCAGCAACCAATTTGTTCTGGTCAAATAAATAATGCGTTTGCTGCACACCATCATCACGCCAGATTCTTTCCCCAGTTGCATTATGCGCATACTGCACGCGGATGTTTGGATCCGAAAGGCTCGTGACTTTCTGCAGACGCCGCAAGGCGCTGTACTTCAGGACATAATCACCCACACGCGATGGCAATCCTGTCGCATCACGCAGTATGCGGCCAGGCTCCATGGGCCAGGGCTGGGGCAGCAGTCGGCCAAGCGGGTCGCGACGGTGCACCCATGACACACGCTGCGTTGCGTTAAGTATGCGCTCAGCAGCTATCGCGCCGCGCTGGTTGTAGTAAAGCTGCTGATGAAAGAGTGCGGCCTTCGTCAACGGCTGATAAAGAATTAAATCAGTCAGTCCGAGATGGTCTTTCATTGCACTGGTGACGAGTCCATTGCCATGCCTGATGCCAGCCGCTGTGGAATCAATAATTGGGTGATGCAATCCTTGAGGATCTTGCCACGCGATCGATAACAGTCGATTATCTTTCCACCAATAATGCAAGCTGCCACCCTCAGGCAAAAAATGCTCGCGGACCTGCCCTTGATCGTTGTAGCGAAAGCGCTCACGGTATGACCATGCGGGGCGCGCAGTACGCGCCGGACGATGAACCTCACGTTCTGCTAACAAGGACGGGGAAGCGTTGTAGCGACCATAGCGCATGATCTGCGTTTCTTCTGGATGCTCAATCGCCACAGGCCGGCTTGCGCGCCAATCAATGCGTGTGCGTTGCGGCACGCGATCCTGTTGCCGGGCCTGCATTGAAACAATCCGCTGATGACGATCGACCCTCCATTGCCATGTCGATTGATCGGCAAAGGTACGCGTAATTGACTGGTCGTAGTTCCAGGTCTCTACGCCGACTCCTCGCATCAACCACGAGGAAAAATTCGCTACGTGATCGAATCGTAATTTAAGGCCTGGCCAGGATAACAAATGGATATCGAGTGCCCGCATTCGACCCTTGTCATCTTGCTCAATGTCCAGCTCCGGCGTCGCGCGATTAAAAGGTATCGATCCATACCGTTCAGCCTTGTCCATTGCTCCGGAAATATACAAGTTCGCGCGACCCGCCTGGTCATAGCGCCAACTGTGTGTTCGAACCTCTGCTCTCAGGCTGGCAATGGATATTCCTGTCAGCGCATACGCGTTACCCGCTTGCAGTGCAGCCTCATAGTGATACAAGCGTTGCATGCCGTCGGGCCGTTTGACGCTGACGAGTCGTGCGTAACCCACACCGGGCGTTGCGCTCGCCTCAGGTACGTCGTGCCGATAAGTAAACATCCCCTTGGAAGTATGGACGGCCTGTAGAACAGGCTGACGCGCTTGCTTCTCATACTCAAATGTTATTAGCGCACCATCTGACGTGATCCGATCGATCTCACCCGGGTGCTTGCTGTGCTCGGGATGTCGTTGAATATAAATATCTTCACTGCGCGCGTGCAATGGATTTGTTAATCGTATCAGTCTGCCACGCTGATCAAAATGTAATTGCTTTCCAGTCGGCCAAGACCACCGCCATCCTGCAGCTTGCCGATGCATCTCTCCATAGAACGCATCACTCGAAACACATTGATCTGACTTGCATTGAAATACCAGTCGGCTCGCATCCGCCTGAACAACCTGCAATTGCTGACCCATTTGATAGATCTGCGTGTCATACGACCAAGACCAGCCACGTCCAAGCGCCCCCGTGCGAGGATCCATCGCGTTGTAGTGTCTGACCAGTTCAAGTCCCGAGCCTTGCAATGGGAGATCTGTTTCACGCTGATATTTGTTACCACTGCGCAGATCAACCGGATTACCTGTTCCATGGTCCGGCCCGGGCTTTGAAAGACCAAGTGTTGCAACACCGCCTTGCGCGCAAGGGCTGCCCATCGAGGTCGCGCGACACACTTTTTCCTGAGGTTTTTCTGACGGGGCAAGCGACAACCCTGAAACAGCACTGAGGATTAAAATCAAGCCATTAAGGATGAAATCTCCCATCGGTAAACGACCTCACGCAAAACCTGTAAGCTTGCGAGATAGAGCAGGCAAAAGCAACCACCTGCGAACCGATTTCTCCATTGAGGAAACTACGATGCTAGTCACATTCAGCAGCAAAGCCGGAGCAAGTGTTCTGATGCTCTCTCAGCATGCACAACCGATCATGCGCATTGCGGGCAAAATCATGGACAAAGAAATTCCCGTACGCGGCGTTTTTACACCCGAGCAATTAACCGATGCCATTGCATCGCTCGAGCAGGCCATTTCACAAGAAAAACCTGCTGCGCACAACGAGGATGACGAGGATCTGCCTCGCGACGCGTTGTCACTACCGGTTGGCTTGCGTCAACGCGCACATCCCTTACTCGAACTTATGCGCCAGGCAAAACAGGCAGGACATCCTGTCCTGTGGGAAGCAGGTTCTGCCTGGTAGTGACACCAGCGGTTAACGCTTGGCCAACGTTAATATGCCCGAGCAAACAACTGCCTGAATTCCTCTGTCGAGGTATGGCGAGGATTCCAGCGGTTGTAGTTCGCCTGCGTACACATCTGAGCCATTTCATCAAACAACTCGGGCGTGGCGCCAACATCTCTTAAACGTTTTGGAATTTCCAGATCCGCACACATTTGCTCAATTGCCGTGACAGCGCAATGCGCGGCCTCCTGCACAGACAACCCCTGCGTCGACTGATGCATCGCGACAGCCACTCTCGCGAACTTTTCAGGGCGAGCAATCAGATTAAAACGTGCGACATGCGGCAGGCACACCGCATTGGATAAGCCATGCGACAAATGGTAATTCGCACCAACAAACCTTGCCATGCAATGCACATTTCCCAGGCCTGTCTGACCAAACGTCATCCCCGCCAGCGCCGAGCCACAAAGCATATTCAAGCCCGCTTCAAGGTTTGTTCTATCCGCTACGAATGCGCGAATATTGCTGGCGAGCAATTCGATCGCCTGAATATTGATGGCATCGGTAATAAGGTTGGCTTGTAGCGAAACATAGGATTCAAAAGCATGTACAAACGCATCAATCCCCGAGTGAGCGGCAACATGTGCAGGCAAGGTGCAAAGCGCCAACGGATCAAGAATCGCAAACTTTGCGGGGTTGAGGGATGCGTGTCTGATGGACATTTTCAGATTTTTTTCTGTATCGCTGATAACGCAGGAGCCAGATACTTCTGAACCTGTCCCCGCCGTCGTCGGGATTGCGATCAACGGCAAGGGCGCAATACTGAATTTCTCAATCCCCTCATAATCATGAATACGACCGCCGTTCGTTGCGAGAATACCAACGGCTTTGGCAACATCGATCGTGCTGCCACCACCAATGGCTAACAACACGCTCGCCTGATGCTGCGCACACGCTGCGAATGCTTTTTCAACTGTGTGGGCACTTGGATCAGGCTCAATCTGCGTAAAGATCGCCACTTCAACGCCTGCCTCAGCGAGTAGTTTTTGAATGCCTTTATAAAAATCACTTTTCGATAGCGCGGCATCCAGGGCAATGAAAATCCGCTTGCAACCTAACTGCTGTACGACCTCCTTGATCTTCTGATGCGAACCCACGCCCATAAAGACTTTAGTCGGACAAAAATAACTGGAAACATTCATGCTCTGCATCGCGATCTCTTTATCCACACACATTAGTCAGGCGTTGCGCCGAGCTCAATAATCACAGGTCTCCAGCGGGCAACCTCGCTCTTTAGCAACTCCGCGGCACCAGCCTGTGTTTGTTGAATTTCACTGGGCAACTCGATGCCTGCGGCTTCGAATTTAGCTTGTACTTCTGGCGATTGGATTGCTTTACGCACCGCCGCATTGAGCTGCGTCACAACGGCAGCCGGCGTGCCCTTTGGCACCAGCACCATATTCCAGATGTCATACAACAAATCGGGATATCCGGACTCACCGGCCGATGGCACCTCGGGCAAAGCCTTGATACGTTTTGGGCGCAACACCACCACACCTTTGACCATGCCTGACTTCACATAGCGCACCGCTGTGGTTGTGCTCTCAACCATGTAATCCAGATGTCCGGCCATCACATCATTGACCGCCTGACCGGCGCCGCGATAATTCACACCATTGACCTTGACACCGAGTTTGACGTTGATTAGCTGACCGCCTAACCAAGTTCCAGAGCCCACGCCTGCGGCACCAAAATTAAGTTTTGCCGCATTTTGTTTTAAGTATGCAGCGAATTCATCCAAGCCTGTTGCCGGGAAATCTTTGCGTGCGGAAACAATCTGCGGTGCATCACCAATTGAGGCGATAGGGATAAAATCTGTCAAGACGTTGTAATTAAGATTCTTATATAGCGTGGCTGATACAGCCAGTGTGCCGCCATTGCCGATCAGCAGCGTATAACCATCGGCTGCGGCGCGCGAAGCACGCGTATTGCCTACCGTGCCGCCAGCACCGGGGGTATTTTCAACGATAACGGGCTGACCCAGCACTTTGCCCAGACTCTCTCCCACCACGCGCGCGAGCACATCTGTCGGCCCACCCGCAGCGAAAGGTACGATCAGGGTGACGGGTTTCTCAGGGAATGCGGCTTGCGCCAGACTGCCAGCGGCCATACAGAACAGGCCAATGAGTCCGGTAAAAAAGAGCTGCTGTTGAAATCGAACGCGTTTTATTAGTTTTTTGATCATTGGGGTCTCCTCAATGATCCAATCTTAACCTCGTAACAACATCGTGCCTACCACCACAACCATAGCGCCCATCCACTGTCGCCAAGAAAGTCTTTCCTTGAGCAACCAGACGCCGATCAGCGTTGCAAACAGCACAGAGGTCTCCCGCGTCGCCGAAACAAGTGCGACTGGGGCACGCGTCATTGCCCACAAGGAAATTCCGTAAGCCAACGCAGACATGACACCACCGAGCATTGTTGTACGCCAGTGCGTAACAATGTAGGCCGCCAGCTTTGGGCCACGGCCAAACACAACCATTCCACCGAGAAAAACAACTGCCTCCATCAGATACATCCAGGCGCCGTATCCTGTCACACTATGCGAGAGCCTGGCACCCTGTCCGTCTGCCAAAGAATAAATAGCAATTGTTGTCGCGCACAATAAAGACCAGCCTATCGTGGCCCAAGAGCCTTGTTGTCCTGTGCGCATAGCGATCGTCAGAACGCCTGCACACACCATCACAATGCCCAGCCAGCTCATTACGCCCAACGCATCGTGAAAAATGAAAACGGACCCGAGCGCCACGAACAATGGTGCACTGCCCCGAATCAGGGGATAGGCAAAACTGAGATTTCCTGTTCGATACGCGCTCGCGAGGGCTACGTAATACACCATGTGAATAGCGTTGGAGATTGCTAAAAATGACCAGCTTTCGCGTGCTGGAGGCTCCGAGGCAAAAAGAAAAGGTAATGAAACTACGCCTGCCCAAAAAACGATTGCCGCCGTATGAAGCAACCTATCCTGACCACTTTTTATCAGCGCATTCCAGGAGGCATGCAACACGGCGGAACCCAGAACAATCAAAAAAACATATAGTGGGTAATCATCCATGATCAGCCTTGCCAGCCGCATCTGCAAGACGCGACAGACTTCGATCAAATTTAGACGGTTTTCGTCCAAGCATCTCTGCACGCTCTTTTCGACGGATCGCACCGCGAACCAGCAAGCTGCCAAGATAGCGCAAAGGCTCGGGAGGGAAATAGCCTCTCGGGCCTTTAACTAACCCAGAACGAGTCCAGGCATTATCCTGCCCCAATACCAGCGAAGACAAAATTTGCCCGCCCATATATGTCGGGCCCACGCCATTGCCCGAGTAGCCTAGTCCGTAAAAAATTGAAGGGTGCCCACGTAAGTTTCCAAAAAAGGGCAGCCCTGTCGTTGCCCGGTCAGACGGGCCATTCCAGCTTGCCGCTATGTTTAACCCGGCAAAAGAAGGGAAAAAATCACACACTGCCTTGCCGAGCTGCTTGCGATAAGGGCTCGGCTGATCAAATACGGGCAGCATGCGCGCACCGTAAGCAAAAGTGTTGCCCCCCTTCCCCAGCATGATGCGTCCATCAGAGGTGCTGTGATAGTAGTAAACAAAGGTGCGCGAATCCAATACCGCTACGCCATTATTTAATCCTGTCTGCTGGATCAAATCAGGACGAGCCTGCGTCACCACCATGTCGCTTGATACAACAACAATCGTTCTGGAAAACTCGGGGAATTGCTCAGGCATCCAGGCATTGAGTGCAATCACTACTTTTTTAGCAATCACCTTGCCCGCCGCCGTATGCACAACAGGCTGAACCTCAGGATCGATTCGATGCATCGGCGTTTGCTCATATATCTTCACGCCCATTTCCAGAGCAACGCGGCGCATCCCCCGAACAAGTTTGCCAGGCTGAACGCTGGCGCCTCGCGGTGAAAACACACCTGCAATGTTGCTGACTGAACCAGAGCGCGTCGCCACGTCTTGTGCGGGCAAGGTTTCATAACTGTTGAGTCCGCGCGCCTCAAGTGCGGCAATCACGGAATCGGTACTGCCAATATGTGCAGATGCCATCGCTGTATACAGCACGCCATCGTGCCTGAAATCGCAATCGATCTGATGCCTGCGTACGAAAGCACCGATATGTTCAATAGCCTGCTCTGACACGATCACCAGACGCTGAGCTTCTGACTCACCAAACAATTTACGCAAGGTCATGTATTTTGTCGCCCAGGACAAAATACAACCACCATTTCTGCCACTTGCGCCTGCTCCACAAATATCCGCTTCAACAACAACCACATGCGTCGCGGGTGATTGCTGCTTAATCTGTATCGCCGTCCATAGGCCCGTATAGCCCCCCCCGACAATACAAACATCTGCGGAAGTTTCTCCTCGCAGGGGTATGACGGGACATTGCTCTTGAGCGGCAAGCGCCTGTTCGAGCCAGAATGGTCTTTGCTTTTTCACACGTGTTTATTTTTTCGCTGACTGAGTATTGGTTCTTACCAAGGCAAGGAATAGGTTTTGGTATTGCAGAAACTTTTCATGGCTTCCTGCACGCCTTCCTTGTAACCAAGACCTGAGTCTTTAATCCCACCAAAAGGTGTCATCTCAAGACGATAGCCGGGCACTTCCCTCACATTCACCGTTCCGACATTCAGCTCTTTGACAAAACGCGTAATGTAATCCAGACGATTCGTGCAGACCGCCGAGGACAAGCCATAGGCCGTGCCATTGGAGATTGCGATGGCTTGCTCAATATTTTTAAATCGAATCACTGGGGATACGGGTCCGAACGTTTCATGCTTGACCACAGTCATGTGCGGATCAACGCCATCAAGAATTGTTGGCGAATACAAGGCCCCTTGGCGTATGTTTCCATACAACAATTTCGCACCACCTGCTATGGCCTCATTGACAACAGATTCAAAATGCATGGCTGCAGGCTCATCAATGACGCACCCCATATCCATGGACTCATCCATCGGATCGCCATATTTGAGTGCCTTTGTCTTGGCTAGCAATAGCGCTACAAAATGATCAGCGACAGCATCGTGCACCAACATTCTCTTGACTGCTGTACAACGTTGCCCGGAGTTTTTATATGAGCCCGCAACAGCCAGTGACGCAGCCTCTTCGATGTCTGCGTCTTCCATGACGATGATAGGATCGTTACCACCTAGTTCAAGTATCTGGCGCTTATAAACAGCTTTCGCAGCGATGTATTTACCAATCGCTACACCTCCTGTAAACGTCACCAGATCCATGTCCGGGCTCGTCAGCATTTCATCCGCGATTTCTTTAGGATCTCCGGTGAGCACTGACAACATCTCTGGCGGCAACCCTGCTTCGTACAAAATATCCGCCAGCATAAAAGCTGCAAGAGGTGTTTTTTCACTTGGCTTTAGGACAATACG
>CAINDJ010000352.1 GCA_903847325.1 uncultured beta proteobacterium | reverse complement strand
TGCTTGCCGTTTATATTTAACTGAATAGGCATAAAAAACTCCTGGATTAATTCAAATTAGTAAATGCCAAATCGATATCAGGCAAGTGTCAGACCATGTTTACGCAAAGGTAATTCGCGATATTGCTTTCCTGTAGCCGCAGCGATCGCATTGAGCACTGCTGGACCTACCACGCAAATAGTTGGCTCACCCACACCACCCCAGAAATCATGGGTTGGAACGAGTACACATTCGACCTTGGGCGTATCTTTCATTTTGCCCAACAAGTACGATTGATAATTCTGTTCTTTTACTGCTCCGTTTTCAATGGTAATCTCTTCGTTGAATGTAGAAGAAAGCGCCATCACAACAGAACCCTCGATCTGGGCCTTAACTTGCGATGGGTTGACGTGATGGCCTGAGTTCAACGCGAACACCATGCGGTGGACTTTTACTTGTCCTGAAGCAGATACAGAGACCTCCGCAGTAGCTGCCGAGTAACTGCCATAGCCCATAAACTGCGCAATGCCGCGATGCACGCCCGGGGGCAAAGGCTTGCCCCAGTTGCCTTTTTCAGCAACGGCATTGAGCACGGCCAAATGCTTAGGATGATTTTGCATCATTTCGCGACGGAACTCTAACGAGTCGCGTCCGCCCGCGCGTGCGCATTCCTCGATAAAGCACTCCATGAAAATACCGTTCTGATTGGTATTCACACCGCGCCATGGACCAACCGGGACGTGCGTGTTGCGCATCACATATTCAGTCAGCAGATTGGGAACGGTATAGCCGAGTTGCGCATCACCTGCTTCTTCATACCAGCCTTGCAATTGACGAACGTCTTTATTGTTCTTAATTGCAGTAGGTGCGAGCCAGGCGTTGATCGACTGACCGGAGACGCGTGCATGCAATGCAACGAGTTTGCCTTTCTCATCCAGACCCGCTGACATCTTAGCCATCGCGATCGGGCGATAAAAGTCGTGCGTCATGTCTTCTTCGCGACTCCAGACCAGCTTGATCGGTGTATCTGGAAATTGCTTGGCGACTGCAACGGCCTGATGCACGAAATCCTGTGTGCCGCCACGACGCCCGAGACCGCCACCGAGATCCATTTTGTGCACATCGCACAGATCAAGTTTGAGGCCGGAGGCTTCGGATAGCGCAGCAATCGAAGACTCAGCATTTTGTGTAGGCACCCAGGCTTCTGCGCGACCACCACCGATTTTTACAACGCAGTTCATTGGCTCCATCGTGGCGTGCGCAACAAACGGGGCGAAATACTCCGCATTGACTTGCTTGGCCGCATTCTTGATCGCTGCGGGTGCATCACCGACTTTACGTTGCCAGAAATCACCCTCTGCAGTCAGGCCTTCCTTCAGGTGGGCGGCAATCGTTGTGCTGGATGCCTTGGCATTGGGACCAAGATCCCAATCGATCGGCAGATTTTCCAATGCGTTTTTAGCACGCCACCATGTGTCGGCAACGACAGCGACTGTCGAGTCATTGACTTTGACTACGCCTTTAATGCCACGCATGGACTTAACTTTTGACTCATCAAAGCTGACAAGTTTGCCACCAAACACCGGGCAACTCTTAACCGCAGCGCACAACATTCCAGGCAGACGCAAATCAATACTGAATACTTTTGCGCCGTTGACTTTATTAGCGGTATCAAGACGAGGCAAAGATGTACCGGCAATGGTCCATTGCTGGGGCTTTTTCAGAACAATCGCTTTTGAATCAGGAGGGGTCAGCTTGGCTGCCGCATCAGCGACTTTGCCGTATGTTGTCTTCTTTCCAGAGGCATGGGTAATCACGCCTTTGTTCACTTTAAGTTCACTGACAGGGACCTTCCATTGATCAGCTGCTGCTTGCAAAAGCATTATGCGTGCTGCAGCACCGCCGCGACGTACATAGTCTTGCGAATCACGAATACCGCGACTTCCACCGGTCGCCATCGCGCCCCAGGCACGGCCGCGCGCCAGGTTCTCACCAGGCGTAGGCTCTTGTGTCGTGACTTTTGACCAGTCGCAGTCGAGCTCCTCTGCCACCAACTGCGCCAAACCGGTGCGTGTACCTTGACCCATTTCTGAACGTGCGATACGAATCACTACGGTGTCATCGGGTTTAACGACCACCCATACGTTGACTTCGTCTGGGGTTTTGAGTGGTACGGTTTGTGCTGAGGCTGAAAACGGCAGGCTGAAACCAATTGCGAGGCCTGCCCCAGCGGCGGCGCTAGCAACCATGAACTGTCGACGGGAGGGATTCAAAGTTGATTTTTTAGTGGCTTGTGTCATGTTCTTGATCCTCAAGCTTTGCTCACGCCGGCAGTGGCGTATTCTTTCAGGACATCAGCGAGTTTTTTCTGGCCTGCTGCAACGTGAATACCATCGCGAATGCGCTGATAAGTACCGCAGCGACAAATATTTGTCATTGCCGCGTCGATATCCGCATCAGTTGGTTTAGGCACGCGCTTAAGTAAAGCCACGGCAGCCATGACCTGACCGGACTGGCAGTAGCCACACTGTGGGATATCGAGCGCCACCCAGGCTTTCTGTACGGCGTGGCTGGCATCTTTTGAAATGCCTTCGACCGTGGTAATTTTTTGACCGGCCACGGCGGAGACCGGGATAGAACAGGAACGCGTCAATTCGCCATTGAGCTGAACCGAGCACGCACCACATTGAGCAACGCCACAACCATACTTTGTACCGGTCAGACCAAGCACTTCACGCAAGGCCCATAGCAACGGCATATCAGGTTCGACGTCCACATTATGGACGACGCCATTCACATTGAGTTCCATTATTCTTATCCTCGGTCAGGTATGATTTTGGCTAGGCTGAGCCTCGCCTGATCATAGCTGAGAGAATGTCATGCGTCATCAGATTATTAAACAGATAACCCTATGATTAACATGGGAATTTATTTAATTTTATGAACTAATGTTTAGAAAGCCCTTAATCCAGCCTGAACGGTACATTACCAACACCGTTATTTGCTTCCAGCAGCCGTACCAGCAGCAACATCAGGCGATCCTGATCTTCGTGGGAGAGCGGTGAAATCGTTAAATCATGGGCACGCGTGACTGCTGATTCCATTTTTTCAACTAACCGTTTGCCTTTAGGGGTAAGTTTTACGATTTTTACGCGCTGATCCTGGTTGCTGCTCTTCCGACTAACGAGCCCTCGGGATTCAACTCTGGCAATCACCTCTGCGACGGTCGTACGCTCCAAACCTACTTCACGCGCAATCGTTACCTGATCCATCGCACCATGCTCATTCAGTGAGGTGAGTACGCTGTACTGCACAGGAGTGATCCCGAACTCAGCCGTTTGTTGTGAGAATAAGTAACCATGAATCTGATGCAAGCGCCTGATCAAAAAACCGGGCCGCCTGAGCAACGTGGATTTTTGCTGAACTATATTTAACTCAGCGATGAGCTCTTCATGACTTGCCTGGCTGACTGATAACGGGTGCTGACAAGCTGTTTGCATTTTATTTTTTTAAAAATTTCACTTACAACATTTTACGTTGTGAATTTAAATTCACTGTATTTATTTAGCGCATTAAAAGTGTGCGTCCCATCAGAAATCGCACCAATATTGTGCGATCACGATGCGAAGATTATCGCCAAACAGGCTGTGCCTTTTAAATAGGTGGCATACCACGCATATTAATAGAGGGCCGCCAACACTGGCATGACTTTTGCTTGATCTAGATCAAATCGCACAATTTGAGAGGCTCGCAATGTCTACAGTCGTTTTAAAAGGCGGAAGAATTATCGATCCAGCCAATTGCATTGATCAGGTCGGAGATCTCTTCATTGTCGACGGAAAAATTGCACCCTATACAAGCCCAATACCGAGCAATGCCGAAATCATTTCATGCGCGGGAAAACTTGTCATTCCTGGTCTGATCGACACCCATGCGCATGTGTTCAAGTATGTCACGGGAAGATTCGGACTCGATGCAGACACCTGTGGCGTACATTCAGGCGTCACAACCTTGATTGATCAAGGCGGGCCAAGTTGCATGACTCTGCCTGCCTTCAGACATTTCATTGCCGAACAATCATCAAGTCGTATATATGCATTTCTTTCAGCTTATCTGGTGGGAGGCCTGGAGGGCCACTACTACCCGGAACTATATCGGCCGGAGTGCCTGGATATCGACGCAACGGTCAAAGCTGCGCTTGCAAATCCAGACCTGGTCAGAGGTATCAAAGCACATGCTGAATTAGGTGGATTTGCACGATGGGGAATAGAGGTTATGCGCCAGGCCGCGGAAATTGGCCGTCAAACACAATTACCGCTCTACATTCACTTCGGTCAGCTATGGCCTACGCCTCCGACAGGGGCGATGGGCGTCGACCCCGACAAAATCTTGCCACAGGTCATGGATTTGTTAAAACCAGGTGATGTCCTGGCACATCCATATAGTCGTCACCCGGGTGGATTTGTTGAGGTCAATGGTCGTGTTCACCCTCTTCTTCAGGAAGCCAGGGACCGGGGATTGAAAGTTGATGTGGGACATGGCTCCCATTTCAGTTTCAACGCGGCGAAAACCGTCATCGACGCGGGTTTCATTCCAGACACACTCGGTGCAGACATGCACGGTTACAACACCACAGTACCCGCCCCTGCTGGCACGCCCTCATCACATCCTGACGAAGAGCATTTATTCAGCGGCAGCACCCGTTTTTCACTCGTATCGACTATGTCAACGATGCTGGCGCTCGGACTCACTCTGGAACAAGTCGTACCAATGGGGACGATCAATGCCGCAAAACTCATTCGGGAAGATCACAAAATCGGCACCTTATCAATCGGGTCAGTCGCCGATGTGACCGTGCTCAATGATGAACGTGGACGGTGGGTGATGAAAGACAACGAAGGCACAGAGATCATCACCGACCGAATGCTTACTCCGAATTTTTGCATGGTGGCAGGTCGTAAATTCGACTCAAACGCAAACATCCTGCCAATTCCACAAGCAGCATAAAAGACAGCAGACTATCAATGACTCAGGCCTTGAATACGAAGCAACAAGGGATTGGCGCCTCTGTAAAGCGCAAAGAAGATGAGCGCTTTTTGAAAGGTCAGGGACAATACGTTGCCAACATCCGCATGAATGGCATGCAGGATGTCGCTTTCGTGCGTAGTCCGATCGCGCACGGGGTTATTACCCATATTGAAAAGCCAGAAGCACATATTCGAAACATCTATACGCTAAACGATCTAACTGGCGTTAAGCCAATTGTTGCCAACTCAGGTTTACCGGGATTTAAGCCCTCTGAGCAATACGTTTTAGCGAACAAAAAGGTTCGTCAAGTTGGTGAGATGATTGCAATGTGCTTAGCACCTAGTCGTGCGCAAGCGGAGGATATCGCTTCGCAAGTATTCGTAGATTTTGACGAACTGCCTGCGGTTGTCGATATGCGTGAAGCCAGGGTTCAGGGTTCTGCGTTGGTCCATGAGCACTGGGGAGACAATATATTTCTTGAAACAAATGTGGGTGCAGATCTCGAATCTGTGTTTCGTAACCTGCGTCAGACCGCGCCCATTCAGGTAAATAGAAAATTACGCACTGCCAGACAAAGCATGGCTCCGATGGAGGGGCGTGGCTGCGTTGCATTTTGGGACAAGCGCGACAATCAGATAGTGCTCTATACAGCCGCTCAAATGCCTCATATCAATCGCACAGGACTCGCACAATGCCTTGGACTGAATGAAGGCCAAGTACGTGTGATATCGCCTGATGTTGGCGGAGGATTTGGATATAAAGGGATTCTGCTCCCAGAAGAAGTTTGCGTAGCATGGCTGGCCATGCACACTAAACATCCGGTGCGCTGGATCGAGGATCGACGCGAACAGTTAACAGCTAATGCCAATTGTCGCGAACACGATTACGACATTACTGCTTATGCGGATGTTGATGGGAGGCTGATCGGACTCGAGTGCGAAGCAATGGTCGACTCAGGAGCCTATTCCTCCTATCCATTCTCCGCATGCCTCGAAGCAGCACAAGTAGGCAGCATCCTGCCAGGCCCGTACAAAATGGAACACTATCGTTGCAGAACATGGTCTGTCGCTACGAACAAGCCACCTATCCTTCCATACCGGGGTGTGGCACGCACAGGTGTTTGCTATGCGATAGAAAGTGTAATGGATGATATCGCTCGCATGGCGGGTCTTGAACCATATGAAGTACGACTGCGTAATCTCGTACAGTCCGACGAGATGCCTTATGACAACATCACGAAAAAGCACTTCGATAGCGGTGACTATCCTGAAAGTGTCCGGCGCGCAATTAAGGCGATCGATCTTGATTTGTGGAGAAAACGTCAGCAATCGCCCGAACCCGATGGTAGAAAAATCGGTATCGGTTTATCAGTATTTTGTGAACAGGGTGCGCATGGAACGTCTGTTTACCATGGCTGGGGTATTCCCATGGTCCCTGGACGCGAACCTGCAGGCGTCAAGCTCACACCAGACGGCGTGCTGGAGATCAGAGCAGGCGTGCACTCTCACGGTCAAGGCATGGAAACCACACTTGCACAAATTGCCAACCAAGTACTGGGGCTAGAGCTCAATTTAATCCGCGTAACGCTGGGTGATACCGGAACGACTCCCTACTCCACCGGGACGTGGGGATCAAGGTCAATCGTTATGGCGGGCAGCGCTGTTGGGCAAGCCTGCAAAATACTGCAAGCCAGATTACTGAACATTGCAGCGTGGACCCTCAAAGAAGACATAGAAACTGTCCAGTGGAAGGGACATGCCGCTGTTGGACTAAACGGCAGTGTTGATCTCACTGAGCTAGCAAACATCTGGTACCTCAAACCACAGCTCTTGCCATCCGATGTCGATGCGCAGGGCCTTGAGGTCGTCACGACTTACCAGGCTCAGCGCGATACAGGCACTTTCAGCTATGCGTGCCATGCCGTCGCGGTCGCTGTAGACCCTGCCGATGGAAAAGTAGAGCTACTTGACTACGTCATTATTGAAGATGGTGGCGTACTCATCAACCCAATGATTGTTGATGGTCAAGTCTATGGAGGAGCAGCCCAAGGTATCGGCACCGCTTTATATGAAGAAATGCGTTATAGCCAGGATGGTCAGCCCTTAGCTTCGACGCTGGCAGACTATATGTTGCCAGGTGCGACAGAAATCCCAACTATTCGCATTGAACATATGGAGACGCCGGCTCCTTACACCGAGTTTGGACAGAAAGGCATAGGTGAAAGTGGCGCCATTGGACCGCCAGCGGCTATTGCGAATGCAGTCAACGACGCCTTACGGAGTATCGACGCGCGGGTTGATGAATTACCCATTAGCCCGTTCGTTGTTCTCAATGCCATCAAGCACGCTGCGCTGACAAAAATGAAGGGGATCCCATCATGAAATCAGCAAATTTTGATTTTGAAAAACCACAAACACTTGAACAAGCGATTAGTTTTCTCGCAGCGAGTCAGGGTTTGGGAAAGCCTTTAGCGGGAGGTCAGTCACTAGGGCCCATGATGAATATGCGACTGGCTCAACCCGAATCGCTGATAGACATTACAGCTCTGGATGCTTTACGAAAAACAGAAGAAACTGCGTCCGATGTAACGATCGGCGCGGCAATTACGCACGCGGCGATAGAAGACGGTCTCATCCCCGATGCTACGGGTGGATTAATGCGTAGCGTTGCAGCAGATATTGCTTACAGAGCGGTGAGAAACCGGGGAACCCTCGGTGGCAGTCTTGTTCACGCGGATCCTGCCGCAGACTGGATCAATTTAATGCCTCTGGTCAACGCCACGATGTTAGCTGCGGGGCCACACGGCATAAGAGAGATCGATGCAACACAGTGGATGGTCGGAACATTCACATCCGCGCTTCAAGAGAATGAAATACTCGTTGCAGTACGCATACCAAAACTATCAAAAGAAGCGCGCAGAAGTTATTACAAAATCAATCGAAAACCTGGTGAGTTTTCCGAAGCTACCGCGGGATTTTTAATTGATCCCTCAAGAAATATTTGCAGCGCAATGATTGGCGCGACCGATGGCCCACCCACGCATCTGAGCCGCGCCCAAGAACTAATCACGGAGCTCAGAAGTGGGCAAGCTGGGCCATTAGCGCATGCAGCACTTATCAGCGCCGGTCTCGAATCAGACACGCACGCGTATAAATTGCATGCGGTTGCGATGCTGCGCGCGGTCTCATTGCTAGATAGTAAGAAGGGAGAAATGCAATGACACAAGTGAGTCTGACACTCAATGGCAATAAAGTAAAAAATGAAGTCGAACCTCGGACGTCTTTAGCTGACTTCGTGAGAGACCATCATGACTTGACCGGAACCAACCTGGGTTGCGAGCAAGGTGTATGTGGTGCATGCACCATGATTGTCGATGGCATACCCATCAGATCTTGCCTGGTACGCGTTGCAACCTGCGGTGGAACACATGTACAGACAATCGAGTCATTTGACGACGACGAAATCATGATTCAGCTGCGTGCGGCCTTTAGTACGCATCACGCATTGCAATGCGGTTATTGCACGCCTGGCATGCTTGCCACTGCGCGAGACATCGTGATGCGTTTACCTGACGCAGATACAAATCAGATACGACTTGAGTTGTCAGGCAATCTCTGCCGCTGCACAGGATACACAGGCATTATCCATGCCATCAGCAGCGTATTGAAATCACGAAAAGAAAACATCTTTGCTCCGAACACGGCGATATAACAGGATCATCAAGATGGAAATCGAACAATCATTCAATATCCCATACTCTGCTTCTGAGGTTTGGAAATCATTTAAAAACGTAGAGGAAATCGTAACTTGCCTGCCAGGCGCATCGCTACTTGCTGCACCCGAATCAGGTATTTTAAAAATTTGTATGACCGTAAAACTAGGACCGATCGTCGCGGCTTTTACCGGCGACGGTGAAATTGAGTACGACGATCAAACCTTTAGCGGAAAGATATCAGGCAGCGGTGCGGATCGAAAAAGCGGGTCGCGTGTGAAAGGCGAGGCCCGATTCAGCTTAACTCAACTAACGGATTTAATTGACACTATTTCCACCCAGGTCACTGTCGTTGTCGACTACACGATCACTGGGCCGTTAGCGCAATTCTCACGTGGCGGAATTGTGAAAGATATCGCACAACGCTTGACTCAATCGTTTGCTGAGAATTTGAAATTAAAAATCCAAAGTCAGCAACAGATCAGCACCCATATTCAGGCTGATGCAGAGTCTGAAACTGAAGAAATACCCCAGACCGTAGTTGAGACATCAAAGACGCAACCCGCTTCTATCCCTCTCGATCTTGGGAATCTCTTTTGGCAATCTATTTGGATACGCATAAAAAAAGTTTTTGGTTTTTCGCCTACTTAATTACACCACCCACTCTCTGTCCTACCCTCAGGAGAAGTCATGAAACTGAAACCATTTATCACGCTGCTCTGCGCGCTTGTGTTGAGCGTAAGCGCCCATGCGCAGTCCGTTATTAAGATCGGTGCGCCACTCGCCTTGACGGGCGGTCTTGCCGATGAAGGAAAAAAACAAAAAATTGCTTACGACATGTGGCTTAAGCGTGTAAACGACGCGGGTGGCATACAGGTCGGTGATAAAAAGATGAAAGTTGAGCTTATCAGCTATGACTATCAATCTGATGAAAAGCGCGCGCAGCAAATGGCCGAGCGACTGATCACGCAGGATAAAGTAGATTTCATGACTGCGCCTTTTGGTTCCGGTCATACCAAAGTTGTCGCGGGCGTTGCAGAGCGATATGGCGTCCCAGTGATGGCATCTGTTGCATCGTCAGAATCCGTATTCAATCAAGGCTACAAATTCCTCTTCGGCACACTCGCACCCAATGGCGGACTGATCGACGCAATGATTGAAACATTTGGCAAACAAATGCCTCAAGTTAAAAAAATTGCTATTTTGGGTCGTGAAGATGTATTCCCACGCTCAATGGCAGCGACCATGCAAGTTGCCGCTGAAAAGGCTGGCTTAACAGTTGTACATAACGAATTTTATCCCGTAGGCGCACTGGATCACTCCGCATCGCTTTCCAAGATCAAAGCCTCTGGCGCAGACTGGATTTACATCACAGGTTATACCAAGGACTTGATCCTTGCCCGCAAACAAATGGCAGACCTGAAAGTGACTGCACCTGTTGTGACGATGATTACAGGTCCTGCCTATCAAGAGTTTATCGATGCGCTGGGACCACTTGCCAATGGTGTGAGCAGTACGACTTGGTGGCACCATTCAACTCAATATAAATCAGACGATGTCTTTGGTTCGACCAAAGGCTTCTACGATGCCTATGTTGCGCTTGAAAAATCTGATCCAGACTATGTGCACGCATCGGCAGCTGCTGCGTTGATCGCCTTACAAAAAGCAATCGAGAAGGCCGGTACGACAGATAAAGCAAAAGTCCGTGATGCGTTGGCCAGTCTGGATATTGTGACCTTTTACGGCCCAATTAAATTTGGTGCGAATGGAATGAATGCAGGTCGTGACTTGCCTATTATTCAAGTTCAAAACGGAAAAGTAGTCGTGCTGTTCCCTGAATCGGTTAAACAAGCTAACGCGATTGCCATGCCGTAATGTTTTCAAAACACTCAACACCCATTCCAGACAGAAAGATATGACTCTCTTTGCACAAATTATCGCCAACGGACTGATGCTCGGTGCGCTGTACGCCTGTATCGCCGTTGGATTCTCTCTTGTCTGGGGGGTGTTGAATGTTATCAATATGTTGCATGGTTCATTTATCGTTCTTGGTGGTTACCTCACTTATTTTGCATGGTTTCACTTCAAAATAAGTCCCTTTGTTTCCCTGCCTGCCGTGTGTGGATTGCTCTTTGTGATGGGCTATTTCATTCAATACCTCGCGATCAACCGCGTCATCACTCGTCCCGTCCTGACAACGCTGACACTGACGTTCGGTTTGGACATGATTCTTTATAACTTCATGAACCTAGGGTTCGAGGCGACGCCCAGGCGTGTTTCCCTTGACTTAGGGAGCCTCACACTTGGAGGAGTCATTTTACCCATCGACAGACTGCTCGCCATGCTGCTTGCTTTCGCACTGACAGGCCTTCTTTATTACGTCATGCGCAGCTCACGCATTGGTCGCGCAATCGTGGCGGTGCGGATGGATCGCGACGCAGCGTCATTGATGGGGATCCGCGTCGGACACATTTACGCAATAACGTTTGGCCTTGCCGCGTTAATGGCGGGGGCTTGCGGCACGTTGATGTCGGTGGTCTTTCCGATTACGACAAATATCACCGGACTATTGCTGGGTAAAGCCTTTGTCATCTGTGTCATTGGAGGCCTGGGTACGGTACCTGGCGCGCTGGTTGGCGGTCTCGCACTGGGATTAACTGAAAGTATCGTTGGAAACTTTATGGGTGCGCAATACGCGATTTTATTTGGATTCCTGATTATGCTGGCCCTGCTCATCACCCGTCCTACTGGCCTTGTTGGCAAAAAGGGCTACGAATGAACACGAACTCGTTTTCTTTAACGTCAGCGAACACGCCCCGTTCAAAACTATTTCCACATATTATTTTTGGCATTTGGATTGGATTACTTATTGCCATGCCCTTCATGGCGGACAACTATTACATTCGACTTGCAACCTTTGTCTGCATGTATGGTGCACTAGCACTATCCTGGAATTTTATCGGTGGTTATGCAGGCTACCCCTCATTTTCCACTGCAGCCTTCATGGGGCTGGGCAGTTATGCAGGTGCGATCTTACAAAAGGCGGGAATGCCTATGGTGCTTGCCTGGGTATGCGCCACCATATTTGTGAGCTTGTTTGCGGCACTAGTCGGTGCGGCGATTCTCAGAATGAAGGGCCATTATTTTGCGATTGGATCTATCTCCATGGTTGAAGTACTTCGTTTGATCGCATCGCTCTGGTCAAACCTGACCGGCGGAGGGGATGGTTTGAATGTGCCTATTTTCCAGGGCGGTCCTGATTATGCCGCAAGAGTATTTTTCTACTCCATGCTGACCGTCATGCTGTTGGCGTGGCTGACCACATTGTTCGTGGATCGATCAAAACTCGGATTTGGTTTGAGGTGTATCAATCAAAATGAAGACGCTGCAGACATGGTTGGTGTTTCAGTCAATCGCTACAAAACGGTCGCCTACACTTTATCCGCAGTCTATTGCGGAACAGTGGGGGCGATCTATGCGTCCTGGGTTTCATATATTGCACCAACGGATGCATTCGGCATACTGCTCACGCTGAAAGTTCCGGTCATGACAATGCTGGGCGGAGTGGGCACAGTCTATGGCCCGATCATTGGCTCCGCTCTGTTCGTATTGATGGAAGAAACAATCTGGGCAAAGTTTCTTGATTATCACCAGGCGATCTTAGGGGTAGTGATTGTCCTGCTGATTTTCTTTTTACCGGGCGGACTACTCAAGCTTGACTACAAGAAACTCTACTCAAAAAAAGACCGCAGCCTTAATGTGTCGAGGCAAGCATGAGCACAATTCTGGAAGTGCGCGACTTATCTAAAAATTTCGGTGGGTTGCACGCAGTTAAGAATGTAAGCTTTTCACTTAAAGAAGGCGAGATCGTTGGGTTGATTGGTCCAAATGGCGCGGGTAAAACCACGCTCGTCAATCTTATGACGGGTGTACTGAAGGCGACTAGCGGTCATGTGATTTTCAATGGCCAAAACGTAACGGCTCAACGACCATTTCAAGCCGCTCGTAGCGGACTCGCGAGAACCTTTCAGATTGTTCAGCCTTTTCCACATATGACCGTTCTTGAAAACGTAACGGCTGGCGCGTTGTTTGCGGCAGGAGCGGCTAATCGCAGACAAGCACAAGAACAGGCCATGGAGCATTTGGAATTCGTTGGGCTTGCTCCGCTCGCATTTCGCCCGGCAACCTCGTTGACGTTACCCTCACGAAAGCGACTTGAACTCGCAAAAAGTTTAGCAATGAATCCCCGCGTATTACTTCTTGATGAAGTCAATGCAGGTCTTAACACTTCAGAAATCGAGCAAGCACTTGCGCTGATGCGCGCCATCGCAGCGCGAGGCATCACGATCATGCTGATTGAACACTTAATGAAAGTTGTTTTATCGCTGAGTGAGCGGATCTTAGTCTTGCACCATGGTGAACTTATCAGCCAAGGTGATCCTCAAACTGTCATTTCGGACCCGCGCGTAGTCGAGGCATACCTTGGTAGCAAATTTGCGGCTAGACAACAGGGCATAGCCCCTATTGCCGGAGTCGCACATGTCTAATCCACCACTGCTAAAAATTACTGGCTTGCAATCAGGCTATGGTGATGTTCAGGTTCTCTGGGGAATTGACCTCGAAGTCCCTGCAGGACAAATTACCTGTATCGTTGGCTCCAATGGCGCTGGCAAATCAACTTTACTCCGGACTATCTCAGGGCTGGTGCCTGTTGGTGCAGGACAGATTGAATTTTGTGGCAAAGACCTGACTGGCTCCTCCCCCGATACAGTACTCTCGGCAGGCATTGCGCATGTCCCGGAAGGAAGGAGGCTATTTAAAGGAATGTCGATCAGAGACAATCTTTTAATCGGTGCTTACTTAAGGCGCGAGAGTCGGGCAGACATAGAACACGATCTCGAAGCAGTCTACGCAATGTTTCCTATCTTGAAGGAGCGTCAGCAACAGGACGCCACGACATTATCTGGCGGTGAACAACAAATGTGCGCGATTGGCAGAGGAATTATGTCGCGTCCGAATTTACTGATGATCGATGAGTTATCACTCGGTCTCGCGCCGCGCGCAGTCGAAAAGTTAGCCGACTCTTTGAGAGAAATCAACCGCTCAGGTCTGACTATTTTGTTAGTCGAACAAGATGTCGTCACAGCATTTGAGTTAGCCAGTCAGGCATATGTCATCGAAACGGGTCGCGTTGGAATTTCTGGCGAAACGCGTCTGTTAGTTGAAGACCCAAGGGTGCGGCAAGCGTATATGGGCATCTAAGGAGCGCAGCAATAATGAGTCATCAACGCGATGTAACCGATGGATCTTCTCAGACCCTGAAAGCAAATCTCAATGTTCTAGCCAGACTTTTCAATGTTGAGCCTGCGTGGACAAATATCTGCACGGCACGTGAGGCGATTGGACTAGATACTCACACGCTATTGCATGCTGGTCCACCATTTATTGACCCGACTAAACCCTCACTACCTGTACTCTCTTCATGTATCCTCGTGTGTATACAAGAAGGCTGGGCAAGCTCAGGGACGGATGCAGAAATGCTGATCGCTTCTGGAAAGGTACGGTTACTTTCCGCACTGCAATTCAATGTTCTGATGCCTCTGGCAGCGGTGGCCTCGTACAATTCACCTCTTGTTGAAATCAGCGACTTGAATTCAACAAGCAAAGCCTGGTCACTACTCAGTAGTGGTGCAGGCCCTCAAATTCGCTTTGGCACCCGCGATGTGAATGTTATTGAGCGACTTAAATGGCGTGACACCGTTCTAGCCCCTCAACTTCAATTGATTATTTCAAAAAATCCAATTCCGCTTTTTCCGATTGCTCGGGCTGGACTCTTAGCAGGCGACGACCTTCATGCGAGTACTGCCCATGCACAACTCGCCTTGAATCAAATAATTTTTCCACAACTGTCCTGCGTTTCCGCGTCCTCTCACATTCGAACGATGTTAGAGAATAGCCCCCTCTTCTTTCTTACACTTTGGATTGCTGCGTGTCACGTGATGCTTCATACCGCAGCTGCAAACGGTACCGATCCAAAAAGCTCACTTGTTATTTCACTGGCGGGTAATGGTGAGCGCTTAGGGATAAAAGTTTCCAACTCTCCTGAGTCATGGATCGCTATACCTGCACCAACGCCCGCAGGACCTTTTATTAAATCTGACCAACATATTGCAGCATCACCGGTGATTGGCGACAGTGGCGTCATTGATGCTGCAGGCTTTGGTGCGCAAGGCCTGCATTGTGCGTCCCAAATTTCAGAGGCATTGCATGATTGGTTGCCTGATAACTGGCGCAATCTTAAAGAAAGCCTCATGCTCTATCAACATCCTTATTTCTCTGATTTAAATATCAGAACAGGTATGGACGTTTTATCTGGTGTTGATCCTATAGCAGCCATCGCAATGATTGGTATAGATGGCGAAACTGGTCTGCTTGGTCGAGGGATCGTGCAGCCTGGATCAACTCTTTTCAGCTTAGCTGAGTTCCAGTTGCTGAACTCTTGAGTAACTAAAAAATGCGATCATTTACGCTGCAACGCACAATAGATTCCCTGATCAGAGACTAGCCACAGGTCAAGCCAGCAGGTAGCATTGTCGGAGCTCAACACTTTGACAAAGGCGCATCATGCTCAATCATTCGGATTACAAAACAATTAAAAAACTATTTTCCACGATAGCGATCAGCCTCTCAGCGCTTTCTATCAGTGGTTGCGCCACACAACAAAACACGAGTTCCAGTATTGAAAATACCGTAACGATTGCAGCCAACGCACAACTGGCCGTAGAAGAATTCATGGTGCTCGGTGCGGATGCAGGCATCCAGCTGTATGTGCGTAACAAACGTCTGTCCAGCATGAAGTCATTTACAAAAGACAATGTCCTGCTATTTGTCCATGGCGCAACCTATCCTTCCGAGACCGGTTTCGACCTGAGACTCGACGGACTATCCTGGATGGATGTGTTGGCGCAACAAGGCTTTGATGTGTATATGGTTGATATCCGCGGCTATGGCAAATCAACACGCCCCGCCGAAATGGATCGCCCGGCTGCAGACAATAAACCGATCGCCGATACCGATACTGCCGCGCGCGACTACGCTGCTGCAGCGGACTGGGTCAGGCAGCGTCGCTCACTCGACAAAATCAATGTCCTGGGACACTCGTGGGGGACCGCCATCACAGGCCTCTACACCAGTCGCCACTCGGACAAGGTCAACCGACTTGTGCTCTACGCACCGGTCTGGCTTCGCAAATCAGCATCACTAACAGACTCAGGTGGAGCCTTGGGTGCATATCGTCAGGTCACCATCGATCAGGCCCGCAAACGTAAAGACACGGGCTTAAAGTCAGGGCAGAATCCACAACCTGACGCCTGGTTTGAAGTATGGGCTCGCGAAACTTTCGCTTCCGATCCGGTTGGCTCGAAAGCCGATCCAAAGTTTGTCAGGGCACCTAACGGCAGTGTGATGGATAGTCGTATTTTCTGGAGCGCGGGTAAACCAGTTTATGACCCTGCAAACATCCGTGTACCAACCATGCTGATTCTTGCCGAATGGGATGCAGATACGCCTCCCTATATGGCCGAAACGCTTTTCCCCTTGCTGACAAATGCACAAGCTAAAAAGCTTGTTATTTTGAGTGAAGGAACGCATTCCATCATGAATGAGGTAAAACGTTTCAGTCTCTTCAATGAAGTGACACGCTTCTATAAAGATGGCGCCGCCAAGTAATCAACAACTTTCAATGCATGACAGGTTCAATCATGACTGCTGAAGCCCGACTCATAGAATTAAACATCGTCTTGCCTAAGATACCTGCGCCTATTGGTAATTTTCTGCCATACCGCCGCGTTGGCCAACTGCTCTATCTCTCGGGTCAGGGGCCGCGTAATGCAGCAGGTGAAATCAGTGCGGGGCGCCTGGGCAAAGACTGTTCAGTTGAGCGTGCCTATGCAGATGCCCGTCAGATTGGGCTGCAGATGCTGGCTACGATCCGTCAGGCAACAGGGTCTCTGGATCATGTCGAGGCAATCGTAAAACTATTGGGTATGGTCAATGCCGAACCTGAATTTGGCGAGCACCCAAAAGTAATGAACGGTTGCTCCGATTTACTTGTCGAAGTTTTTGGGGAGCGCGGCAAACATGCCCGCTCTGCTGTAGGCATGGGATCCTTACCAAACCGAATGACCGTC
>CAINDJ010000351.1 GCA_903847325.1 uncultured beta proteobacterium | reverse complement strand
GATGTCTGAAGACCACAGGCAAGCAGCAGTAACATCGAAATAATAAAAGGTGCATACTCTGAAGCGAAGGACCTCAGTCGATGCATGGGGTGGATCTCTGGATGCCCTGGCATCGCTTACTCAGCTCGCAACAGGCTGGTTAACTGATTGATATTTGTTATGTCTTGAAGATTGCGCACACAATCGATGAGGGCTAAAGCGCGTTGCAGACCAAACACCTCAGTAACGTTGGCTAAAAACTTTTGCTCCACAGCATGGTCATCCATCGGTCGCGTTGCATCGCCATATGGCACAGACTGAAATTCGGTGAGTGTTTGGCCATCGTCTAGATCAATGGTCATCCGTACAGGACGGCCTTGAGCAAAGTTTTCGAGCAATGTAATGTCTGCTTGGACTTCAATGCATGAAACCAGTGCAGCAATATCCGCCTCTGCCCAACGGTCTAATTCAAATTGTGCGGCAGTTAACTTTCCATCAAGAAGTGACATGGCAACCGTAACAGGCAAACTGTGATCGGCCGTTTCGCGATTGGCAGGCTTGAACTTGGCTGAATCGGCAGTGCGTTGAGCCGTAATCGGTGGCACGGCAATCACAATACGATTAATTTTTCTCCCGGCAATTTGGCTATGCAAGCGAATCGCTACCTCATTGGGTGTTTGTAATTCGAACTGCACAGGAAATTGTTTAAAACTTGTACGAGTGATTAAAGGTTCTTGTCCAGGGATCAGGATACTTTCGTCAAAACTGGCTTTCAAGGGACCTTGGTGACCTAACCAGTCCAGAAAATGTTTCGGGCCTGTAAATCCGCCTTGCGCTAAACGAACCGCCAAAATGCTTTCCATGGATGACCAGGCATAGCCGATTGCTTTAGCCATACTGAGTCCGCCTTTCGAGAGGGCGTGGACGGTGAACTGGCGACAACCTGAAAGTCCGACCGCTTGCTCGATCGTTTCCAGATCCAGTCCCCAGGCGCTGCCAATCACCATGGGTGCCACGATCCCTGCCGCCGACACGTGATGCATGCCCATGCTTTGCAAAGACACCAGATGCGTCAGGCGCATCTGTGCTTCGTAGCCGGCGATAACGGCTCGAATCAGTTGTGCGCCACTGCCCTGAACGCTCTCGACACTTGCCAGGGCCAGGGGAATATTTTCAGAAGGGTGGCAGACGTCTTGTGCCCAGTACACATCCATCATGTCCAGATACCGCAACATGATGCCGTTGAGTAAAACCGCGCGTTCAAGCGAAGAAGGGGTCGCTTCACCGATGACCGTCGCAACACCCGTGCCGCAGGCAATCAGTGGCCCGGCAATCCGGGCAGGTTCGCAGCCGATTGCTGCAATCGCACATCCCAAACTGTCAAGAATCGCACGTTTTGTGATGGCGATAACATCATCGGACATGTCAGATAGTGCCGGGGCCTGACTGAGCGCCACCAGACGTCTTAAGGCCGAAGCGTTCTGTGTGTATGTCTCCATTTTCTTCTTATCAATGCGTGCTAGAAATATGAAAAAGATACTAGCATCATTGCAGGAAATTCAATAGTGTCTCTTGACTCAATTTCTTGACTCAAACTCTTCACTCACTCTCTTCACTCACTCTCTTTACTCAAGTAGCAACATTTCAATATGTGGACGCAGTAGATAATTGATTTTCAATAATAGATTCGATTTTCTCTGTGCTAAACCCGTCCGTGAGCACTAAGCCTAAGTTTCTAAAACCAAGCGTTTCAAGTCCTCATCACGACCAAGCATCTCTGTAAACAGTTCTGTTAAATCGTATTTGCCAGCCATAACTTGTTTCATCGCCATCAGTATTGGACGTACGTACCTCGCTTCGGTGAGTTCTGACATCGACAGCGGGGCGACTTTAGTCAGCCATTCGACGTATTGTTTTAATTCGTCTGGATGTGCTTTGATCGCCTCGAGTAACAATTGACTGCTGTGGATGGCTTCTTCAGAGGGCTTTGCGTTTTCAGGTCCCTTTAATTCGGCCATCACGACTGTTGGAGAGCCGTCTTCAAGCTCTAGGATTTTTGTACGTAAATTGGCAACGGACTTTCCTTGTTCGTCTCGCAAGGACCAGAGTTGTGCTTGACCGCGCTGACATGTGTAGGAGTAGGACGCTAAACAGTTATCCATTTTTT
>CAINDJ010000350.1 GCA_903847325.1 uncultured beta proteobacterium | reverse complement strand
GATGGCTTGTTTACGATTGACTGAAGCAGGGATACCAGGCAATACCACTGACGCGCCAAGATCAGCAGCCAAAGCAGGCGCTGGTTTAGCTGCGGCGTCTGCGAATATATTAATCAGTTGAACCAGATCTTGCGTCGTAACCGTCTCGTCGAGTGAGACCGCAACGTGGGTTGCATCGACATGACGCAGATTGATCAGCGCATGGCGAGCGGCTTGCAGCACTTGATTAGTGAGCGCGCCGGTTTCGATCAGCAAGGTATCGAAATATGTTTCATTAACAACTTTCAAGCCAATCGTCGTCAACGCCTTTTGTAAACCAGCTGTTGCCAGATGCACGCGCTTTGCGATGTCAACAATGCCACGCGGACCATGCCACAGTGCGTACATACTTGCCATCACTGCGAGTAGAACCTGTGCAGTACAAATATTGGACGTCGCTTTCTCACGGCGGATATGCTGCTCACGCGTCTGCAGCGCCAATCTCAAGGCAGGATTACCGTGCACATCTTTCGATATGCCGACCAAGCGACCTGGCATATTGCGCTTAAATGCATCCCTGGTGGCCATGAAGCCAGCATGCGGCCCACCAAAACCAAAGGGCACGCCAAAACGTTGTGCTGAACCAATCGCGATATCCGCTCCCCAGTGTCCTGGCGGCTCAAGCAGCGCGAGTGCCAAGAGATCTGTGGCACACGCCACTACACCGCCTTGCGCATGCACCTGCTCGGCGAGCGCGCGATAGTCACTCACTGCACCCAGTGATTGTGGATATTGCACCAGCAAACCAAAGCAGGCAGGTACACCCTTTGATTCGTCGCCAACAACCACCTCGATATCGAGACCATCCGCGCGTGTACGAATCACCTCGATAGTCTGGGGGTGGCAATGCTCAGATACGAAGAACACCTTGCTCTCTGCGCGCGAGGCGCGACGCGCAAGCGTCATCGACTCAGCCGCTGCCGTACCTTCGTCAAGCAAAGAGGCATTTGCAATATCCAGACCCGTGAGGTCTGCAACCATAGTCTGATAATTAAGAATCGCCTCAAGACGACCCTGAGATATCTCTGGTTGATACGGCGTGTAGGCCGTGTACCAGGCAGGATTTTCAAGGATATTACGCAGGATCACATTCGGCGTGTGTGTGCCGTAGTAACCCTGTCCGATATAGTTGCGATAGATCTGGTTGGCGCTCGCCAAGGTCTTCATCTCAGCCAGTACGTCTGCCTCTGAGCGTGGACCGGGCAAATCCAGTTCACGTTTCATGCGAATATTTGCAGGTACAACTTCCTGCATCAGCACCTCAAGAGTACTTGCGCCAACAGCGGCAAGCATTTTGGCTTGATCATCGGCGCCTGGGCCAATGTGGCGAGGGATAAATTCGCGTGAGGTATCCAGTGCGGGGATATTCAACGTACTTGCATCCTGAGAAATAGACATAGTGAGTGCGCCTTAGCTCGCGTCGGCGACAGCCTGATAGCCTGCTGCATCAAGCAGCCCGTCAATATCAGCTGCATTATCTGGTTTGATCTTGAAAATCCAGGTGCCGTAAGGATCGCCATTAATAAGATCCGGTGAATCGGTCAGTGCTTCGTTAAAAGCCACGATTTCGCCTGCAACAGGTGCGTAAATATCAGAGGCGGCTTTAACGGATTCGACAACACCAGCATTCGCTGCAGCAGCCAGCTTGGCACCGACATGCACATCACCGACAAAGACCAGATCACCCAACTGGTCTTGTGCAGGGCCTGTGATACCAACCATCATGACGTCACCGTCGGCTTTGATCCACTCGTGGGTACTGGCGTATTTACGATCGCTAGGAATGCTCATGAACAGTCTCCTGAAAATTAGTTTGAATAAGTTGAATGCATATTGAATATATAAAAATTAACCGTGTTGGACTGGCTGACCGTTCCGCACGAATGGCAGTTTGCAAACCTCGGCTGCTACCCACTTGCCACGGATATCAATTTCGACTGCGTCGCCCGGCAGGATGCCAACAGGCAAACGCGCGAAACCGATCGAGTAACCAAGTGTGGGTGACATCGTAC
This sequence comes from uncultured beta proteobacterium, assembly GCA_903847325.1. Lineage (GTDB taxonomy): Bacteria > Pseudomonadota > Gammaproteobacteria > Burkholderiales > Burkholderiaceae_B > Zwartia. The sequence goes on along the minus strand of CAINDJ010000350.1, from coordinate 2,711 downwards.
CGCTAGTCACCTCTCCAAGTCCTTTTGCTGTGCGAACCACCATGTGCGCGCGCATCACACCACGATCAAGGAGCTTGAGGCCAATAAAAACGCGAGGATCGGCAAATTGCTCAATCGCCTGGCGACCTATAAATTGACGTGCAGGATCTTTGAGCGAAACCGTCCAGGTCAAGCCAGCCTGATTTGGATGAATAAGCTCATCCATATCCTGTCCATAAAGATTCATTCCGGCCTCAAGACGCAGTGTGTCGCGTGCACCGAGACCACAAGGCTGGACGTGCTGGGCCACCAGATCGCTCCAGAGGGAAGCCACCTGATCGGCCGGGACGATGATCTCAAAACCATCCTCACCTGTGTACCCCGTACGCGCAACCATCGCATCAGGAAGGTTAGCGGCCGAAAACGGGATCAGTGATTCCGTTGCCGCGCGCCAGTCTGGGCGTGCCGCCCAGACTTTTGAACGCGCTTGCGGGCCCTGCACAGCCACCATCGCTAAATCACGACGCGCCACAATCGTCACATCGAATTTAGCCGAGGCAGCCACGCGCTGCATCCAGGCGATATCCTTATCTGCGGTACCGGCATTGACCACCAGACGCCATTGCGTATCTGTAAAAAAATAAATGATCAGATCATCAATCACACCACCCTGCGGATTGAGCATGCAGGAATACAGGGCACGACCAGCGTGTGTGAGCTTGGTCACATCATTGGCGACAAGCTTGAGTAAAAAGGCTTTTGAGTCAGGCCCCGACACATCCACATTCAGCATGTGCGACACATCAAAGATCCCTGCGTCACGACGCACAGCATGGTGCTCTTCTATCTGCGAGCCATAATTCACCGGCATATCCCATCCACCAAAATCCACCATGCGCGCACCCGCTGCAACGTGAACAGCAGCAAGAGGGGTATGTTTTAAGGTAGCAGACATGAGATGCACTCCAGCAAAGACGATTTGAAAGGCGGCTTGAACAACGCAACCATGCATCACGCATGTGCGTACGAACAATCTATCCGCCCCTCTGTCCTTTTGCCTGAGAGTTGCCCCGATACTTGATCGGGTGTGCACCTTCGGCGCCCGTGTTGGCTCTAATAGCCGCGGGTCTCTCCAGAGTGTTGTGCCGAGCAGCCTTTAACAGGCCAGACGGTGCGTATTACGGTATAGGGAGCCTGAGCGATTCTGGGCGAATTGCGCCTTCGGCGGCATCCTGTAGCAGGGTGCACTCTCCCGCAATATGCGGTCACAGCAACCGAAGCATACCGCGAAACTACGCGTTGTTACAAACAAAATGATCCCTGCGGCGTGACGTGACCGATGACTCTGTCGTGAGGCTACAGGCTGCTGCCGCAGGCAAAACCCGAGGACCAGGCCCACTGAAAGTTATAGCCACCGAGCCAGCCAGTCACATCAACGGTTTCACCGATAAAATGCAGTCCAGGCACCGTTTTAGCTTGCATGCTGCGCTGATCGAGTCCGCGTGTATCAACTCCTCCACGCATGACCTCAGCCTTTTTGTAGCCTGCGGTGCCATTGGGTGTGATCGACCAGGCATGGATACGCTTTCCAAGCTCCACCAGGTACCGGTCTGGCATATCGGCCAGCCGTTTTGACGCATCATCACCCAGCCATCGTTCGGCGAGCCTTTTAGGCCATAAAGAGCCTAACAAAGTGCCAATCTGTTGCTTGCTACCTGATTTGGCCTCAAGAAGCGTTTGAGACATGTTCTGGCCATGCGCAAGGTCAAGCGAAATCGGCTGTCCCGGTTGCCAGTAACTGGATATTTGCAAAATGCCAGGGCCCGACAAGCCGCGATGCGTAAACAGCACGTCTTCGAGAAAGGATTGTTTTGTACGCCCCTCGCCTGTGCAAACCTCTGTCTCCAGCGCGATACCTGCCAGCGGCACGAAGTCTGCCCACGCATCACCATCAAAGGTCAGGGGTACGAGCGCAGGGCGCGGCTCGACCACTTTCAGGCCAAACTGGCGGGCGATTTTTAATCCGTAATCGGTTGAGCCCAGCTGCGGAATAGCCAGCCCTCCGGTTGCGATCACGAGACTGGTGACGGTTAAGGTGCTGCGCGCGCCGTCTTGACTGAGAGAGAGCTCAAAGCCTTGCTCATCATTTGATTCGATCTTTGCGATCTGATCCACCGTGCAAGGCATACGCAATTGGACACCCGCCTGCTCGCACTCTGTGCGCAGCATATTGATGATGTCTTCGCTGCTCTCGTCACAGAAAAGCTGTCCGCGATGTTTTTCGTGCCAGGCAATACCGTAGCGTTTGATCAGTGCGAGAAAATCGTCTGGCGTGTATCCAGCCAGTGCAGACCTGGCGAAATGAGGATTCGCTGAAATAAAATTTTCAGGCCCTACCCGGCGATTGGTGAAGTTGCACCGTCCGCCTCCGGAGATCCTGATTTTTTCTGCAAGTTTTGATGCGTGATCGATCAGCACGACGCTACGCCCACGCTGTGCGGCGACGGCCGCGCACATCATGCCCGCGGCGCCGGCACCAATGACCGCCACATCAATACGCTGCATGCCCGATTACTCTTCGATCAGACAATCAACGTAATAACGCTTATCGCCGTCAGCGGTTAACTCGTCCGCTAAACCATGGATATAGGTTTCAAAGCCAGGAAACATCTCATTGAACTCGCGTGCAAACTGCAAATACTGCACGATGGTCTTATTGAATCGCTCACCGG
>CAINDJ010000349.1 GCA_903847325.1 uncultured beta proteobacterium | reverse complement strand
GGCAGCCAACATGTTGCGGCCACAAAGAATGACCGTGCTCGCAGGGCGAATAGCAAATCGCTCCAGCACGCGCAGCAATTCCTCATCAGGCACTTGTTGTTTTACGGTCAAGGATTCCCAGAGACAATGCCTCCTCGGCATCGACTTTACGACCAGAAAAAATAAGTTGTTTTGCCATCGACAGGCTCACCCGGCGAGGCAGTAAATACATACCACCACCGTCTGGAATAATCCCGCGATTGATATATGACCAGGTGAAATTTGCAAACTCGCTACCGATCAGAAAATCACACGCGAGCGCCGTATCGGCCCCCAAACCTGAGGCGGCACCATTGACCGCAGCAATGGTAGGTTTAGGCATGTTGTGAAGTAATGTCTGTGTATGGTGAACCCGTTGCTGCCTATGCCAGCCGTTAAATGCGATTTCGCCCGTTGGTGCGCTCATGCGTTTTTCCATACCGGCAATATCACCGCCAGCACAGAAGCCCTTGCCTGAGCCAGTTATCACTAAGGCACGTATGCTCTTGTCGGCGGATACATGCTCCAGCGCATGAATGAATTCGGTGCGCATATCGTCGCTCATCGCGTTGCGTTTTTCTGGACGATTAAAGGTGATCGTCGCAATCGAAGACTGCACATCCATGGTGATTAGTTTGTATTCCATTATTTTTCTCCAGCGCTTTATTGAAGTTGAATTTTGTTTTCAGTAATGATTTTTTTCCAGCGAGCCTGCTCATTTTGAACATAAGCCTGAAGCTCTGAAGCTGAACCGACCGCGATTGTCAGTCCCTCGTGCTCGATCTTCTTTACAAAGTCCGGATTTTTAACCGCAGCTGAGATTGCGGAATGCAGCGTTGCAATCACATCAACCGGTGTGCCTGCAGGAGCATAGATACCGTACCAACTTTCGACGCCATAACCAGGTATGGAATCATTAACAGTAGGTACTCTATTAAAGGCTGGAGAAGGCAAAGCACTAGTGACCGCGATCGCTCGTAATTTTCCACTCGCCACAAGTGGCGATACAGCCGCTGCCGTTCCAAAAAAGAGATCAACCTGACCACCTAATAAATCAGTCATCGCAGGGCTAGCACCACGATAAGGGACGTGCGTCAACTCTACGCCCGCTAGATTGACAAACATTTCACCGGCTAGGTGAGCCGACGTCCCGTTACCCTGGGACGCATAGGTCAGTGAACCAGGCTTTAACTTAGCTGAGGTAATAATTTCATCAACATTTTTAAATGGGCTATCTGTTCTGACGGCGAGAACATTGGGCCCTCGCGCCACTAGCGCAACCGGTGAGAAAGCCTGATCGTTGTCATAAGGCAATTTAGACTGCAAGCTTGGGTTCACCGCATGCGCAAAGGTCGCCATGACCAGGGTATAACCATCCGGGGTACTTCTTGCCACAGTATCCATACCGATTACAGTCCCAGCACCAGGCTTGTTCTCAATAATCACTGGTTGTCCTAAGGCCTTTGCCATACCGGCCCCTAAGGCACGTGATATTTGATCCGTACCCCCACCAGGAGCAAACGGAACAATCAAACGAATGGCTTTGTCTGGATAAGCAGCCAAGGACTGCTGCGAATTAAAACCACAACAAGCGACAAATGTAGTCAAACATAATGGCAGGATTTTATTGAGCAACATGCACACTCCCAGGTCGAAATGAATACAGGCATTTTCTGGTCATGAGAACTACACATGCCAAACAAGTAGAAAGCTTAAGCTAGAATTCAGATAAAAGTTAGCCGTCAATTCCATCTGGTGGAATTAAATATAATTCACTAGAAGCTTCAATATTCTTAGAGAATGTTCGGGACACCTATGATCAGCCAAATAAAATCAGGCACAACCAATAGATCTCTCCAGCGAGGAATCGAAATATTGCGGGCGTTTAGAGCAGGCTCATATTTACTAGGAAATAGCGAAATTGCAGAACGCACTGGACTAGCTAAATCTACTGTCAGTCGATTGACGCAAACCCTTGTTAGCGCAGGCATGTTGGAAATTGACTCCGAACAACGCGCATACAGACTCGCACCTGCAACACTCAGTTTTGCGCACTCGATGCGAACTGGATCACAAATCCTTCAGCTGATTGCACCGAAAATGCGTATGCTGGCAGAAAACCAGGGAATCAACGTTGGACTAGCTGCCCCCGACCGAGAGGAGATGATTTATCTGGAATCAATCCGCTATAAACGCAGAGTAGCTTTTAGAAATGTAGTGTCTGGTCAGCGCGTGCCAATGGAGTTGACATCACTTGGACGAGCCTATCTTTCGACACTTTCACAGAAAGAACGCAAACCGCTTTATACGATTTTCCGTCAGCGTAGAGCTTTACACTGGCAAACATCTTTGCT
>CAINDJ010000348.1 GCA_903847325.1 uncultured beta proteobacterium | reverse complement strand
TCCGAGTACCGATGATTTAAAGCGTTTCATGAGGTTATCTCCTGGATAGGTCATGACGATCACGACTCATTGTTATAAAAAAACGGATTAATGCGGGAAAGGCCACAATCTCAGCTTTTCTTTGGTGATTTGCCAAAGTCGGGCCAGGCCGTGGGGTTCAACAATCAAAAAGAAAATAATCAAGGCACCAAAGACCATCAACTGGATATGAGACACGACAGCGCTTGCAATGGGTAAATGAAGAAGCTGGGCGACCAGTGGCAAAACAATATCTAAAAATATCGGTAGTAAAAGAATGAAGGCAGCCCCTAGAAAGTTGCCCAAAATACTGCCTACCCCGCCAATGATCACCATGAAAAGTATCTTGAAAGACAGCTCCAGCGAAAAGCCATCAGGCTCCACCGTGCCCAGATAGCAATACGCATAGAGCGCACCAGCGATACCGCAATAAAAGGAGCTGATGGCGAAAGCCATCAGTTTGGTTTTCATTAAGGGGATGCCGATGACTTCGGCCGCAACATCCATATCTCTGACTGCCATCCAGGCACGACCCGTCGAGGAGCGAACCAGATTCTTGCCTACCAAAGCAAGGACGCTTACGAAAAATAAGACTAATAAATATTTTGATACCGGCGTGTCAAATTTGAAGCCGAAGATACTTAGCGTTTGTGCGCTAATGACACCGGAGGAGCTGTTGTTCGAAAACCAGGGGAATTTGGTCAGGCACCATACAACAAAGAATTGCGCTGCAAGGGTGGCTACGGCCAGATAGAACCCTTTAATGCGCAGTGAGGGCAGGCCAAACAGGATCCCCACCACGGAGGCGCTTAGGCCGCCCAGGATAAAGGAGAAAATGAATGGGATGCCTTCAATGCGAAGCTGAAAGTTGTAAGTCGCAAAAGCTCCCACCGCCATAAAGGCGGCCGATCCCAGCGACAGCTGTCCTGCGTAGCCAGTTAAAAAATTTAAGCCTAACGCTGCCAATGAAAAGATCAAAAACGGAATCAGGATCGCATTGATCCAGTATTCACGTGCAAAGAGTGGAACAATAATTGCAGCAAAGGCAAGCAACATAATCATGCCTATCCTGTCTTGCAGAATCGGAAATATCTGACTGTCAGCTTTGTAAGTGGTCTTGAATTGACCAGTTTCACGATAAAGCATTGTTCTTCCTCAAACGCGATCAATGTGTTTTTCACCGAACAGACCCTCGGGTCTGATCAATAAAAAGAGCAGGGCGAAAATGTACGGGAACCAACCCTCGATGCCGCCAAAGTTTCCGCCAAAGGCATCCTGCAGAACGGGTGGAATATAAATCTCGGCTAGTTTTTCGGAGACACCGATAATGATTCCGCCAACGATCGCCCCGGGAACTGAGGTGAAACCACCCAGAATCAGCACAGGCAGCGCCTTGAGCGCAGTTAAAGAAAGCGCATATTGCACGCCATTACGTGAGCCCCACAGCAAACCTGCCACCAGTGCAACAAAGCCTGCGATCGCCCAAACGATCGTCCAGATTCTTTCCAGCGGTATACCGAGCGACAAAGCAGCTTGATGATCATCCGCGACCGCACGCAGCGCACGACCGACTTTTGTGTATTGAAAAAGAAGCGCCAGAAGGATCACAAGAAGAATAATGATGCCCGAGGAAAATAAATCCAGCTTGGAAATGCCGATGCCTGTCATATCCATAATGGCTTGAATCGGCTCGTCCACGATACCCAAATCAATCGGACGCACGTCGTTACCAAATAAAATCGGTGCAAATCCCTCAAGCAGAAAGCTCAGACCAATCGTGGCCATAAATAGCGTGATTGGAGGCTGGTTAACCAGTTTGCCCAGGACGAATTTCTCGGTACAGATGCCGATGAGGACCATAAAAAAGAAGGAGGCAATAATCGCCACCCACATGGGTACCTCATAATCGATCAGGCCGACGACAACCAGCGCTGATGCGTAGACCATGGCGCCTTGCGCAAAATTGAGTACGCCAGAGGCTTTGAAAATCAACACAAAGCCCAGCGCAACCAGTGAATACATCAGGCCGGATAAGATGCCGCTGATGACGATTTCAAGAAAAAATTGCATACATGTGTCCTTGTCGGCGGCGCTTAGTGATTGGTGCCCAGATAGGCGCTAATCACTTCTGGATTATTTTTAACGTCCTCAGGCAAGCCATCC
>CAINDJ010000347.1 GCA_903847325.1 uncultured beta proteobacterium | reverse complement strand
GCAGTAGCCTACACTGACCGTGAGCCATTTGACACGGGGATTTCAAACGCTAAAAGTTCGGATCAGGCGCGGCGGCGCAGCTCAACAGGAGCGACTTCGATATCGCCAGGTCCAACCACTACGCAAGGAATGCCAGCCTGATGCAACCATCCTGCATCGGTCGCGAATGACACGCGGCCCAGCAGATTATTGCGAGCCAGCGCAGCTCCTAAGTAGGAAATCGGTGCCTCTTCAGCTGTTGCGAGTGGTGCAGCGTTAGCAAGCGTTTCAAACGTAATATCTGACTGCGCGTGGATCTTGCGCATCTCAGCTTTCAGGACTTCTGCATGCGCCTGAATCTGATTGATTAGTTCGTCTGAATTGCTTTGAGGCAATGTACGGCAGTCAAATACAAACTCACAATCTTTCGCAACAATGTTCGGGGCCGCACCACCTTTGATCATACCCGTCTGCATCGTGGTGTGAGGGATCTTGAATACAGAATCAAATGGTCCCTCAGCTCTGAGTTGTGTCGCCATATTACGAATCTTTTCAATCAACCGACCAGCATACTCAATCGCATTAACAGCCTCGGGCGCCATCGAAGAGTGCGCCTCGAGTCCACGCACGTTACAGCGCGTCACCCGCATACCTTTGTGTCCCGTCATCACCTGCATGCGGGTCGGCTCACCGACAAAGCAGCCGGCGGGGTGAATGTTTGCAGCCTGCAGATCCCGGATCAGCGTCTGCACACCAATACAGCCAATCTCTTCGTCGTATGTGAATGCCAGGTGGAGAGGTTGCTTTAAATCACTCGCCATATAGGCAGGTAACATCGCAAGTGATGCAGCGATAAACCCCTTCATATCGACCGCCCCACGACCGTAAATTTTCCCATCGGCGATATGCGCCTGAAAAGGATTCGTATCCCAGGCCTGGCCATCAACAGGTACGACATCCGTATGGCCACATAGCACAATGCCACGACCAGGCATGTCGCCAAACGTCGCAAATAAGTTAGCCTTACGCTTTTGCGCATCGTAGGATAACCGTGACTGAATGCCCAAAGACAAAAGATGATCACGAACAAACTCAATCAAACCAAGGTTTGACTCGCGGCTTGTCGTGTCAAACGCTACGAGCGTCTTGAGTAACTCAATCGTATTTTGGAGGGTGCTGGGAGTAGACATATTTTGTATCAATCCTATTTACTGCATATCGTTTAAATGACAGGCCGATCGATGCCCGGGAGCAATCTCCCGCAACATCGGTACTTCTGAAGAGCAACGCTGCATCGCGTGCGGACAACGGGGATGAAAATGACATCCGGCTGGCGGGTGCATGGGCGATGGTATTTCACCCGCAACAGGATGGTAGGTTTTTCGTTCAAGCCGAATCACCGGCATCTCAGACAATAGCGCTTGAGTATAGGGATGGTTCGCACGCGTGAAAATTTCCGCACCGGTGCCCTCTTCGACTACACGACCCAAATACATGATCACCACGCGATCAGCCAGGTGTCTTACAACCCCCAAATCATGACTGATAAACAAATACGTCAAATCCAGATCTGCGCGCAGCTGCATGAACAAATTCAATACTTGCGCCTGGATCGACACATCAAGTGCTGCAACGGCCTCATCACACACCAGGAATTCCGGATTGACTGCTAACGCTCGCGCAATGCCCAGTCGACTGCGCTGACCACCAGAAAACTGATGAGGATAGCGACCTATCATCTCGGGAGCCAAGCCGACTTTCGCAAACAACGCCTGCGCAAATTCCTTTTTATCGCGAGAGTCAATCAAACCGTGCTGAACAGGGGCTTCTGTTACTGTGTCACCCGCACGCATACGAGGATTCAGAGACGCATAGGGGTCCTGAAAAATCATTTGTACAGACAATCTCACCCGCCTCTGCTCTGCAGCGGACATCGCATCAAAATCCTGACCACGCCAAGTCCGTTCGCCTGCGTCAGGCTTGAGTAGCCCCACAGCAAGTCTACCCAAAGTCGATTTACCGCAGCCTGATTCACCCACTAGACCTACAACTTCTTTACTGGCAACGGTCAGACTGACATCGTTAACAGCATAGACATACTGATCTTTGTGCGTTGCGCCAAGCTTATTAAGCAGACGGCGTAAAGGATCAACGGGCTGACCGAATCGCTTGGTAATACCATCGAGCGCCAGCAGTGATTTTTTATCGCTCATTTGCTGAACTCCAACGGCTCACTGTAAGGATGAAAGCAGCGTATCGTATGGCCTGCACCCATTGCACTGACGACCGGCGTTTGAGAACATAGTACGGTGGATCTCTCGCAACGCGGACTAAAGGCGCAACCCGGGGGTAATTGAGATAAGGCAGGTGTCATACCCGGGATCTGATAAAGCGGCTGGTTTGGCGGATTAGCCGCCGGTACCGAGCGAATTAAGCCTCGCGTATAAGGATGCGACGGATTTCCCAACACTTCGGCGCTTGCGCCCTGCTCGACGATACGACCGGCATACATCACACTAATATGGTCAGCCAGGCCAGACACAACCGACAAATCATGGGTGATCCATATGACTGAAGTACCTGTCTGACGACAGATTTTCTGCACCTCTGCAAGAATCTGTCCCTGGATCGTAACGTCCAAAGCCGTCGTAGGTTCATCAGCAATAATGACATCAGGCTTGTTTAATAATGCGATCGCAATCGCTACGCGCTGACGCATCCCACCTGAAAATTGATGCGGATAAGCGTTGAGCCGTTCATCTGGCGACGGGATGCCCACCATTGCCAGGGCCGCACGGCACTCATCAAGCGCGACAGCTTTTGAAACTCGCCGATGCGCCTGAATCGCCTCGATCATCTGAGCCGAAATCTTCATGACGGGATTCAGCGTCATCATGGGATCCTGAAAAATCATCGCCATGCGATTGCCGCGCATCTGCCTGACCTGCTCGGCATTCATCGCGCGGATATCCTGACCTTTGAGCAGTATGCGCCCCGCGGCAACACGGCCGGGATGATCAAGCAGCCCCATGATGGAGAAACCAGTCAGTGACTTGCCTGAACCTGACTCGCCCACTAGACCCATAATCTGGCCAGCATGCAATTCAAAGCTCACGTCATCAAGCGCACGCACGATGCCATCTCTTGTCACGAATTCAGTGACAAGATTTTCAACTTTAAGTTGTGCCGTGGTGCTCATCGATTTAATACCATCATATTATTTTTGCAGCCTGGGATTCAGGATATCTCTCAGACGATCCGCAACCAGGTTGATACTCACGATCATGACTAACAAAGCCAATCCAGGGAAAAAACTAATCCAGTATTTCCCGGACATCAGGTAAGCATAACCATTGGAGATCAGCAATCCGAGCGATGGTTCGGTAATGGGCAGGCCCAGCCCCAGAAAAGACAGCGTTGCCTCGAGTGCGATAGCCGCTGCAATTTGCATCGCTGCCACAACGATTAACGGCGCTATGCAATTAGGTAGCAAATGCGCGAAGATAATCCGGCGATGGCTCAAGTCGAGACAACGCGCCGCCTCGATGTATTCCTTACCCATTTCTACCAGCGCGGCTGAACGAACTGTCCGGGCGTAGTATGCCCATTGAACTGTAATTAATGCAATGATGATTTTGCTCAAGCCTTGTCCAAACACCGCAAGTAAAATCAGCGCGATGAGAATAGTTGGAAAGGACAATTGGATATCAACGATGCGCATGATCACGCTGTCGGTTTTCCCACCGAGATAGGCTGCCGTGAGCCCAAGTGTCATACCGATAATCAACGCACCGAGTGTCGATACGAGTCCGACTCCAAGTGAAATACGCATGCCATAAATAATGGCGGAGTACATGTCGCGACCTTGGTCGTCTGTGCCTAGCCAATACAACATCTTGTCATCGAACGAACGCGACCCTGGCGGCAGACGCCCATCAAGAATATCCAGCTGAGCCAGATCATAGGGGTTTTGAGGCACAATCCAGGGTGCAAAGACTGCTGCCAGGACAAGGATACTCAGTACAACCAAACCGCCTAAAGCAATCCAGTCTGCGGAAAACATACGCCATAATTTTCGCGAAGGCGACTCTACCGCCGCAACAGCCTCATTACTCATCTTGCCGATGCTCCCAGACGAACACGTGGATCCAGAAACGCATAGGCCAAATCAACGAGCAAATTAATCACGACAAAAAACACCACAATCACACAAAGGTAGGCAACGATGACGGGGCGATCAAGGTTGTTGATTGAATCAATCAGCAACTTGCCCATCCCAGGCCAGGCAAAAATAGATTCCGTCACGATCGCAAAGGCAATCACAGATCCGAATTCCAGACCAATCACTGTCACAATTGGAATCATGATGTTTTTTAATACATGAACGCCAATAATGCGACTGGCACGTAACCCCTTGGCGCGTGCGTATTTGACATAGTCCTGTAGTAAAGCTTCTTGCGTGCCCGCACGCGTCAAACGAATAATCAGCGCGAGCTTAAAAAGTGCCAGATTCAAAGCGGGTAAAAACAAATGCTTCATGCCCTCCCACGAGAGAAAGCTGACTGGCATACCCAACAATGTTGACGTGGGGCCGCGACCGCTGGAAGGCAACCAACCCAGTTCCACGGCAAAAAACATAATCAGTACAAGGCCAACCCAAAATGTCGGCAACGAAAATCCAAGAATCGACACCGTCATGATTGTTTTACCAATCCATGAGTCGGCTTTCAACCCTGCGATCAACCCTAAAGGAATACCGAGCACGGTCGCAATAAACATGGCGGCCAAGGCCAACTCCATTGTTGCCGGCATCCTGCTCAGCAGCAACTCAATGGCTGGGGTGTTGAACATGAACGAACGACCAAGATCACCATTGAGCACTTGCTTGAGGAAATAAAAATACTGCTCCCAGAGCGGCTTGTCGAGCCCCAGCGCGCGCGTCACCTGCGCGATATCCTGAGCAGTCGCCTCCGGTGCGATTAATAAATCAACCGGATTACCAATTGCGTAGACACCTGTGAATACAAGCAGGGACATCACGAGCAGGACGAAAAAACTCTCGCCCAGGCGTCTCAGAATAAAAGTCAGCATGTGTAAATAAATTCAGGGCAACCTGTTTAAAGATTGCCCTGTGATCAGTGAAAATTACTTAGGTTGAAACTCTTGTGCAAGCGTGTACTCGTCTGTGCGCGGCGTATAGACCACACCCTTTTTAGTCGCCCAGGTGTTGATCTGGTGATGCAAAGGCAACAGACCGATATCTTTCATAGATAGAATTGCGGCTTCCTGGAGGAGCGCTTCACGTTCTTTGTCGTCAATCGTAGACATCGCCTTGGCAAGCACGCCATCCATGGCTGGATTGGAGTAACGTCCCCAGTTAAAACCACCCAAACCCTTGTCAGGTGTAAAGGTCGCGAGCAGCGGACGCAGGGCTGATGAAGACTCGCCCGTCGAAGCACCCCAACCAAGCATAGTCATCGAATATTCAAGTTTGGATGCATGGCCAAGATAGACGCCCATGGGCATGGTCACGATCTTTGTCGTGATACCCGCACGTGTCAGCATTTGCGCAACAGTCTGTGCAATTTGATCATCATTCACGTAGCGGTTGTTAGGTGCGTGCAGGGTCAAGTTAAAACCATTTGGATAACCCGCTTCGGCAAGCAGTTTTTTAGCGCCTTCGAGGTCGTATTTTTCTGGTGTTAATGATGGCACGTGTCCAAACATCGGTGCAGGAACCAGATTGCCGGTCGGCAATGACAGTCCTTCCATCACACGTGTCTTGATAGCTTCGCGATCAATTGCTTTGGAAATAGCCTGGCGCACTTTCAAATCCTTGAAAGGATTTTTCTCAAGCGGCTTGCCATCCTTGTCGGTCACGAAAGGCGTCTGGTCGCGCTGCTGATCGAGATGGAAGAAAATAATCCGGTGTGAAGTCTTGGTAGAAGTCAGCAGATTTGGATTTGCTTTGAT
>CAINDJ010000346.1 GCA_903847325.1 uncultured beta proteobacterium | reverse complement strand
CTAACGCTCGTAGCCCGTCAATTTCTTTTCTGTAGAGCATGAATACCTTGAACTCAATATCTACGACGGGTTAGAAATTGGTCCGCGTGCAGAATACAAATTGTTAAATTATTAAAATTGACCTTACCGCTATGCATTAACCACTATTTATTGACCGTTATTTCTTAACTACGAACAATTTTAATTTTGATATGTAATATTACTTAGTAACAAACAATTAAGCAAGACGGCTCATACGTTTTAGCTTCTGTCAGCCTACAATCCCGTACTTGCTCAATCCCTTAGAGTAAATGCCATCAAAACGCAGACACTTCCCGATCATTATCGACCAGATATAGATGGTCTTCGCGCGCTTGCGATTCTATTAGTCGTTGTTTATCACTACTTTGGCGTGCTTGGTGGCTACATAGGCGTAGATATCTTTTTTGTCATTTCCGGCTATCTGATCTCTTTACAGATCATGACAGCGTTAGAGAGTCAGTCCTTTAGCCTGACTGACTTTTATGCCAAACGTATCAGGCGGATTTTGCCCGCCTTGGCTGTTGTGATCTGCACGTGTCTGGCCTTTGCGTGGTTTTTTCTTTTCCCAACGGATTTTGTATTGCTAGGCAAGCACAGTGCCGCAGGAATCCTGAATATATCGAACCTGGTGCTCTGGTCAGAATCAGGCTATTTCGATACCAGCTCTACGCATAAGCCTTTCCTGCATTTCTGGTCACTGGGTATCGAGGAGCAGTTTTACCTCGTCTGGCCTTTGCTGCTGATCTTATTTTTTAAGTTCAAAAAACACCGCTTAGCATGCTTGATCACGCTGACCGTCGCCTCATTTATCCTAAACGTTATCGCGACACAGGCAGATCGCACCTTAGCGTTTTATATGCCTATCACGCGATTTTGGGAGTTGTCCTCTGGTGGCATTCTTGCCTACTACGTTGTTCAGGGCGCATCGAACCATCATAACGGTCTAGCGAGCAAAAAGCCCTTTGGGCACAAAGCGATTCCTGTCATTGGTTTGCTCTTGATCGCACTTGCCACAGCGTTGCTGGATCATCACTCCGCCTTTCCAGGTTTCTGGGCGTTATTGCCTGTGGTCGGCACATGCATGATGATAGCCCCCGCCGACAGTGCACCTGGCGCATTACGATTTCTTCGCTCCAAACCTGCTTTGTTTATCGGCAGGATCAGCTTCAGTCTCTACCTATGGCACTGGCCTATCCTGCTGTTATCACAATCCGCGGATCTCAAATCGCGGCCGGCCAAGTTCATTGCGTTGGCGTGTTGTTTTGTGCTGGCATGGTTAACCTACCGATTCATCGAGCAACCCTTCAGAGCCATCAAAGTCACCCGTGACAATGCAAAAAAATTCATATGGACCGGTGCAATCGTCACGCTGGTGATCGCACTTGCGGGCGGTCTCATTGCAACCCGGACAATTAATAGAAGCTGGGATGAAACGCTCATTTCCAAACCCTATGAGGTTCCCTTCATTGGTTGCGGTGTTTTCGCTGATCTGGGTCGGGAATTTAATCCCTCTCTCTTTGAT
>CAINDJ010000345.1 GCA_903847325.1 uncultured beta proteobacterium | reverse complement strand
GGGATTCCTGCGAAGTTCCGGATAGTTAAACCGTGGAGAACGAAGCAGAATGAGCGAATATCTGCTCTGTCTTATACTATTTTCGATAGGGCTCTATTGCGTGGTTAGGAAGAGGAACCTTATAAAGATAATAATAGGTATAGGCATTATGGAATATGCCGCGAACTTATTCTTTGTGCTTGTCGGATACCGCAAGATGGGGCGCGCTCCGATATTCGAGAGTGATCAGGCGATCAGGAATATGGTCGATCCGCTTCCTCAGGCAGTTGTCCTGACCGCCATAGTAATAGGATTGGCGCTCACGCTTCTGGGTATCGCACTGGGCTCATTTGTGCCGACAGCCTGGTCGCTTGATTTTGCCGCGGTGCTGGCGTTGATAGCCATGATGATGCCTTTGGTCAGCAACAAACCCATTCTTGTCTCTATCTTTGCCGCGGGTGTCGTTGCCTGGCTAACCCAGCCCTGGCCCTTGAGGCTGGGCTTGATTGCTGCCGTCCTGGTGGGGAGTGCGGCAGGCATGTGGGCCGAAAAAATATTCCGCAAAGGGCGGCCATGATGATGGCTGACGACTGGTATGTCATCGCGGCGATTCTGTTGCTCGCCTTGTGTAGTGTGATCACGCGTGCCACCTATTTGCTGTTCGGGCACCTCATGCCACTGCCCGACCGCGTGCGTAGCGCACTGCGTTATGCCCCGCTGGCGGCACTGACAGCCATTATCGTGCCAGAAGTCTTGCCCTGGCACGCCCAGCACGGGCCGATGCTGGATCTCAAGCTGGTCGCGGCGGTGGTGTCTATCTGGGTGTATCAGCGCACCCGCAGCGCCTTACTGCTCATTATCTCTGGCATGCTGGCTTTATGGGCAATGCGGTGGATTGTCTCAATCTTTACCTGATTCAGGGTGCATTGTTGCAATCAGGGCTTTTGTACCCATCTATAAGGGGAATCCCGAACAAATTGCCGCAGCTGCGGTACACTTGCCGGATATTCTTCAAATAATTCAATGACTTCAAACATACAAACTCCTGCTCTGACTCCCGAGACGCCTGCTGTGGCTGTCCCAACTTTTGCTGAAATTGGTTTGCATCCCAGCCTGTTGCAGGCTGTGATCGACACGGGTTACACCACTCCCACTCCTATCCAGGCACAAGCCTTGCCCTCCATCATGGCGGGTAACGATGTGATGGGGGCTGCGCAGACAGGTACGGGCAAGACCGCTGCGTTTACGCTGCCGATCCTGCACCGTTTGATCCCCTTAGCCAACACGAGCGCTTCGCCTGCCCGTCATCCGGTACGCGCCTTGATTCTGACGCCGACCCGTGAGTTGGCCGATCAGGTCTACGAGAGTGTCAAACGCTATAGTCGCCATACGCCTTTGCGCTCGACGGTTGTGTTTGGCGGCGTTGACATAGGTCCCCAGAAAGAAGCCCTGCGCAATGGCTGCGAGGTGCTGATTGCCACGCCAGGTCGTTTGCTCGATCACGTCGAACAAAAAAATGTGAACTTGAGTCAGGTCGGCATTTTGGTGCTCGACGAAGCGGACCGGATGCTGGATATGGGCTTTTTGCCAGATCTGGATCGCATTATTCGTTTGCTTCCCGCCCAGCGTCAGGCCCTGCTGTTCTCCGCAACGTTCAGTAATGAAATTCGCAAACTAGGCCGCACCTATCTCAACGCACCGGTCGAGATCGAGGTCGCTAATCGTAACGCGACGGCGGATACGGTGACACAGATTGCCTACCAAATGTCGAGTGACGCCAAGCGCGCTGCCGTTGTGCATCTGGTGAAATCGCGTGGTTTAAAGCAAGTCATCGTGTTTTCCAATACCAAGATTGGTTGTGGCCGGCTTGCACGCCAGCTTGAGCTCGATGGTGTCCGTGCAGAATCTATCCATGGCGATAAGTCTCAGGCGGATCGCATGAAAGCCCTTGAGTCGTTCAAATCCGGTGAGCTGGAGGTGCTGGTTGCCACGGACGTAGCCGCCCGTGGATTAGATGTCGCAGGTGTGCCTTGCGTCATTAATTACGACTTGCCACATACAGCCGAGGACTATGTCCACCGCATTGGACGTACCGGTCGTGCGGGAGCGAAGGGTGAAGCGATTGCATTATTCACTCCTTCAGAAGAAAAATTCCTGCTTGATATTGAAAAGCTGATCAAAACAACCGTACCGCGTGGTGTATTGCAGATCCCGGGTGAGTTGCTGGCGCGTGTCGCGCCACGTGAAGCCAGAGCAAGCGCACCTGGCGAGCGCCCGGCACGCAGTGCAACGAGCGGTAGTCGCAGTGGTGAGCGTGGTAGCGAGCGTGGCAGTGACCGAGGGGTTGATCGCTCCGCGCGTCCCAGCCGTTACAGCACCCCACAAAAACCAATCGATGAATTTTTTACCAAACCCTACGAACCATCACCTGCGGCAGTAGCCGCTGCGGCACAAGCGAGTGCCGCGCCGGCAAAGCCTGTGCTGGGCGTTAAACGTCCCGTTGGATTGTTGTTGGGTGGAGCCTTTAAAAAGAGCTGATCGCTTGTTTGAAATGCGATCAGCCAGTTTTGAGCATCTCGAACATATCATCAGGTAAGGCAGTGTCCTGTGCTTTACCGGGTGCCTGCATCGCTTGAATCAGGCGATCAAGATGTTCGATATGAGGCAGTATCGTTCCCATGAATCTGACTTCGTTACTGCGCAAGATCGCAATTGTTGGAAAATTTTCGACATCTTCATCGCCCAGTAACAGAGGATGATCTTCTATGTCGATCCAGATAAAACTTGCCTCTGGATGTCGAGCGCTCAGCATGTCAAATTTAGGTTGATACTCTTTACACGTATCGCACCAGGCCGCGCAAAAACACAAAACCACGGTCGGGTCTGAAGTGTTGAGCCTTTCGGTCAGTGTGGTTGAGCCGGGTAGATAAGTTGTCATGAATGGTTAAGCGTCATCTGATTTGATTATCATAGCTTCTTTCAATATTTTCATCGCGTAAGCTTAAGCCCTCTGATGATTCAAAAACCTTCACCTGATCGTACTGCGCACCCAGAAAAGATGGATAGCTTTGGCCTGACGGGTGTCGCACAAGCGTTTGGCCGTGCGCTGCGCTCCCAGCTTCATCCGCGCATGCTATTCGCGCTGCTGTTGCCATTTTTGATCATGCTTGGCGGAGCAATATTGCTGCTGATTACAGCGCTTGGTCCCCTGACAAGTTGGCTGGATCAGCAAATCAGTGCCTCCTCCACCATCATGCATGCGAATCAGTGGATGCTTTCAATGGGCTTGTTTTCCTTGATCTCTATCCAATCGTTTTTGGTTCCAATGACTGCGGTTTCGATATTGCTGCCCCTTTCCGGAATTCTCGGGCTTGCGGTAGCTGCCGTTTGTGTGATGCCGATGGTGATTGCACATTTATCTGCCCGTGACTATCAAGGCCTGCATATGCAGGGGCAGCAAGCATTTATTGTGAGTCTCTGGAATGCGATCTGGGTGAGTGTGCTGTTTGCTTTGGGCTGGCTGGCAACCCTACCTTTCTGGCTGGTTCCGCCCCTTGGACTGCTGGTGTCGATTTTCTGGTGGACCTTCGCTTTTTCACGGATGATGCGGCTTGATTCCATTGTTGAGCATGCGAGTGCCCAGGAGCGGCGTTTGTTAATCCGCCGCCACAACGTTGGTTTCTGGACGATTGGGCTGATTTGCGCGCTGATTAACCTGATTCCCCCTGCATGGGTGTTCCTGCCGGTTTTTTCGGGTCTGGTCTATACCCATTTTGGACTGGAGGCGCTTAGACGCCTGCGCAGTGAAAAAACACTCAATATTTGATTGTCCAAGCCATTCAAGTGACCAAAATAGAGTCATTTGTGCTGAAATATCATCCTGAATTTATTCTTATATGCTGTTTAATACCCTGGAAAACTGATGGCTTCAACCCAAAACAACTCCCGAATCGGTTTGATTATTGTTGGTGATGAGATTTTGTCGGGTCGCCGTCAGGATAAACATTTTTCCAAAGTCGTTGAGTTGCTCAGCGCACGCGGTTTGCAGCTTTCCTGGGTCGAAATACTGTCTGATGACCGGGAGCTGCTGACTTCTGCACTCAAGCGTAGTTTTGCCAGTGGCGACATCGTCCTGACGTGTGGTGGTATTGGTGCGACGCCCGATGATCACACGCGGCAGGCTGCGGGCGCTGCCCTTGGCTTGCCATTGGCTCTCCATCCTGAGGCCGCAGAGCAAATCAGGTTACGTTGCGTTGAAAATGCCGAAAAAGGTCAGGGTACAGCCGATATGCGTACCCCTGAAAATCAGCAACGTTTGCAAATGGGGATGTTTCCGACAGGTGCTGAAATCGTCCCTAATCCTTTTAACCGGATTCCAGGTTTCTTTATTCAGAATCACACGTTTGTGCCTGGCTTTCCCGTGATGGCCTGGCCCATGCTTGAGTGGATGCTTGATACGCGCTATGCGCACCTGCATCACAAGACGCAGCTCGCAGAGCATTCTTTTATTGTTTACGGTCTGCCTGAATCGCGGATTACTCCTGCGCTTGAGGCACTTGAGCAAAAATGGCCCGGAGTGCGTGCGTTTAGTTTGCCCTCGGTAGGTGAGAACGGTGCTTCTGCGCATATCGAACTTGGTGTGAAAGGCGAGCCCGAGGCGGCCGCGCTGGCGTTGGCGTTTTTGCGCACCGAAGCTGAGCGATTTGGGGCGCGTTACGATCCGCCCGCTACAAAGTAATTCTCATGTCACAGCCTATCGGTTCAAGCCCCTCTGATCAGGAGCCCCTCGCGCACCGTGCCTCGGGTATGGCGATTCAGGTACTTGAGCGCGCAACCTGTTTGCTGGATGCGCTGGCTTCCCAACCAGACCCCGTGACACTCAAAGAGCTCGCCCAGACGACGGGTTTGCATCCCTCCACCACGCATCGTATTCTCAACGATCTGGTGCTTGCGCGCTACGTTGAGCGCGTGGATAACGGTTTGTATCAGCTTGGTATGCGTTTGCTGGAGCTTGGCTCGCTGGTGAGGGGGCGGTTGAACGTTCGCGAAGCTGCAATTGATGCGATGCGCGATCTTCACCAGTTAACAGGTCAGACAGTTAATCTGTCGGTTCAGCAAGGCGATGAAATTGTCTATATCGACCGGGCCTGGAGTGAGCGCTCCGGCATGCAGGTTGTGCGCGCAATCGGTGGGCGCGCACCCTTGCATCTGACCTCGAATGGAAAATTATTTTTATCTGCCGCGGATCCGCGGCAGGTACGAACCTACGCGACACGTACAGGATTGACCGGGAGCACGCGCAATAGCATCACTGAGCTCGATAAACTCGAACAAGAGCTCGCGCACGTAAGAACTCTTGGCTATGCACGCGATAACGAAGAGCTCGAAATGGGCGTGCGTTGTATCGCAGCAGGCATCTATGACGACACCGGCAAACTTGTTGCCGGGCTGTCGATTTCCGCACCTTCAGGCAGACTGCAAGATGCCTGGATTGATCAGCTCGTATCCACTGCTGGCCGGATTTCCGAAGCGCTCGGTTATGAGCAGCACACCAGTGATCGTAGGGACTGATTTATTTCAGCGTAATACCCCGGGCTTTGACCAAAGCACCCCAGCGCGAAACCTCCTGGGCAATCAGCGCTCCGAATTCCTCGGGGGTATCTGCGCTCGCCGTCAGACCATCTGCAGCTAACTGCTGTGCCATCAACGGATCGTTGAGTGCGGTGCGTACCGCCTGATTGATTTTCAGCACGATATCGGCAGGAATTCCTTTAGGACCGATCAAGCCATGCCAGACCGAGACATCAAAATTCGGATAGCCCGATTCCATGACGGTCGGCACGTTTGGTAATGCCGCCAGGCGCTCTGCCGTTGTGACTGCGAGCGCGCTCAGCTTGCCAGACTGGACATGTGGCATGGTTGAGGCGACGGTACCAAAAATAAACTGCACTTGCCCGGAGATCGTATCCGTGAGGGCAGGCGAGGTTCCTTTATACGGAACATGCAAGACATCAATGCCTGCTGTTGTTAAAAAGTATTCCGTCGCAACGTGCGTGATGCTGCCATTGCCCGCAGAGGCGTAACTGAGTTTGCCAGGCTCTTTTTTAGCCAGATCCACGAGGGCTTTCAAATTGGGAATCGCTAAATTAGGATTGGTGGCGATGATGAAAGGCCCACTCGCCAACCGTGCGATCGGCGTGATGTCCTTGATCGGATCGAAAGGCAATTTGTAGAGGTTTGCGTTGACGGTGTAACTTGTGGCAGCCAGGAATAATGTGTAACCATCACCCGGTGCTTTTAACGCGATTTCCGCGCCAAGGTTGCCCCCTGCGCCGGGCCGGTTTTCAACAAAAACGGTTTGACCTAGTTGCTGCGTGAGTTTTTGTGCCACGATCCGGGCGATAAAGTCAGAGCCACCACCGGGAGCGAAACCGACAACAATCTTGATCGGTTTGGTTGGATAGGCCGTGGCAGACTGGGCCTCGGCAAGCGTTCCAAGGGACAATCCACTCAATGTCATCAAGCTGCAAACTATGTGCTTGATCATGTTTGAACGAAGCCAGCGTGAGGCTAAAAATTCTTTATTCATAAGTCACCGTTTTCTAATCAGATAACAGTCTAGGAGAGAAAAGGGCGCAGGTCGAGCCAAATTTGTTGTCTTTTTGTTGCATCGCAACAAAAAGTTGTTGACTTCCATATAATCGACCCTACAATAGAACTTGTGCAGTGCAACAATTTATTTAATTTAAATCCCGGAGAACACCATGTCAGCGATTCCTCAGCAAGTTTTAAACAGCCAAAAAGCCGCCATTGATTCATTGGTGGCATTTCAGGGTACCGTTTTCACCGGTTTCGAGAAACTGGTTGATTTGAACCTCAAAGTCATCAAGGCAACACTTGATGAAGTTTCACAAACCTCACAAAAAGTTTCGAGCGTGAAAGATGCTCAAGACGCGGCAGCCCTGACACAGAGCCTGGTTCAGCCCGGTGCTGAGAAAGCGATGGCTTACAGCAAGCATGTCTATGACATCGTTTCAGCTGTTCAGGCTGATCTGTCCAAATTAAGCGAGTCACATGTCGCAGAAGGCCAGAAACACGTCAACGACGCAATCGAACAGTTCACCAAAAATGCTCCAGCAGGTTCGGAAAGTGCTGTTGCAATGCTTAAGTCTTCATTGGCTCAAGCAAGCAGCGCCTACGACTCACTGACCAAAGCCGCTAAACAAGCTGCTGAAGTCGCTGAGAAAAACCTCTCTGCCGCTGCGAACGCATCGTTCAAAGCCGCCGGTGATGCAGCTGAAGTCGTGAAGTCAACAACACGTGGTCGTCGCACAGCCTAATTACTGGCTTTGCGTGGTTGTAGATGTAAATAAGAAAGGTCACCTCGGTGACCTTTCTTGCATCTTGAGCAGCGTGACTTCCTGAGCGCCGTGCTGAGTGGCTGTTGAGGTGAACGCACCGCCCACTTTACCGTTCAGTGCCCCGCTTGCCCAGAGACCACCTGCCGCAGGCAGTTGGCCTCGCGAATCGCGCGTACAGATTCACCGACCAAGGCTGGGCCGCGATAAATCAGACCTGTGTAAAGTTGAACAGCATTCGCACCCGCCTGGATTTTTTCGACAGCATGCTGACCGTTCATCACGCCACCAACACCAATAATCGCAAACTCTTCGCCTAATTTGCTGCGCAGACGTGCGATCACTTCGAGAGAGCGGGCATGCAGTGGTGCGCCAGACAGGCCACCTGCTTCTTCGGCGTGTTTCATTCCCGTCACGGCGCTGCGCGACAGTGTGGTGTTGGTCGCGATCACTCCATCAATACCATGGCGAGGCAAGACTTCGGCAATCGTATCGATTTCTTCTTCTGAAAGATCAGGAGCGATTTTGACGACAAGCGGTACGCGCTTGCCATGCTGAGCGGCAAGCTCGGAGCGTCGCGTGGCGAGTTGTAACAACAACTGATCAAGCTCGTGCTCACCTTGCAGGGCACGGAGATTTTTTGTGTTGGGTGATGAAATATTGACCGTAATGTAGTCGGCATGCGGATAGACACCTGCTAATCCGATCAAGTAATCATCGGCGGCACGCTCAATGGGCGTATCGGCATTTTTACCGATGTTCAGTCCAAGGATGCCGCCTTGTTTGCGAAACTCACTACGCTGAACATTTTCAAGAAAGGTGTCGAGTCCCAGATTATTAAAACCCAGGCGATTGATTAAGGCCTGCGCCTGAGGAATCCGGAACATTCTTGGTTTAGGGTTGCCTGGTTGCGCGCGGGGCGTAACAGTACCGACCTCGATAAAACCGAAGCCCAGGTTACCCATTGCATCTATATGTGCGCCATTTTTGTCCAGTCCTGCAGCCAGTCCGATTGGATTGCGCAGCGACAGCCCCATCAGCGTGGTGGGTGCGAGCGCGCGGTCGCGCATCAGTCCCCGGGTTAGCGAACAGTCATAGGCTTTTTGCAGCCCATGCAAGGTGGCTTCGTGCGCGGCTTCGGCGTCCATGGCAAAGAGTGCGTGGCGGGCGAGGGGATAGGCTTGAAAAAGAATGGACATGGGCAGCGGCTAAAAAAAGTCTGAACGGAAAATTGTTTATAACGTACTAAAAAGCACTAAATGTATTCTGGAACATTGGGAGGCGCGTCACGCCATTTTTCATCCCATCGGTACTGAGTAGGTTTGAATCCGGATTTGTAAGCCATTTTTTGACTATTCGCGATCCAGTACCCAAGGTATAACCAGGGCAAGTTTAACTGCCTGCACTGATTAATTTGCCACATTATCCCGTAGGTACCCAGGCTGCCTGCTGTATCGGGGTCGTAAAACGTGTAGACAGAGGAAAGTCCTTGCTCAAGGACGTCGATGATTGAGACCATTCGCAAGGTGCCATCCTCCTCGCGAAACTCTACGAGACGGGTATTAACGCGGCTGGCCAGTAAAAACTGGCTGTACTGGGCGCGACTGTCTTCGTCCATACCTCCACCGGGGTGACGCATTGTCTGATAACGGGCGTAGAGTTTGTAGTGCTCTTCTGACCAGGCGAGCGCTGCCACCAGGGGGCGTAAATGCTGATGTTTGCGAGCGCTGCGCAATTGCGTGCGACTGGGACTGAATTGTTCGACATTGACTCTAACAGGGATGCAAGCTTTGCAATCATCGCAGTGTGGGCGGTAGGTAAACAATCCGCTACGTCTGAACCCCTCATTGACCAAATGCGAGTACGTATCCGCTTGAATAAGATGACCGGGTGCTGCGACTTGAGAGCGCGCCTCACGCCCCGGCAGATAGCTGCAGGGGTAGGGTGCTGTCGAATAAAACTGCAGTGCGGAGAAAGGGAGTTCTTTGAGTGTGCTCATATCAGAACATTTCACACCTTAGCGTGTGTGGTGTGTGAAGTTGATATTACACGTCTGCGTGCAAAATGCCTGCCTGATCTAACCAGCCCGCTGTCCATTCGATCGGGGACTCTGCGCTGGCCTGACGGACATGCTCAAGAAACGTGTGGCGTGTAACGGGTGCGGCCCCCAGACTACCCAGGTGTTCTGTTTGCATTTGACAGTCTATCCATTGAACACCTTGCCTGCTTAAAAAATTCACCAGGTGAGCAAGCGCGATCTTTGACGCATCGGTTGCGTGGCTGAACATGGATTCACCATAAAACATCTTACCCAGGCTCACCCCGTAGAGTCCTCCGACAAGTTCGCCATGTATCCAGGTTTCTATGCTGTGTACCTGGCCGGCAAGGTGCCAGGCCAGGTAGGCGAGTTGCATGTCCTGCGTGATCCAGGTTTCAGGACTGCCATCGGCCGCGCGACGGGCGCATCCTTGCATCACTCCCCGCAAGTTGTGGTCGACTTTAACCACTACCTCAAAGTTACCCTGTTGCTGATTGCGCGCGATTTGTCGCAAGCGTTTACGTAGCGAGTGAGACGGATGGAACGCCGCGCATTTCAACACCATGCGCGGATCGGGTGACCACCAAAGGATCGGCTCTGCGTCCTGAAACCAGGGGAAAATTCCCTGGCTGTAGGCACTGCGTAATCGGGGTATCGACAGGTCGGCACCTGCTGCAAGCAGACCAGCGGGGTTGCTAAGCGCCTCGGACGGGTCAGGAAACGGCGTATCTCTTTCGAGCCAGTGCAGCTTCAGGGAGGGCACGCGAGTGTTGCTCGTTAGTGTTTGGGGCCACCGAGCGCGTAATGATGCGTCGGAAACTCTCCCGATTCGCGATCGCTCAGATAGTGTTTGAGTGTCGTGTAAACAGATTTAAACGCGAGATTATCCCAGGGAATTTCATCAAAGCCGTACCAGCGGGCTTCGAGAGTCTCTGGGCCTGGATCCAGTTCAGGGCCGAGGGCTTGCGCCAGAAAGTAAACGTGCACCTGATCGACATGCGGGATGTCGATGACCGTGTAGAGGCCGCCGAGCTTGATTTTGACGCCGGCTTCTTCCTGCGTTTCGCGCGCGGCGCCTTCAGAGAGGGTCTCCGCAAGCTCCATAAACCCCGCTGGCAGCGTCCAGAAATTAGCACGCGGTTCGATGGCTCGCAGACAGAGCAGTACTTTATCCTCCCAAACTGGCATGGTCCCTACGACGAGCCGCGGATTTTGATAGTGCACAGCACCGCAACGCTCGCACAGATCCCGCTCCCGATTATCACCAGGCGGGATTCGACGGGTAATAGGCGTGGCACACTGACTGCAAAATTTTTGCAGGCGTGGTGCGGGGAAATAGAACTCGGCGTCTTGGCTCATAGGACCTTATTTTAGGACACTTGCGGGGAATTTGTCGCTGCATGAGGATTTTGGACAAAACCCAGCCTGGGGGCGAGTGCTTCGTGCAAAATCGTGAAGCAGGGGGCCGGATGACGCAACGCGGCGTAGCGTCCGGTAGGATCTGAGAGCGTGTGTGTGGCTTGCACGGTGAATGCAGTACCTGGATCTTCACTTTCAGCCTCGAGCGCGTCCAGCAAACTTAGGCCATCAGGTGTGTGCAGAACCTCTGCCAGCATACTCAGATCACGATCATCAATCCTGACCGCACCCAACTCGGTTTGCGCATATAGCTGGCCGCGCTCGTCAGCAAACCAGCCCAGCACGTTCTGGACAACACGTCCGTTGTGCGTCGTGAGTGCAGCAGTGTTTGGCTCAACATGCACAATATAGGGCGCGGCATCCAGTCTGACATAGACGCGTTGTGGGCCGTTCTGAAAAAACCATTTGCCGTCGGGCTCGCTCGCGTAGTTGCGCCCCATAAACCCGAGGATTTGCGGATTGGTGATGCCTTCGCCCGGACCACCTGTTTGCGCATCGCCCAAAGGGTGCAGACGCCAATCACCCCTGGCAGATAACGATAGCCAGCCATAGACCGCAGGGACGTTAGGCCAGCGTTTGACTGCATCCAGTACGGATTGATCCATCTGCATTGCTCTTTATGTCAAAGATTGGGGGGTAGTTGCTGTTGTAGCCTCAGCATTGCGTCGAAAAAGGAACCAGGTCAGACTGCAGAGTTGCAGGATAACGAGGCAGGCAAATGCCATCGTCAGCGCATTGCGTGGACTATATTGCAAAGCGCTGAATAAGTCTGCTAGCAAGCCAATTCCCCACTGAATGGTGAAAGCGCCGCCGAACATGACTAGATTGAAGGTGGTGAGTACGCGCCCAGCCATATGACGAGGAAACGCCAAAGCAGTTTGAGTCTGCATGAGAATGACTGCCGGCACGCCCGGCGCCAGCACGAGCCACATGACCCATGCACTGGTCGTTTGCCAGAACAGCATGGTGCCCAGGCAGATTGGAAACCAGATAAAGGCAATCAGTGACTGCCTGGCAAGCGAGATACCGCGTTTTTCAAGTCGGGAGCTGACGACACTCATGGTCACATAGCTCACAAGTAAGGCCGCATTGAAATAAAACAGATGTTCTCCTGCCTGCGCGGCGGTCATCTGTAAAACTTGCGTCAACCAGGGGCCGGCCCAGAGCGATTGCAAAGCGGCGAAGCCACCAGAAAAAAATATCGTTGTCGGAATCACGCGTAGCATGAGTGGATGGGTCAGCAGGCTGAGAAACCCCACGGACGGATTGCTGGCGATTTGCGTGGCGGACTGACGGTCGTGATCGCCAGTCCATAAAAAGACAGCGCTTGCCGCACAAGCAAGCAGCACCGCTGCGCAGACAAAAAACTGCCGCCAGCCAAGCCATTGCGCCAGAGCCAGCGCAGGTTGTGTGGCGAGCAATGCGCCTGAAGTCCCTGCGATCAGCATCCACATCGCGAGCTGCGCCTGCCGCTGCGCTGCAAAGCTGCGCCGGAAATAAGCATATGGCGCCATCAGGCAAGCAGACACACCCATGCCGATCAGCATACGTCCCAATGACACCATCCAGAGCGAATGCCCCATCGCGATCACGAGTGCGCCCACTGCGGCAATGATTAATAAAAAAGACTCGGTACGCCGGGCGCCATAGCGGTCCAGACAAATCCCTAGCGGTATTTGCATGGCAGTGAATGAGAGAAAAAATGCGGAGGAGAGCCAGCCTAAATCACCCGCCGATAAACTCAGATCCGCCGCAAGCAAGGGAGCGAGTGCCGCATTGACTGAACGTAGCGCATAGGAGATGAAATAGCCGACTGCAAAGCTTAAAAATATCCGTATGGCGAGCGCGCGTGAAATCACCGGCGACGGTTTCTGGGTAACTTTGTTCTGTGAGAAAATTATTGGCATATGAGTGCAGTCTGCCTAAGAAGATTAAGGCTGAAAAGTGACTGGATCATAACCGTGGGGGCTGGAGGCGCAACCCGGAATCGAACCGAGCTTGACGGATTTGCAATCCGCTACATAACCACTCTGCCATTGCGCCTTTAGAATTGAGCCGCAATATTACAACAAAGTGATGCTTTTTGCCTCAGTAGTGTGCGTGCCCGACTAATTTTGATAAATTTCAACATAAACAAACCAATACTTACATTTTTTGCAGAGGCATTGACTCGGTCAAATGAGAAATTGCAGAATACGCAGGAAAAAAATTCATGAACGCTAAGCAGACAGCTCATGATCGTTTACTTCAACATATCAGGATAGTGAGTATCACAAGTCATGAAAATGTATCAATTAGCAGTCTTAAGTATCGTTGGGGCAATTTCAGGCTGTACTGCGATCAATTCAGCCAGCTTTAGTGATTTGTCCTCCGCTTATCGTGAAGTGGTTGAGGAATACAGCAATAACAATATTTTGCTGAATATCGTTCGCACATCGAAGAATATGCCGATGAGTTTTC
>CAINDJ010000344.1 GCA_903847325.1 uncultured beta proteobacterium | reverse complement strand
TCAATCTTTTTTGAATATAGCTTTCAACTGCGTAAAAGGGTAGCAAAAGTAATTTAATCTGATCTTTTGCAATTCCGGCGCCGGTATCTTTGACCGTATACCGGATGACCAGTTGTGCCAGTGCATCCCTGATCAATATTACGGAAAGCAATACATAACCCGCCTGAGTAAATCGTAAAGCGTTATCAATCATTTTGATGAGTATTTGTTTAACTATTACAGGATCTCCGTGCATAGCTGAAGGCAGGTTTGGATCAAGCTGGACGTCAAACAAAAGCCCCTTTTCTTTGGCTATTGGTTGAAATAGCGTAAGGATATCCTGAAAGAACGCCTCAGTTTGGTAGGAAACGGGTTCTGCATGCAACAAATTGCTTTCTATGCGGGCGCAATAAATAATTTGACTAAAAAGTTTGATGAGTGAATCAGCGCAGAGGTTAATTTTTTTAAAGTAACAAGCTACTTCTTTACCGTCTGGCTGATTGAGTCCGAGCTGACTTAATTCGGTGATCGCGTTCAAAGCCGATTGGATCTCATATGAAATACTGGTGATGAAGAGCCCTTTTTCTTTGTTGATATTGTCTAGATGCGCAATGGTGTGCTGATCTTTTAATCTGGTTTGGTTTTTTTGCTCGTCAATCACGAGTTCCAGATTTGTAAACTGACCGCTTTTCAGCCAGTACAGATAAAAGCCTCTGGAACCAATCATTAAAAATATTAATGCTATTAAATATAAGCACAGAGTCAGGCTCGTCTGAAAAAACCAGTTTTCATAAAATTTGGCTGTTCCGATTCCAACAATAATAAATAAAGGATAGTCGCCAACTTTCCTGTAAACGTTGATTCTTTCGACACCATCAATTGTAGTGGCCGCTTTGTATTGTCCATATCTTGGCGAGGCTTCAATACGCTGAGCAAGCTCCGCAGACGTTTTATTATTCCCCAGGGGAGCTGGCCCTGAAGCCTCTGTTGTGTGGCGCGCAACAAGCTGAAGCTTTTCAGTCCTCAGAGATATTGCTCCATACTGACCTATTTCATATTCCGAAAACATATCGCTGAAATATTTACTCGAAATGGTTCCTACAACAACCCCTATAAATTTACCAGAACTATCTGTTAAACCACGCGATATCGGCAGTGCCCACTCCTTATCGATGCGCGTCAATATAGGGCTGCTGATGAATAGTGAATTGTCAGTTGAGTTATTGACCTTTCTAAACCATTCCCTGTCACTATCATCCACATAAGGTACCGATGTTTCGCCGCCACTGACCCGCATGATTCCATTTGCATCGGTCACACGGATATTGCGCAGAGTTGGATTTAATTTGCTCTGAAATTGAAGCGTTTTTTCAATCTCCTTTAAATCACTGACATTCTTGATATTCATCCCCAAAAATCCAAATTGCACATTACGCAAGGCCAGATCCGAAGTTTCGATTTCATTCGCGATCCGGCGATCAAGGCTGAGCGCGATGTTATCAACGGAGGCCATCAGTTCATGGCTGGCGAATTGATAACTTTTATTCAGCCACAACGCTGCGAAAAATCCAATCGGAACGAGAATACAAAGATTAACGAGGATGATCCTGGTAATGATTCTTTGCTTAGCGCGTTTTAGGGTAGGGTTGTTGGTCAAAATATGGCAATTAGCATGATGCGCGCTTAGCTTATGGCTAACCGCAGGAAGGAAAAGGGGTTGATTGATTATGTGGGATGGCGATGAATTTAATTTGTAGGAATGACGGTTAAAACTAGCTTATTTCGAAAGATGGTCGCAGCACGAGTGGCTTTAGGATTGATGCTTCTTAATCGATCTAAGTTTGGCCCCATGAATATCCAAAAAATAACCGATCACAAAGCATTGCTGGGTGACAGAATTTTGCTCGCTGCGATATTGCTTGCCGCAATGGTCTGTTTGATACTAGGTTTTGAGACATTGCAGTTCGGCTTGGCCGCAATGGTTGCCGGCGTTCTTTGCGCAATGGCATTAGTGAGTTTTTTGTTGTGGCAGGGCTCAGTGATCGCCCGCTATCCTTTGACCTTTGTGCTGGTTGGCATGGTCGCTTTGCAGCTCCATCTCGCGCATGGCTTGGTCGAACTGCATTTTGGTGTGTTTGTCATTTTGGCAATGTTGCTGGTCTATTTGGACTGGAAAATCATTTTGTTTGGCGCAGTGCTGTTTGCCATTCACCATTTTCTGTTTGATCGACTGCAGGCGGCTGGTTTTAATGTCTATTGCACGGGGGAAGCCAATTTCCTTATGGTTGCACTGCATGCCTCTTATGTCATTGTTCAGTCCAGTGTTGAAATTATTCTTGCCGTTTCGCTGGGTCGTGCATCTCGGGAGGGCGCGCAACTTGAAAATCTGGTTAATGCGGTAGGTAGTTCTGAAGGTATTTCACTCGACGTGGCGCATATCGAGGCATCTGCGCCAGGCAGCATGCATCTGAAAACTGTGCTGCGCAGAATGGAGCAAGCAGTTGAAATTGTTCGGTCCGGGGCAGAAATGATCGATGTTTCCTGTGAGGAGATTGCCAAAGGTAATCAGGACTTGAGCGTTCGCACCGAAGTCACCGCAAGCAATTTGCGTGCGACTTCTTCAAACGTTTCTGATTTGTCCTCAGCTGTTCAGGCCTCGGCAAAGCACGCCAAAGAGGCAAAATTACTAGCAGAGGGTGCAAGCTCCGTAGCAACGCGTAGCCTTGAGGTCACGGGCCGCGTGATTGAGACCATGCAGGCAATTAAAGATTCATCGCATAAGATTTCTGACATTATTGGGGTGATTGACAGTATCGCGTTTCAGACTAATATCCTGGCATTGAATGCTGCAGTTGAGGCTGCGCGCGCAGGTGAAAAAGGTCGTGGATTCGCAGTCGTTGCTCTGGAAGTTCGCAGTCTTGCCAGTCGTTCTGCTGCAGCGGCTACCGAGATAAAGGGGCTGATTGATGTCAGCGTCGAGCGCGTACTCGCGGGTACAACCCTGGTCGAGCAAGCGGGCAAGACCATGAGCGAGGTCGTGGGATCCATTACTGGTGTGGCAAAAATTATTACTGATATCAGTGATGCGAGTACGCAACAAGCCGATAGCGCTGTCCAGGTCAACGCAGCAGTCGGTCAGATGGACGAGGCTACCCAGCAAAACGCGGCACTTGTTGAGGAGATGGCCGTTGCAGCCAGTAGCTTGCGCAGTCAGGCCAATGATCTCGTGCAAGCCGTATCCACATTCAGAGTCGGTGCTGGTACAGAAATATTTGAATAGTCTGCGTTAAGATTACCCAAGATAGCCGATGTCGGTAGCTATATTGATACCAAAAGGCCAGGCATGGATGACAACTACAAACAACTTACTGATGCACTGCATCGGCAACTCGCTCGACAATTACACGATGAAATATCAGGTAATCTTTTCGCGCTGCGCGTTGGGCTTTTCAATGTGATGTCTGCTCTGGATCCTGATCAGGAATCGTTAAAGCTCGAAATACAAAAGCTAAAGGCCATCACACAGTCAACACTCGAGTCGGTCGGAGAAATAACCGATGCGTTGCGAATAGATTCTGACTAATCAATAAAGCTTAATATTTTTGGCTTACAATATGCTTGTATATCTGAAAACGTTTTACTGATGAAAGTCATAAAAGTTGCACTGGCTGATGATCACGTGATGTTGCGTGAGGGCATTAGCGCGATGCTGGGCGCTACTCCCGGCATTCAGGTTGTTGCCCAGGTTGGCAACTCTGCCGATGCTATCAAAATAATTGCAGATTTGGCAATTGATTGCCTGTTACTTGACCTATCGCTGCCAGATCGTGATGGGATCGAAACAGTCAAAGCCATCCGTCTGCGTAATAAATCGCTCCCTGTTCTGATCCTCTCCATGCATCCTGAGGAGCAATATGCTGTCCGTGCCCTGAAAGCGGGAGCTTCAGGCTACATTAACAAGCGAGCCTCTAGCCTTGAATTGATTGCCGCAATCAAAAAAGTTTCATCTAAAAGTAAATTTATCAGCCCGGAAGTCGCAGAACTCCTGGCCGATGATTTGAATGGCACAGATACTGAATCCGGCCATGGAATACTTTCTGATCGTGAATACCAATATATGGTGATGGCGGCCTCAGGTATGACGGTGACTGAAATCGCGGAAAAAATGTCTTTATCCAGTAAAACCGTCAGCATGTATCGCAGCCGTGCATTAAAAAAAATGAATATGAAAACAACAGCACTGCTCGTGAATTACGCAATTAAAAATAAACTTGTGGCGTGAATTCAAAAATTAACAAATCACGATTTTTTGTTAAGTTCATGACTTAAGAGAACCGTCTGAATGGTTTTGCGCGTTTGCTCGAGTAGGATCGCAAACTCAGAATTGGCGTAAGTTTGCGTTTGGCCAAGCAGCAGATTTTTTTCTAGTGCCGTGCAGGCATTGAGTAATAACATTGCACCGATTGCACCTGCAGAGCCTTTGATCGAATGCACAATATTTTTAGCTGTATCGAGATTTCCCTGCGAAATATTTGCTTCTATGTCTGCCTGTGTATCGACAGAGTTTTGATAAAAAATTTCCATTAACTGAATGATTAATTCATTATTACCGAGCATTGCGATCGTATTGCTTAAGTCAAAACCTGGCAGATTGTTTAACGCAATAGTCGGTGCGGCGCTGCTTGGTGCGTGACTGAGCGGTAGCGTATTTTTTTCGGTGTCCATATTATTTAAATCTGATCTCAGGCTATTGGTATTTTTATGGTTGGGTGTATTTTAATATGTTGGCAAAGTAATTCGATTAATTGGTCTGGCTTGATCGTTTTGGCAATCAGCTGGTTCATGCCATTTTCGAGACAAGACTCTTTATCTTTATCAGTCGCTTTCGCACTTAACCCAAGAACCGGAAGGTGATGGTGTTTAGGCGCTGCGCGAATGCGTCGCGTGGCCTCCAGTCCATCCATGACCGGCATCTCCAGATCCATCAAGACCGCATCAAAGTGTTGCTGTTCAAGCAGCGCTAGCGCCTGACTACCGTTAGAGGCAATCACAACGCGGGCGCCTGCGGTGCTAAGCAGAGACTGCATGGCTTGCTGTACAAATCGATTGTCATCGGCTACCAGGATAGATTTGCCGGCGATATAGCTCGAATAATTTAGTTCGGGTTCAGCTTTTTTCGCTATATCGGAGCTGGATGCCGGGTATATAAAATTAATAAGAACTGCGCGCGTTTCTTCGATCGCTTGTTGAAATGTTTGATAAGTCTGGGGCTCAAGCCTGGCCTGTCTCAATTCTAAGTCTAGTTGTTCGGCGGCTGCATGCAGCTTGATTGCACCAAGTATCCCCGACGAGCCAATCAGCATATGGACAATTTTTTGTGCGTCAACAAAATTTTTAGCTGCAAGTGAGATCTCAATATCCTTCACCAGATGTTGGGTATCCTCAATAAACATTTTCATTAAATGATGGGTCAGTGCTTCATCACCAAGCATAGAGATTACGTTTTTCATATCAAAGCCGACCAGATCGTTCAACGGCCCGGTATTGCTCGTGTGCTCACTAACTGGAGTATCGATAATAATATTAGATCCAGGTTTAGAAGCGGATTGAGAGCTGAATTGATCGGAGGGTTGATACTGTTCGCCCGACTTTTCATCAGTTTTAATTGATTCCGTCCATTTTTGTATGGTTTGTACAAGTTGCTCTGGATTAATGGGCTTGGGCAGGAAATCGTTCATTCCACAATCTAAACAGGCATTACGTTCATGTGCTGATATGCCCGCGCTTAAGCCAATGATGGGTATGAGCTGGAATTCTTTCTGCTGGCGAATTTTTCGAGTCGCGTCCAAACCATCCAACTCAGGCATTTGCACATCCATCAGGATGGCATCAAATTTCATTTCTTTGAGTAACGCCAAGGCTTCAATGCCATTATTCGCCAACTCGATCTTCGCACCCGCCCGCTTCAAAAAACTCAGTGCTACCTGCTGATTGATCCGGTTATCCTCCGCAAGCAGGATATGCTTGCCAGTTAGAAGCTTGTCATTAAAAATTTTCTGTAATGACACGACAGGGTCAATCGTGTTCATTTCACTGAACCGACTCGTTGAGTCATGATTTTCTGAAATGGTTAAGGCCAGATCAAAATAAAAAGTGGAGCCCTGTGAGGGCTCACTTTCCACCTGCAATTGACTACCCATGGTGTGCAAGATTCCTTGACTGATTGACAAGCCTAGTCCTGCACCACCATATTTACGCGAAATTGAACTATCTGCCTGTACAAAAGGCTGAACCAGATCGATTAATTTATTTTTGTCCAACCCGATGCCAGTATCGACGACAGTAAAACGCAGAGTCATATGCGTTTGCACATGATTCAGACACGCGATCTCGAGTTTGACCGAACCCTTTGCCGTGAATTTAATTGCGTTACTCAACAAATTGGAGAGCGTCTGGAACAAGCGTTTTTCATCAACCTGCACAAAAGGCGGAATCTTTGGAGATACGTGGGTCGAGAAGGTGAGTCCCGCCATGAACGCAGGCGGTTGATACAAGTCAAAGAGCAGATTGACAAGTTTTTTCAGGTCTGTTGGTGTATTTGCGAGGGTTAATGAATTGGATTCGATTTTTGAAAAATCGAGGATGTCATTCAAAATGTTAATGAGCCCTTTTGAAGAGGCGGCAATTCCTGTTAACTGATCTCTGACCTCTTCGTTGATTGGCTGATTGAGGGCTAATGTTGTCAGTCCTAAAATCCCATTCATGGGCGTGCGAATTTCGT
>CAINDJ010000343.1 GCA_903847325.1 uncultured beta proteobacterium | reverse complement strand
CTGACGACTTGGGCTTGCGTTACGGGGAAGTTGCTGAAATTTCAGCCGCGCTTCGTAGCGCTCTTCGTCGGTCTTGGATGAATCGTCGATAATCGCCTTGAGGGCAGCGCGCTTGCCAGCAAATTTCTCTGCTGTCATTTTGCGCTTGATATCGCGATTGATCATTGAAAGTTTAGCCACGTCTGCGCCCCTTAGTTGCGGAACGGGAAGCTAAAGGCTGTCAACAGCGCCTTGGCTTCTTCGTCGGTCTTGGCGGTGGTGGTGATGCTGATATTCATCCCACGCAACACGTCGATTTTGTCGTATTCAATTTCGGGGAAAATAATCTGCTCTTTCACACCGATGTTGTAGTTGCCACGACCATCAAACGCACGTCCCGAAATACCGCGGAAGTCACGTACACGTGGCAGAGCCACTGAAACGAGACGATCCAGGAATTCGTACATACGCTGACCGCGCAGCGTCACCATGCAACCAATTGGATAGTCTTCGCGGATTTTGAAACCAGCGATAGCTTTCTTGGTTTTGGTGATCACTGGTTTTTGACCAGCAATTTTTGTCAGATCCGACACAGCGTGGTCGATGACTTTCTTGTCAGCGACGGCCTCAGACACACCCATATTGAGGGTGATCTTGGTGATGCGGGGAACCTGCATCACGCTTTCGTAACCAAACTGCTCTTTGAGCTGTCCGGCGATCTTGTTCTGATAGAGTTCTTGAAAACGAGCCATGTTTATCGCCCCTTACGCTTTTGCGCCAACGGCTTCGCCGCTGGAACGATATACGCGAACTTTACGACCATCAACTTCTTTAATACCTACGCGATCACCTTTGCCGGTGGCGGGGTTAAAGAGAGCAATGTTCGAGATATGAATCGGCATTGATTTTTCGATGATGCCACCAGTGGTGCCTTGCATCGGATTTGGACGGACATGTTTTTTAACCATGTTGATGCCTTCGACCATGACATGGTCTGCATCAATACGATCAATCACTGTGCCACGACGCTTTTTGTCACGGCCTGTCAGCACGATGACTTCGTCGCCTTTACGAATTTTATTCATGTCAGCTCCTTACAGTACTTCAGGCGCCAGGGACACGATCTTCATGAACTTTTCGCCACGCAATTCGCGCGTAACGGGTCCGAAGATACGAGTGCCAATGGGCTCGAGTTTGGCGTTGAGCAAAACGGCAGCGTTGCCACCGAAGCGGATACGCGAACCGTCTTTACGACGAACACCCTGTGCCGTACGAACGACAACAGCGTTATAGATTTCGCCTTTTTTGACACGGCCGCGTGGGGCTGCATCCTTGACGGTAACCTTGATAACATCGCCGATGGCGGCATAACGGCGCTTTGAACCGCCGAGTACCTTGATACACATCACAGAGCGTGCACCAGTGTTATCGGCCACGTCTAGCGTGGTCTGCATTTGGATCATGATTTTTCCTGTTCCAACTTAATCAATCAATTTGTTGTACTTGCCAACATCTGGCTGCACACCACACCAATTAATCAGTTTTGGTCCCGTTAGATGCCAACAGGGCACCCTGGGTTGAAATCTGCT
The DNA here is from genome assembly GCA_903847325.1 of uncultured beta proteobacterium. Lineage (GTDB taxonomy): Bacteria > Pseudomonadota > Gammaproteobacteria > Burkholderiales > Burkholderiaceae_B > Zwartia. The sequence goes on along the minus strand of CAINDJ010000343.1, from coordinate 2,815 downwards.
AATTTTTTCGGTAATACATTTTTACTATTTCTTTTCCCGTGAACTGGTTTAGGCTTTAAAACCGACCACGCTTTGCTTTACTAGCATCGCCTTTTCTCGAGGAAAGACGAACAGTATATATTGTTTTTCCGGTTCGTGCAACTTACTTTTACTTGTGTCATATTAGCGTTTGTGGAATTTTTACTGTTTTTCTTTGTTGATTTGACTCTAGCCATTGATTTTATTGATTTTTTTAATTTTCGATTTTTTTCATCCCACTATTTTTTTGTTGTATTGGAAACCATATGTATCAAAAACTATCACTTTTTATTAACGGTGAGTTCATTACTGGTGAAGGCCGCAAGATGCAGGATGTGGTCAACCCTGCGACATTAGAGGTTCTTGGTCAGCTCCCACACGCATCCGATGCAGATTTGGACATGGCGTTGCAGGCAGCGGACAAGGCATTCGCTTCATGGAAAAAATCCTCACCTATGGATCGTTCAGCTATTTTGCGTAAAGTGGGTCAGCTGACACGTGACCGCGCGAAAGAGATTGCGCACAACATGACGCTCGATCAGGGCAAACCTCTCGCTGAGTCATTGGGCGAGATTGTTGGCTGCGCAGACCATTGCGACTGGCACGCCGAAGAATGCCGTCGTATTTATGGTCGTGTAATTCTTCCGCGCTCCGCTGATGTTCGTCAACTTGTTCTGAAAGAACCAATTGGTGTGTGCGTTGCATTCACACCTTGGAACTTTCCTTATAACCAGGCAATCCGCAAAATATGCGCGGCGATCGGTGCGGGTTGCACGATTGTTCTGAAAGGACCTGAGGACTCACCCTCCGCGGTTATGGCGATTGCTCAGATGTTCCATGATGCGGGTCTGCCGCCAGGTGTTTTAAATATTGTCTGGGGTGATCCAGCTAAAGTTTCCGACTATCTGATCCGCTCACCGATCTCACGTAAAGTATCATTTACTGGCTCCGTGCCTGTCGGTAAGCAATTAGCAGCACTTGCTGGCGCACACATGAAGCGCACCACCATGGAGCTTGGTGGTCACTCCCCCGTTCTGGTTTTCGCTGACGCTGATGTTGAACGTGCGGCTACCATGCTGGCCAAATTCAAAATCCGTAACGCTGGTCAGGTCTGCGTGTCGCCAACACGCTTTTATGTCCAAAAAGATGTTTACGACAAATTCCTGGCTAAGTTCATCGATGTATTGAAATCAGTCAAAGTCGGTAACGGTTTGGACGAGGGTGTTGAAATGGGCCCACTGGCACACGAGCGTCGTGTTCCTGCGATCTCTCGTTTTGTAGAAGACGCGCGTAAACGCGGTGCAAACATCGAGATTGGTGGTGAGCCAGTCGCTGGTAAGGGTTTCTTTTTCCCACCTACAGTCATTACAGGTTTGAAGGATGATTCATTGCTGATGACTGAAGAACCATTTGGCCCGATTGCTCCAGTTGTGCCTTTTGATTCGATTGACGAGGTGCTGACACGCGCTAACAGCCTTCCGTTTGGTTTGTCGTCCTATGTGTTTACTAATTCGCTGCAAACCGCGACCAAAGTTTCTAATTCGTTAGAGGCCGGGATGGTCAACATCAACCATTTTGGAAGCGCATTGCCCGAGACACCATTTGGCGGTATTAAGGATAGCGGCATCGGCAGTGAAGGTGGCAGCGAAACATTTGACGGATATCTCGTGACGAAATTCGTAACGCATGTTTAAACTTTAGTGACTTCTTCTGTAAATAAACCTGACTAATATAAATATTAATATTGGTCAGGTGCTTTACCGATTGATTTCTATATAAAAAAAGCGACGAATAAATTCGTCGCTTTTTTCTGGTCTGTACTCTGCGGTTAAGCAGAAAAACCTGAAGTACTTGTCGCTTAGATTACGCGGGCAGCTTCAATCAAACGTGTCGCAGTCCATGACTTTGAACGTGAAATTGGACGGCCTTCAGCAATCTCAACGGTATCGCCTTCGTTGTACTGATTGGTTTCGTCGTGGGCTTTGTATTTAGCTGAACGCATAATGATTTTGCCAAGCACTGGGTGCTTAACACGGCGTTCGACCAACACAACGATGGTTTTATCCATCTTGTTGCTGACGACTTTTCCAGACAGCGTACGTTGACGCTTTGGCTTGGTAGTTTGTGCTGTAGTCATATTAATTTCCCGCCTTCTCAGTCATCAAAGTACGGACGCGCGCGATGTCGCGACGGACCTTACTGATCTGGCTGTGGTTGGTGAGTTGCTGAGTAGCACGTTGCATACGCAGATTAAACTGCGCCTTCAACAGGCTCTCGAGTTCTTGACCGAGCTCAGCAGTATTTTTTGCGCGAAGTTCGCTTGCTTTCATGTCGATTCCCTTAAGCACCGATGTGACGCGAGACGAACGTGGTGGCGATAGGAAGCTTGGCTGCGGCCAGGCGGAACGCCTCGCGTGCAATCTCTTCACTCACACCTTCCATTTCGTACAACACTTTACCGGGCTGAATTTCAGCAACCCAGTACTCTGGGTTACCTTTACCGTTACCCATCCGAACTTCAGCCGGTTTCTGTGAAATTGGCTTATCGGGGAATATACGGATCCAGATACGTCCGCCACGTTTGATGTGACGGTTGATGGCACGACGAGCCGCTTCAATCTGGCGTGCTGTCAAACGACCACGACCGGTCGCTTTCAAGCCAAATTCGCCAAATGAAACGTTCGCACCGCGAGTAGCCAGACCGGTGTTACGGCCTTTCTTCATCTTTAGGTACTTCTGGGTATTGGGGTTTCCGAACACCTGCTGGTACGTACGAGTGTTAGCGTCTGTTTGTGTT
>CAINDJ010000342.1 GCA_903847325.1 uncultured beta proteobacterium | reverse complement strand
TGAGACGACTATGTCAGCTGTGCAGCAAATCGACGCAATCATTGTGGGTGCTGGGTTTTCAGGCATGTATCAACTTTTAAGCCTGCGCGACAAGCTCGGACTTTCTGCCAAAGTCCTCGAGGCGGGTGACGGCGTGGGGGGCACCTGGTACTGGAATCGCTACCCTGGCGCGCGTTGCGACTCCGAAAGTCACTCCTACATGTTTTATTTTTCAAAAGAGCTGGTTCACGAATGGGAATGGTCGGAGCGCTATCCCCAGCAGCCAGAAATTTTGCGTTATCTCAACTATGTCGCGGACAAATTCAAGCTGCGCCCCGACATCGCCCTCAATACACGTCTGCAAACAGCGACGTACGATGAGGCGAGCAATCGCTGGCTAGTCACGACCGACAAGGGCGAGCAATATAGTGCCAAATACCTGATTACCGGAGTAGGTTGCCTGTCCTCGGCCAACATGCCAAAAATCGAAGGCATCAGCGATTTCAAAGGCAAGTCCTATCATACGGGCCAGTGGCCGCACGAAGGTGTCGACTTCACAGGCAAACGCGTCGCCGTGATTGGTACAGGCTCAACCGGCATTCAGGCGATCCCAGAAATCGCCAAACAAGCCGCACAGGTCACGGTTTTCCAGCGCACTGCGAACTACAGCTTGCCTGCACGCCATCATCCGCTATCCGACGAATTCAAAAAATACGCTAAAGACCACGCGGACGAGATCTATAAAACGATGACAACGGGTACCAATGGTCATCCTTTTGCAATCGTTGACCGGTCGGTATTTGACGTGTCCGACGAAGAGCGCGAAACAATTTTCGAAGAACAATGGGCAATGGGTGGTTTTCAGTTTCGCGCTGCCTTTAAAGACATCCTGACCAGTCAGGAGGCCAACGATAAAGCCGCCGATTTCATTCGTAACAAAATTCGCGAAATCGTGCAGAACCCTAAAACAGCGGAACTGCTTTCGGACATCGATCACCCCTTCGCCGCCAAGCGCCCCCCCGTTGATGCGGATTATTTTGAAACCTATAACCGTGACAACGTTGAACTGATCAGCATTCGCGAAACACCGATCGAGCGTATTACTGCCAAAGGTATCAAAACCAGCGATCGTGAGTACGAATTCGACATCATTGTGTTTGCAACCGGCTTTGATGCGATGACTGGATCATTACTCAAAATGGATATCACGGGCCGCAACAAGCGCACGCTCAAAGACTACTGGAGTGCGGGTCCACGTACCTACCTGGGCTTGCAAGTCCCTGGATTCCCGAATATGTTCACCATCACGGGCCCAGGTAGCCCCTCGGTCCTGTGCAATATGCCACCGGCCATTGAGCAGCATGTGAACTGGATCACCGCCTGCATCCGTCATATGCAGGAAAAAGGTCTGGAGCGCGTCGAAACCAACGAACAGTCGAGTAACGACTGGCAACAACAGGTTGACGATGCCGCGAATGAAACGCTACTCCCCAAGGTCAAACACTCCTGGTATCTGGGTGCAAACGTACCTGGTAAACCACAGGTGTTCATGCCTTACGCAGGTGGCCTGGCACGCTATCGCGCGATTTGTGATGACATGGTGGCGAAAGACTACCAGGGGTTTGAATTTACGCATTGATCGTCAGCACTGATTATCATTGCGCCATCCCCAAATGCGTACGGATTGCGATTTCAACGGCTGAAACATCTTCTTTGGTTAATACACCGAGTTGATTTTTCAGCCGTGACTTATCTGCAGCCATGACTTGGTCGGTCATGGCTTTACCTGCTTTACCTGCTACGGTAATGCGTGCCTCACCTGGATAGAGCCTATCCGTGTTGCTCGTGATGGGCACCACCACCACACGTGAAAGATTGCGATTGGCAGCATCGTTACTCATGATCACCGCCGGGCGTGTCTTGCGTACCTCGCTGCCCACGGACGGATCAAACTCTACCCACCACACCTCACCGCGTTTCACGGCTCATATCCTGCGAAACTGCATTGACCCACTCTTGCGCCTCGACCTCTCTTTGCGTATCGGCGGCCATTGAGCGATAACCGGCATCAAGTGCCGTATCCAGTACATGAGGACGCACGAGGTCTTCAATGAACTGACTGATGCGTCTTTTGCCTATTATTTTGTACAGCCCGTCGTAGACGTCCTCGTCTAACGTGATTGTTATTCTCTTATGCATGGTTATAGCTCCCTGAGCGGATGCGTCGTAAGAATTATACGTGCATAGCGCATAGTGCATATTTATTAAGCTATCTTGAATAGACATCAAAAACACACAAAACTAATAGAGAAACGATAGGGTTAGCGGCAAACAATACTGTATATTCATACAGTAAATCAAGATGATAAAAAGATCCCTATGCCCGTCCCCTACGCTCACCCCACCCCTCTCCCCGTCCTGACCTGGCCGGTTGGCATCATCGATGCCAGCGTCCGGGCAGGATTCCCTTCGCCTGCCGAAGACCATATGGTCAAGCGCATCGACCTGATGGAGCAGCTCATTCAGCATCCACAGGCCACATTTTTACTGCGTATCCGCGGTGAATCCATGCGCGATGCGGGTATTTTTGATGGGGATGTGGTGCTGGTCGACCGTGCGATTACGCCCGGCCACGGCCAGGTTGTGGTGGCCGTGATTGATGGTGAATTTGTCTGCAAAACGCTCCACCAGCGTGCTGGTCGCATCAAGCTCAAGGCCGCCAATGTCACCTTTGCAGATATCGTTCCCAAAGAAGGTCAGACACTCGAAATCTGGGGTGTGGTGATCGCTGCGATCAAGCAGTTCCGTACTTGAATTTTCGCACTTGAACACAACAAAAAGAGAAACTCACTGTGTTTGCCCTGGTCGATGGAAACAACTTTTTTGTCAGCTGCGAGCGCGTCTTTCGCCCCAGCCTGAATCACGCCCCTGTCGTGGTGCTGTCCAACAATGACGGGTGTGCGATTGCGCGCAGCAACGAAGCCAAAGCACTTGATATCAAAATGGGGGCACCCTGGTTCAAAATCCAGCATCTGGCCGAGTCCCATGGACTGGTCGCACTCTCGGCGAATTTCGCACTCTACGGCGACATGAGCGACCGGATGATGGCGATCGCAGCAGGTCTGGGCCCGACGCAGGAGATCTACAGCATTGACGAGTCGTTTATCGGCCTGGACGGGGTACGCGGCTGCCTGGTCAGACGTGCACGTATCATCCGCAGCAGAATTCTGCAGTGGACAGGTTTGCCTTGCGGGATTGGGATCGCCCCGACTAAAACGCTGGCCAAACTCGCCAACCACATCGCCAAAACAGCCGAACGCAAACCAGACAGCTACCCACAGGAATATGCACAAGTCTGCGACCTGTCGAGCATCAGCACCGAGGAACGCGACTACTTGCTCGGTCTGACCGAAGTCGGTGAGGTGTGGGGCGTAGGTCGCCGTTATGCCGCACAACTCAAAGAACATGGCGTGCATACGGCACTTGATCTGTCACGCATGGAGCCAAGCGTCGTACGTAGTCGCTGGTCCGTTGTGCTCGAGCGCACTGTACGCGAATTGCAGGGCACGCCATGCGTTCAGATCGAGGATATCGCACCGGATAAAAAAGAAATCGCCTGTACGCGGTCTTTTGGACGTCCCGTGACAGAATTAACCGATCTGCGGGAAGCCGTGAGTGAATTCGCCAGCCGAGCCTCGGAAAAACTCCGCCGCCAGCGCAGCCACGCCAACAAGGTGCTGTGCTTTATCCGTACCAGCCCTTTCAGGAAAGAAAAGCAGTACAGCCGCTCGGTGTGTATCCAGCTGCCAGAGCCTTGCTCAGATGCCCACACGATCGCACAGGCTGCCACGCAAGGTCTAAAATCAATTTACAAATCCGGATACAACTACGCCAAAGCTGGCGTCATGCTACTTGACTTACAACCCGCGGATCGCAACCAGCTCAAGCTTGATATTGACTTGACTGAGCGTTCGGCAACCCCGGCGTTCGCACCAAATAACCCCATCGATCAAGGCCGGCTCATGCAAGCGATGGATGCTGTCAATCAGCGCTATGGCAGAGGCGCTTTGTTACTCGCCAGCGCCGGACTTGGAGGAGCACATCGGATATGGAGTATGAAACAGGAAAGACGTACGCCGCAGTACACCACGCGCTGGCAGGATATGCCTATCGCGCGTACTTAGCGTGCTTAGCGTGCTTAAGTACTCAGTCTGAAAAAATCAATGTTTCGCTTTGCAACTGTTCGTAACAATTAAAAAGTCACCCACTGCTCTTCGTCAGCAGTCGCAGCGGGTACTTTAGCGTTAGCACCAGATTTCGCACGTGACGACTGAGCAGAAACCGCTTGTTTAAACGAAGCTCTTGGCTCACCGGACACGGTAGAGCGAGGCAAAACCGGTTGACGCGCAGCGATGTCATTGCTGGCCTGACCATCGAGAGTAAACAAAGATACCGTTCGAACCAGGTCTTGAGCCTGCCCCTTGAGACTGCCGGCCGCAGCCGCCATCTCCTCAACCAAGGCAGCATTTTGTTGTGTGACTTGATCCATTTGCGTGACGGCCTCACCGACCTGAGTCACACCGAGGCTTTGTTCAGTGCTGGCGGCAGAGATCTCTCCCATGAGATCGGTCACACGACCAATGCTGTTAACCACTTCAGTCATGGTCGCACCGGCATGATCTACCAGCGCGGTACCCCGCTCTACACGCTCGACGCTGGCACTAATTAAGGACTTAATTTCTTTTGCTGCATCTGCCGAGCGTCCGGCAAGCGAGCGCACCTCGGTGGCAACGACAGCAAAACCGCGACCCTGCTGGCCGGCACGTGCGGCCTCTACCGCAGCGTTGAGCGCAAGAATATTAGTCTGAAAGGCGATACCATCAATCACGCTAATGATGTCAGAAATTTTATCCGCACTTTGATTAATCTCCTTCATCGTGCCCACCACCTGAGACACGACTTCACCTCCTTTGAGGGCAACGCTGGACGCATTCTTCGACAACTGATTCGCCTGACGTGCGTTATCAGCGTTTAGTTTTACTGTTGCGCTGAGTTGTTCCATGGAGGCGGCCGTCTGCTCCAAAGCACTGGCCTGACTTTCGGTGCGCGCGGCCAGATCGTTATTACCCGCGGCGATTTGAGAGCTGGCTGTGGCAACAGCTTCTGAACCACGACGGACCTGCGTCACTACGCTGGCCAGCTGGTCGCGCATGCTGGACAAGGCTTGCATCAGTTGCCCAAGCTCATTGGTTCCCCGTACGGGCACCTCGACAGCTAAGTTTCCCTGCGCAACAGCCATGGCGACCCTCACAGCGTCGGCGACAGGCATTGTGATACTGCGTACAAACAGCATCGCCAGCCCCACTGCCGCACCTAAGCCAAATAACAGCACAGCCACTACAAATAGCTGGGTATATTCGAGTGAACGGACACGATCTTCAAGTGCCAGGCCAAGACTCTTTATCGCACTACCGTTGAATTCGTATAGCCCGTCAATGGTGCGCGTCAACGTATCCCAGTAATCTTTCGCAGGATAATCAATCTGCACTGCATTGAGCAGCACCGAATCAGTCAAGGCCAGGGACTGATCCACAGCAGTCAGGATCGCCTCACTGGGCTTGGTTAAACGCATATCCATCTCGGCGCTGCCAAGAGTCGCACGTTTTAAGTTGCGCGTCATTTCGCCCTTGACTTCTATCGCGCGCTTTTTCAGCCCCAACAAGATTGCACGCCCTTCGAGGGGCAGCACGCCCTGCCTCAAAAATTCGGTACCCTGAGCGCGCATGAGACCAATATTTTCAGTTAGCCAGGGGAGATTGACCAAGGATGTTTGAATCAGAAAATAAGTACTGGCCTCGGGATCCAGCGACAATCCATAGTCACTCAGGATATTTTCATTGATCGTTAACATCTCGCCGATTAGCTGAGAGTGCAACGCAGTACTCACTGAGGACTTGAGCTGGGCATTGGAAATCTGTTGCTCAAGAGTCGTCCAGCGTTTGCGCACGTCGCCCCAAGGCTTCAAGATGGCGTCAGTCGCCTGAGCCTTATTAATCTCGACATCAAAACTGTCCATTGCCTTGACTAATTGATCGCGTACATCAGGACGACGTGATGCCAAAGCATCATTACCATTTAGCGCCCCGGCTGACATGCCGCGGTGCACCTGCAAAAGCTGCACGACTTTATCCAGTGCCACAACGGATTTGTTTGCCGTTAATTCGAGCTTTGCCGTCTCGACCTGCGACGAAACATTGCTAAACAACAGGGCAGTAGGAATCACGACCATCGCCAGGGCAATAAAGCCCAATATAAGAAATTTTTGAGTCAGACTGAGGCGATGCAATATTGACATGATAGTTTTTATAGGAATTGTAAAAGATC